>NZ_SMMF01000933.1:16647-77012 GCF_009711355.1 Roseibium sp. RKSG952 | reverse complement strand
GTCAACGATATTCTTGTCAATGGCCCGCAACAGATCTTTGTCGAAAGATTCGGCAAGCTGGAAGTCAGCGACATTACCTTCAAAGACGAAAAGCACCTGATGCGGATCATCGACAAGATCGTATCCGCTGTGGGTCGTCGCGTCGATGAATCAAACCCTTATGTTGACGCCCGTCTTGCAGATGGCTCGCGTTTCAACGCGATGGTGCCGCCGATTGCGGTTGATGGCTCTCTTGTTTCCATTCGTAAGTTCAAGAAAGATAAGCTTGGCATTGATGACCTGGTCAATTTCGGTGCGTTCACTGAAGAAATGGCCGCGTATTTGCAAGCAGCCGTCTCGACCCGTCTGAACGTTATCGTTTCGGGTGGTACGGGTTCTGGTAAAACAACCACTCTCAACGCTTTGTCCAGCTTCATCGATGATGCTGAACGTATCCTGACAATTGAGGATACGGCGGAACTTCAGCTGCAGCAGACCCATGTGGGCCGAATGGAAAGCCGCCCGCCCAACGTCGAGGGCAAAGGTGAAGTCAGCCCGCGCGACTGTCTGAAAAACGCCCTGCGTATGCGTCCTGACCGCATTATCGTGGGCGAGACGCGTGGCGCTGAGGTTATCGACATGTTGCAGGCCATGAACACCGGCCACGACGGATCAATGACCACAATTCACGCCAACTCGGCCCGCGACGGTATCTCACGTCTGGAGAACATGATCGCGATGGCCGGTATCGAGATGCCGATCAAAGCGGTCCGCAGCCAGATCTCATCGGCTGTGAACCTGATCGTGCAGGCCAGCCGTTTGCAGGACGGCTCGCGTCGGATGACCTCGATCACCGAGATCACCGGTATGGAAGGCGATGTGATTTCCATGCAGGAAATCTTTCGTTTTCAACGCGTTGGCTTGACTCCAGACAACAAGATCATCGGTCACTTTACCGCGACAGGTGTACGCAGCCACTATTCCGAGCGGTTCCGGCTGTGGGGCTTTGATCTGCCCTCGTCGATCTACGAACCCACCACAGTGTAGGAGATCCGGATATGCAACTGCCCGTAGAGGCGCTTATCTATGTCGTGATCTTCGTCGGAGTTTTGCTCCTGGTCGAAGGTATCTACCTTGTGGCGTTTGGCAAATCGATCAGCTTGAACAGCCGGGTCAACCGGCGGCTGGATATGCTCGACAAAGGCGTCGGGCGTGAGCAGGTACTGGAACAGCTGCGCAAGGAAATGCAGCAGCACATGAAGTCGCAGAGCATCCCGCTCTACTCGTTGCTGGCTGACAAGGCCCAGAAAGCGGCTATCGCCTTCAGTCCCCGCCAACTGATCATGATCATGGCTTTGTTGTCTGGTCTGGCCTTCATGGGGCTGAGCATTGGCACCACTGCCGATACTGTCTTGCGGGCAGCTATCTCGGTCGCCATCGGCATCGGCGCTGTATATGCTTGGGTGAACAGTAAAGCCAAAAAGCGTATGGCGCTCATGGAAGAGCAATTGCCCGATGCCGTGGAACTCATGGTTCGGTCGTTGCGCGTTGGTAACCCGTTCATATCTTCGGTTCAAATTGTTGCCAACGAAGTACAGGATCCCTTGGGCACGGAATTCGGCGTCATTGCAGATGAATGTGCATATGGCCGGAGCGTGGGTGAAGCTCTCAAAGATATGGCCGAACGTCTGGGCATGCAGGATTTGCGATTTTTGGCCGTTGCCGTCGCTATCCAACAACAGTCCGGTGGTAACCTTGCCGATATTCTGGCCGGGCTTGCTCAGGTTATTCGTGCGCGCTTTCGTCTGTTCAGACGCGTCAAAGCGATCACCGCCGAGGCCCAATGGTCCGGTAAGTTTCTGTCCGGTTTCCCGCTGGTCTGTCTGGTATTCATCCTGGTAAAGGATCCGAACTACTATGACACGGTCATAGATGAACCATACTTCATTCCGGCCTGCTTCTTCGTTGGCATCATGCTGACGCTGAACGTGATCGTTATGAAAATTCTGACCAACATTAAGGTCTGAGGAGTCACCGATGGAATTCTTGACCTATGTAAACGACATGCTGACAGATCAGCTGGGTGAATTCGGACCCCTTATCGTTGTCGGGGTTTTAGGTCTGTTCATGATCCTGGTGACTGTACCGCTGATGCTGAATCAGCCCGAAGACCCGCTGAAAAAGCTACAGCGCTCGAATACAGCGCCGAAGAAAGAAAAAAAGAGTAAAAAGGACCAGCTCAGAAACTCTGGGCGGAACGAAAATCTCGAAAAATTCTCGAGTTTTCTTGAGCCGCAGAACGAAGACGATCTGTCTGCTATGCAACTCAAGCTGCGTCAGGCCGGCTATCAGTCCAAAGACGCGGTGCGGTTCTTCCACTTTGCCCAGTTCGCCCTGGCCATTGCCGGTCTGTTGATCGGCGTGCTGCTGATCACAGTGTTCTCCAGCGGAGAAGAAGAGCTTACTGGTCAACAGATGGCGATGCGCGTTCTGATCCCGGGCGGTATCGGCTACTTCATCCCGAAATACTGGATTACCCGACGTGTCGCGGAGCGCCAGGAGGCGATTACGGCGGGCTTCCCGGATGCACTTGACCTGATGCTTGTCTGTGTCGAAGCGGGTCAGTCGATGGATCAGGCGATCGTTCGAGTGGCGGCGGAAATGCAAAGTTCTTACCCTGATATCGCGCAGGAGTTCGAAGTGGTCGCATACGAAATGAAGGCCGGTAAGGACAAAGATACGGTTCTGCGTGATTTCGGAACCCGCTGCGGAGTGCAGGATGTCAGTGCATTTGTAACCGTGATGATCCAATCGGCAGCATTTGGTACATCGATTGCCGAAGCCCTGCGGGTCTATGCCGGCGAAATGCGTGACAAACGCGTGATGCGCGCCGAAGAAGCCGCGAACAAGTTGCCAACCAAAATGACACTTGCCACAATGATGCTGACGGTCCCCCCGCTTCTGATCATTCTGGTCGGTCCATCGGCAAAAGGCATCATGGAGTTCGGAAAAGGCGGCGGGGTGGACTCGGGACTCTAATCCCTTCGTTAGGCCTGCTACAGGAGTCTTTATCAGGGTGTTTCGCAACTTTCCAATCTTGGCCACCGTGGTTCTTACCATGGTGGCTTCTTGCACTGACACCGGTCTGAACAACGGCCCTTTCCCTCCCGGAGTCGACCCAAAGGGCGAAGCCGCGGACGAGCTAACCGTCGGAAACAGGCTGATGGCCGCAGGGGAATATGAGCTGGCGCTCGAGTCCTTTACCCGCGCTGCTTTGGATGAGGGGATGACCCCTCAAATCCTGACTTCGCTTGGGACAGCGAATCTGGGCCTCAGGCGTCTGGGCCAGGCGGAAACGCTTTTACGTCGCGCCGTGGAAGACGAGCCTGACTGGCCTGTGGCGTGGAATAATCTGGGCGTGTTGCTGATGGAAACCGGTCAGTATCCCGAGGCGTCGCAGGTCTTTCAAAGGGCCTACGCCCTGGACAATGGCGAAAGTGACGCAATCCGTGACAATCTGCGGTTAGCACTCGCAAAAATGGAAAATCCTGTTAATAATACCCCTCAAGAACAAGAATATACGCTGGAACAGCGGGGCAACGGTGCGTTCGTGCTTCGCAAAACCCAGTAACAGAGGCGAGAGCAGTAAAAGGACGCAAAAAATGCGCCAACTATTCCTGATTCCGACAGCAGTGGCGTGTGGGCTGGTTCTTTCCGCCTGCGCAAAAGAAACCGAAGAAGAAAAAGTTGAACGCACTTTCCAGGAAGTGAACGTCATCGACGAAACCAACCTGAACGATGTGATGCTGAGCGCTGCCGACCCCAACGAGGCGGTCACCTATTTTCTTGGCGCTGCCAGTAAAAACCCGGACCGCATCGACCTTCAGCGTGGTTTGGCCATTTCGTTGACACGTGCCAAGCGCAACACCGAAGCGGCGGTCGCGTGGAAACGCGTTCTAGATATGAAGGGTGCGACCAACGCCGACAAAGTCGAATACGCAGATGCGTTGGTTCGCGGCGGCGAGTGGAAGCGCGCCAAGGCCGCTCTGGATGCGGTCCCCCCCACTTATGAGACGTTCCAGCGCTACCGACTGGAGGCACTAGTTGCGGACTCCAGCAAAGACTGGAAACGCGCCGATCACTTCTATGAAACGGCCGTCGGCCTGACAACGCGCCCGGCGGGCGTTATGAATAACTGGGGTTATTCAAAGCTGAGCCGCGGCCAGTATGCCGAAGCCGAGCGTCTGTTCACCGAAGCAATCCGCCAGGACAAGTCGCTGTTCACGGCCAAGAACAATCTGGTTCTGGCCCGCAGCGCGCAGGGCAACTATTCAATGCCTGTGGTTCCGATGTCGCAAGCCGAGCGCGCGCAGCTGTTGAACACGATGGGAATTTCGGCCGTAAAGCAGGGCGACCTGACAACTGCCAAAAACCTGTTCCGCGAAGCAATTGCAACTCATCCACAGCATTTTGACGAAGCTGTTCGCTCGCTCCGCGCGCTCGAGGAAGCATAAATCATGCAAATACCCGCAACGGCCGCGATGTGGTTTTTGCCGTTTGTTCTGCCGATCTGCTTTTACGTGATATTCACGGATATGCGGGAAATGCGGATCAAAAACCATGCGGTCAAGGCGCTGACCTTGGTATTTGTCATTGTTGGTTTGTTTGCACTTCCTCCGTGGTCAGGACCGTGGCTTGAGGGAGAGAGCGGTCCATTGTCCTTTTCGCTGCCCATCTATCTGTGGCAGTTATTCCATCTGGCTGTGGTTATGTTCTTTGCCATTCTTTTGACTGCTGCGGGAGCGATGGGAGCCGGTGACGCAAAGTTCTGTGCATCAGCTGCACCCTTTATCTGGCTGGGAGATCTGATGGTTCTGATGGCCATCGTTACGGCGTCAATCCTTGGCGCTGTGACCACCCATCGGCTGGTAAAATACAGCGCTTTGCGCCGTATCGCGCCGGATTGGAAAAGCTGGGACACGGGTAATCGCTTCCCAATGGGGTTCGTCCTGGCCGGAAGTTTATCCATCTATTTGATTTTAGGTATATTTTACGGCTCCTAAACCATCATCAGTACGCCTTGCCCGCGCCTTGGTCCTGCCACAAAGCTGCGCCAAATTTTTCGCAAGCGACCCCTGTTCGGGGCATTTGACGTGACAACCTGATAGACGAGCAACGCTCATGAACATGCAGACGACCTCCGTTGTAGCCCCCCCTGCCCCCAAGGGCTTGGGTGAAATGCGGCTTCCACTGGTGATGATGCGGGACATTCTTCTGAAAACAATCTTTCGCAAGAATGTGGATACTGTATCTGACATCGCCTCAGCCATTTGCTTGCCGGGCGCGGTTACCCAGGAACTGGTGGACATGGCGCGCGAACAGAAACTCCTGCAGGCGACGGGTACGCTGAATGCCAACAGCGGTAACGAGATGGGCTATCAACTCACCGACGCTGGTAAAGCGCGTGCCTTGGACGCGCTCAGCCAGTCCGAATATTTCGGCGCAATGCCGGTACCGCTGGATGTCTATCGCGAACAGGTCAAACGCCAGTCGATCCGCAATATTCAGGTCACCCGTGACCAGTTGACAGGTGCAATGGGGCATCTGGTTTTGCCCGACAGTCTGCTGGACCATCTGGGCCCCGCGGTCAGCGCGGGCCGTTCGATCCTGATGTATGGCCCTCCGGGCAACGGTAAGTCTTCGATTTCAAACGGTATTCGGGATGCCCTGGGAGACAACGTTTATGTCCCTCGCGCCATCGAATATGCCGGTCAGGTGATTACGGTCTACGATCCGATCGTTCACACCGCGATTGAGCAGGAAGCGGATGACCCTAACAGCATTCGCCGCCGCAAACGCTTTGACACGCGCTATGTACAATGTGAGCGCCCCACGGTGGTCACCGGTGGTGAACTGTCGCTCAGCATGCTGGATCTGGTCTACAACCCTACAGCGCGTACCTATCAGGCGCCACTACAGCTGAAATCCACCGGCGGCATCTTTATCGTGGACGACCTTGGTCGTCAGGCAGAACCGCCACAGGCACTGATCAACCGTTGGATTGTTCCGCTTGAGGAAAGCAAAGATATTCTTGGCCTGCAGTCGGGTGAAAAGTTTGAAGTTCCGTTCGATACGCTGGTTATCTTTTCGACCAACTTCCACCCGAATGAGATTTTCGACCAAGCGGCTCTGCGCCGGATCTTCTTCAAGATCAAGATCGATGGTCCGAATCAGGAGAACTTCCTGAAGATCTTTGCCATGGTTGCTCGTAAACGCGGCATGCCACTGGATGAGTCGGCGTTGGTTCATCTGCTCAAGGTCAAATACCCGACGATCAACAACATCTATGCGAATTATCAGCCGATCTTCTTGATCGATCAGATGATCTCGATCTGCGAGTTCGAGGGCATCCCCTATCAGATGAACCCGGACCTGATCGATCGCGCATGGGCCAACATGTTCGTCAAAGAAGAACATATCGTCCACTAGGAACACCTTCCCCCCTGCCATTCTGATCACGGGCGGGTAATCTGCAGTCATGACGCAGATTCCCGCCCGGATTGATAATTGGTTTGCCGCCAAAGGCTGGTCCGTACACCCCCATCAGCTAGACATGTTCGACCGGGCGCAAAATCCGGCAACGTTGCTGATCGCCCCTACTGGCGGGGGCAAAACCATGGCTGGGTTCCTCCCGTCACTGGCCGAACTAGCTGATGGCAGACACAACGGTTTGCACACGATCTATGTCTCTCCGTTAAAGGCGTTGGCCGCAGATATCCGGCGAAATCTGCGCGTGCCGGTAGAAGAGATTGGCTTACCTATTCGCATCGAGGATCGAACAGGCGACACCTCGGCCACCCAAAAGAAACGCCAGCGCGCCGACCCACCGCATATCCTGCTGACCACGCCCGAGAGTTTGGCTCTGCTGACCTCATACGAGGATGCGGCCCGTATGTTCAGCGGCGTTGAGAGGGTGATCGTGGATGAAATTCACGCTCTGGCCGAAAGCAAACGTGGTGATCAGCTGATGTTGGCGTTGGCTAGGTTACAATCACTTAACCCTGCGCTGCGACGCGTAGGACTGTCGGCAACAGTAGAGGATCCAGATGCAATCGCGCGCTTTCTGGCCCGCCATCCCGACCCTTGTGAAATTGTGCAAGCCGACCCCGGCCCGGACCCAGATATCTCAATGCTGGAAACCGAGGAGATGCCACCATGGTCAGGTGGTGGCGCTGCCTATTCGATCCCCGCAGTGTTGGACCAAATCAAGAAACACAAGACGACACTGATCTTTCACAACACCCGCGCACAGGCCGAAATTTTCTTTCACAATCTCTGGCTGGCCAACGACGACGCCCTGCCTATTGGCATCCATCACGGCAGTCTTGACCGGCAACAGCGCGAGCGTGTCGAAGCCGCTATGGTTCGCGGAGACCTGCGCGCCATCGTCTGTACCGGCAGCCTGGATCTGGGGATCGATTGGGGCGACGTGGATCTGGTGATCCAGATTGGAGCACCAAAGAATGTCAAACGGCTGGTTCAACGCATTGGACGTGCCAACCATCGTTATAATGCACCATCCAAAGCCTTGCTGGTCCCAGCCAACCGTTTCGAAGTGGTGGAATGTATCGCGGCGCTAGAGGCTGCAAAAGCGCATGAGCTGGATGGAGAACCGCGCGGCCGCGGCCCACGCGATGTCCTGTGCCAACACATCCTGATCGCTGCAGCCTCGGGGCCATTTGATGCGGATACTCTGTTTTCCGAGATGACGTCTGCGGGACCCTATGCGCAATTGGATCGCCCTCAGTTTGATGCCTGTCTCGATTTCTGTGCGACCGGCGGCTATGCGCTGCGTGCCTATGATCGCTGGCAGCGCCTACTAAAACGCCCGGATGGGCTGTGGCAGCTTCGCGACCCCAGAGCTGCGCAGCGTATCCGTATGAATTTGGGCACCATTCAGGACACTGACACGCTGAAAGTGCGCCTGAAAAGAAATCGCGGGGGTAAGCCACTGGGTGAAGTGGAAGAAGCCTTTGCCGCGTCTCTGACGCCCGGAGATACGTTTTTGATCGGGGGGCAGATCGTACGATACGAAGGGTTGCGCGAAATGACGGTCGAGGTCAGCCGCCGTGCTGAACGGAAACCCAAGATCGCCACCTTTTCCGGTACGAAGTTTGCCACGTCCACGCAATTGAGCGATCGCATCCTTCGTATGTTCGCACAGTCAGACTGGCCACAACTGCCGCCACATACAGCGCAATGGCTGTCCCTGCAGCGTGACCTCTCACAGCTACCGCAGCGTGACAGGCTGTTGATCGAGAGCTTTCCCAGCGACGGGCGAGAACATTTGTGTGTCTACGGTTTCGCCGGTCGCAATGCCCAGCAGACACTGGGGCTGCTGGTCACCAAACGGATGGAAGAAACAGGATTGGCCCCATTGGGCTTTGTGGCAACTGATTATGCCACTCTGATCTGGGGGCTGGATGCTGTGACCGACCCGCGCCCGCTGTTTCAGATTGATGCCTTGCGCGATGGTCTGGAGAACTGGCTCGCAGGAAATGCGGTGATGAAACGTACCTTTCGCGCCTCGGCCACGATTGCAGGTCTGATCGAGCGAAATACGGGTGGGCAACGCAAAAGCGGACGGCAGGCAACGTTTTCCTCAGACATCCTGTACGACACTTTGCTCAAATACGATCCGGATCACCTGCTGATGCAAATCACCCGTGAAGAGGCGATGCGCGGGCTAGTCGATTTCGGGCGGATTGAGGCCATGATCGAACGTATCGGTGATCGGATCGATCTGTTGCGCCTGGATCGAGTTTCACCGCTGGCCGCACCTCTGTTCCTTGAAGTCGGTAAAGTCCCTGTCAAAGGCGCCGCCGAGGAACGCCTATTGGCAGAAGAGAGCGCTCGTCTGTTGCAAACTGCAGGTTTGGCGGAAGTGTAACGCTGCCTCTTGCAAACACTGCTCAAACGGGCAAAGAACGGATCATGAACAGTCTAGAGTTTTCCTTTGCAGGTCAGCGCCTGCGCGCGCTGGGTTCAGGGGCTTTGTGGTGGCCGGAACAGGATTTGCTCTGTGTGTCAGACCTGCATCTTGGAAAATCCGAAAGGGTGGTCCGGCGCGGAGGCCCCGCCCTGCCCCCTTACGATAACCGCGAGACACTTGCGCGGCTGGCGACAGATCTTGAGTACACCGCAGCAGGAACAGTGATTTGTCTTGGCGACAGCTTTGACGATCTGGATGCGTCTCTTTCGCTGACTGATGACGAACGGCTACAGATTTCAACGCTTCAGGCTGGGCGTCTTTGGATATGGATCGAGGGCAACCATGATCCGGGACCAGTGGAGCTGGGTGGAACGCATCTGTCCGAATGGTCCTGCGATTCTCTGGTGTTCCGGCATATCACGCAGTCCCACGATCGCGGTGAGGTTTCCGGTCACTACCACCCTAAAGCGCGCATTCTTGTCAAAGGACGCTCGATCACGCGCCCTGCCTTCCTGCTGGACAGCGATCGCATGATCTTACCCGCCTATGGGACATATACAGGTGGGTTGCGCAGCTCTGAAAAGATTCTGAGCGAGATCATGGCACCCGACGCCAAAGCGATACTGACAGGACCGCAGCCTCTGATCGTGCCAATGCCAAGATGACGGCTCAGAGCAAACCATCCTCAACCAATTTCGGTTTGTATTTCCTGCTCACGGGGACCAGATCACCGTTCTGAAGTCGCAAGAAAATCTTCCCGTCCATCCGCTCGGTGCCGGTGATAGAAGCATCCGTCACCCAATGTGATCGATGCGTACAATGCCCCGGGACAGGCTCCATCTCATTGATGGCGTCAGTAAATCGAGACCTGATGGTGAATGTCCCATCCGAAGTCACAACATCCACATTGTGGTCACGCACGGTCAGCCGATAGATCTGGCCGGAAAATCCACTTGGCAAACGGTTCGTCAGACGCGGTTTGATCGATTCTTCCGGCTGAGATGTCGAATCGGCGACATCGCTACTGCTCACCAGGACCAGTCCAGCGCTAAACAATATCCCATAGGTACCGACCGACAACAGGTCCGGCGCATCCTGACCGCTAAGGGTATATAGCATCCAAGCAAGCAGCCAAAGCGACGGTGTGAAGAGCGCAAGGATCAGGATCGTGAAGGTCACGTTTGGCATGGATCGGCCCAACTGATCAAAGCGGCCATTTACCAGTGTTTTTGAGGTCCAAGTCGCTGCCACCGCCAGCATCATCACGCCGATCCAAAAAACGAGGCGTTGGGAAAATGGCAGGTCCATTTCGCGGAAGGGTGGAAAAGAGTAGGCAAGCAGAGGGATAAATACGAGACCGGCGATTACCCTCTGAGGGCTACACGCGGCAAGTATCTTGCGTAGCTTTGACGTCATACCAAACTAACAAGCGGTCTTCCGAAACCCAGCCCAGATGCCTCGGGCGACCTGCACTTATACTTCGTAACTGGCTGGAATAACGTGTTTATCACGATATGTCAGACATTCAAACCCGTTTATGGGATAAAGTCACATTCGTGATCAACCGCAATAAACTTGGATAATTCTGGTAACAATCAGCCAAATTTAAAGGGGAACCGGGCAGAATTACTCTGCCCGGCGAAATGTTTTAGGCAGTCAGGCCTTCGGGCTCTGGCAGGCTATTTGCACGGCAGCATGCGGTCAGAGTATTTGCCAGAAGGCAGGCAATGGTCATTGGGCCAACACCGCCGGGTACAGGTGTAATGGCGCCTGCACGCTCAGCCGCGCTGGCATAGTCCACATCACCGACCAGCTTGTTCTTACCATCACGCTCAATGCGATTGATGCCCACGTCGATGACAGTGGCGCCTTCTTTGATCCAGTCACCAGGCACCATTTCCGGGCGGCCAACTGCAGCGACGACAATGTCGGCACGGCGTACAACGTCCGGCAGGTCCTTGGTGCGCGAATGCGCGATGGTCACGGTGCAGCTGTCACCCAGCAGCAGTTGCGCCATCGGCTTGCCCACAATGTTCGAACGGCCGATCACGACTGCGTCCATGCCAGACAGCGAGCCGTGGTGGTCACGCAGCATCATCAGGCAGCCCAATGGGGTACAAGGTACCATCGACTTCTGCCCGGTGCCCAACAGACCAACGTTCGAGATGTGGAAGCCATCAACATCTTTGGAGGGGTCTATGGAGTTAATGACCAGATCTTCGTTCAGGTGCTTGGGCAGAGGCAACTGCACCAGAATGCCATGCACAGCCGGATCGTTGTTCAGCTTGTCGATCAGGGCCAGCAGATCCTCTTCGGATGTATCGACGTCCAGCTTGTGCTCGTACGAATTCATGCCGACTTCGACGGTCATCTTGCCCTTCGAGCGGACATAAACCTGGCTGGCCGGGTCTTCCCCCACCAGAACCACGGCGAGACCGGGGGTGATGCCATTTTCTTCTTTCAGCTTTGCGACCTGATCGGCCACCTGCGCGCGAACCTTGGCCGCAAAGGCCTTACCGTCGATAACCTGCGCTACCATCCTTTGATCCCTTCTTTCAAAAAACGGATCGGGCGCGGAAAGCGCCCGGTTCTTCAGTCGGGGCCGAGCACGCGTTCTTCGCGGGCAATCGACCAGTCAATCAGTATACGCCAGAGCTTTTCGGCAAGATCGGGGTCCATGCCCAACTCATCCGAGCTCTTGCGCACACGCTGCACCACTTCTTCGACACGATCCGGGATGCGGGCTGGCAGCCCCTCGCCGGGTTTCAGCTGAGACGCGCGGTCAATATAGCCTGCGCGCGTAACCAACAATTCGATCAATTGGCGGTCCAGCTTGTCGATCTGAGGCCGCAATTCCTGCATCGAGTGACAGTCTTGCGGTGGTATCAGAGTGGGCATTTTAATCTCCTGTGGCCCGGGGATATCCCCGGACCACGAGATGTCTTATTTGGGGGCTTAGAACAAGCCCTCGATCTCACCTGCGTCGTTAAGACAGATGGTTTCCGCAGCCGGCTTGCGAGGCAGACCAGGCATGGTCATGATCTCACCGCAGACGACTACGATGAAGCCGGCACCTGCGGACAGACGCACTTCGCGAACCGGAACCGAGTGGCCGGTCGGCGCGCCGCGCAGGGTCGGATCGGTCGAGAACGAGTACTGGGTTTTCGCCATGCAGACCGGGAGGTTGCCATAGCCAGCTTCTTCCCACTCACGCAGTTGGTTGCGGATCTTGTTGTCAGCCAACACCTCGTCGGCGCGGTAGATGCGCTTGGCGATGGTTTCGATTTTCTCGAACAGAGGCATGTCGTCCGGGTAGATCGGCGAGAAGTTCGCGCTGCCACCTTCGACGATTTCGACGACTTTCTCAGCCAGCGGTGCGGACCCTTCCGAGCCCAGCTCCCAGTGACGCGACAGAATTGCCTCAACGCCATGCTCACCGCAATAGTCGCTGACCGCCTGCACTTCGGCATCGGTGTCGGTGACAAAGTGGTTGATGGCGACAACAACTGGCACACCGAACGATTTCACGTTCTCGATGTGGCGGCCCAGGTTGGCGCAGCCATTAACAACCGCTTCCACGTTCTCCGCACCCAGATCGGCTTTGGCAACGCCACCGTTCATCTTCATCGCGCGCACGGTTGCAACCAGCACAACAGCAGACGGAGCGATGCCCGCCTTACGGCACTTGATGTTCATGAACTTCTCGGCACCCAGGTCAGCACCGAAACCGGCTTCGGTCACGACATAGTCAGCAACTTTCAGTGCGGTCTTGGTCGCGATGACCGAGTTACAGCCATGTGCGATGTTCGCGAACGGGCCGCCGTGGACGAATGCCGGGTTGTTTTCCAGCGTCTGCACCAGGTTCGGCTGCATCGCGTCCTTCAGCAGAACGGTCATCGCGCCTTCGGCCTTGATGTCCCGGCAGTAAACCGGTGTCTTATCGCGGCGGTAAGCAACGATGATGTCGCCCAAACGCTTTTCCAGGTCTTTCAGGTCGTTTGCCAGGCAAAGGATCGCCATGACTTCGGACGCCACAGTGATGTCAAAACCTGCCTCACGCGGGAAGCCGTTCGATACACCACCCAGAGAAGCTGTGATCTGACGTAGGGCGCGGTCGTTCATGTCGACCACACGACGCCATGCGACGCGGCGGGTGTCGATCTCGCACTCATTGCCCCAGTAGATGTGGTTGTCGATCATTGCCGACAGCAGCGAGTGAGCTGAGGTGATGGCGTGGAAGTCACCGGTGAAATGCAGGTTCATCTCTTCCATCGGAACAACCTGCGCGTAACCGCCACCTGCAGCGCCGCCCTTCATGCCGAAATTCGGACCCAGCGATGCTTCGCGGATACAGATCATCGCGTTTTTACCGATGCGGTTCAGGCCGTCACCCAGACCAACGGTGGTGGTGGTCTTACCTTCACCCGCCGGGGTCGGGTTGATCGCGGTCACGAGGATCAGCTTGCCGTCTTCGCGGTCCTGAACCGAGTTGATGAAGTCCTGGCTGACCTTCGCCTTGTCGTGGCCATAGGGCAGCAGGTCTGCAGAATCGATGCCGATTTTTGCGCCGATTTCCTGGATCGGCTTTTTGTTCGCCTCACGGGCGATTTCGATGTCGGATTTGTAGCTCATTGGGCAGGGTCCCTGATTGAATGCCGTGCGAAACCGACGCTGAACGTCGGCGCTGGACAACCCATACCGTTGTGTACAATTGCGATGGATAGAGATTCCGACATAATCATGCCGTGAAACGTCGTAGACGCCATTCAGCAGTTTCAAATCGGAAACGACGGCGCCTTATGGTGCCCAGCTACGCTGATCCGGCACAAACAGGGACAATGTATCACCAACCCGCAGATTTCCGGGACATTCAACCCATGCGGTGACGCCACGACGACCCTGTGCAGCAGGCTTGAACGCAGCGCCATGCCCCGGTGCTTCGTGTTCGATTTCACGGCCGGGTATAACGCAAGGGCGGTTTTCCATATCAATTGTGACGGTCAACCCGCCCGAGGCCTGCAGACGTGACGATGGAGGCACATAGGTAAAGTCAGGTATCCCTCTTACGACGATGCTCACACCCAGCAATGCTGGATCAAGCGTTTCAAGCCCCATGTCAGCTGCGATTGCATCCATTTCTTCCGCAGACAGAATCGATAATTGGCGCACATTGCGGATTTCGGTTCCCTGCGGGTAGAGGTTCCTTACCCGAACGCACGAGGCACGGTTGACCCCTTCGTGGCGCGCGCCCTGTTCTCCGGCAAATCCCAGCTGCAATTCTTCGACGGATCTGGCGCGAATGTTACTGCCCGATGGAACGTGACCAAGCCAGACGACTTCGCCTGAAAACTCCGTTTTTCGCAAAACCGGCATGCTGCTCCCTCGCTTTCTTTTTTGCTCAAGGTCGCACCCTAAACTCATCCATTGCAAATTGAAGGGCCAAACAAAAAAAGACCCGGGTCCAGGCCCGGGTCTTTTCGAATTATGTGGTTGGTTCAGGCTCCATCCCACCATCCGGCGGCGATTTCTTGGCCTTGGTTTTGGGAATCGCCGTGACACTTGGTGCGCTGCCCTCATCCGAGCTGTCGCTTTCATCATCGCCTTCGTTTGGCGAGTCACCGTTCATCACGCGCTTGATCTCATCACCGGTGAGAGTCTCATATTCCAAAAGGCCCTGAGCCAGACGTTCCCACTCTTCATTGTGGTCGGTCAGGATTTTGTGCGCTTGCTCATACCCTTGCTGGATCAGGCGTTTCACCTCTTCCTCGATCAGTTCTTTGGTATGTGCTGAGACCGAGAAACCAGCGGTGTTACCCGAATAGCCTTCATGGGCTTCGGCATAGTCGATGTTACCGACCTTGTCAGACATGCCCCAGCGCATCACCATGGCGCGCGCCAGTTGGCTGGCCTGCATAATGTCACCGGCCGGACCGTTCGACACGTGGTCTTCACCGTATTTGATCACCTCAGCCGCCTTGCCTGCCATGGTCATGGCCAGCTTCTGCTCGCACTCGTCACGGTGATAGTTCAACTGATCCATCTCAGGCAGGCTGACAACCATACCCAATGCACCGCCGCGCGGAATGATCGTCGCTTTGTAGACCGGATCACACAGCGGCAGAGTCATGCCAACAACGGCGTGGCCGGATTCGTGATAGGCTGTCTTTTCCTTCTGATCCTGCGTCAGCACCATCGAGCGGCGCTCGGCCCCCATCATCACCTTGTCTTTCGCGTTTTCGAAATCTTCCATGGTGACAAAGCGGCGTCCCACACGAGCGGCCATCAGCGCCGCCTCGTTCACGAGGTTGGCCAGATCGGCACCCGAGAAGCCCGGAGTACCGCGCGCGATGATGCGCAGGTCGACATCGGGGCCCAGAGGCGTCTTGCGCGCATGCACGCCCAGAATTTTCTCACGGCCTTTGATGTCGGGATTGCCAACGGTCACGTTGCGGTCAAAACGGCCCGGACGCAGCAGCGCGGGGTCCAGAACGTCTTTACGGTTGGTGGCCGCCAGAATGATCACGCCTTCGTTGGCCTCAAAACCGTCCATCTCGACCAGCAACTGGTTGAGGGTCTGTTCGCGTTCATCGTTCCCGCCGCCATAACCGGCACCACGATGGCGGCCAACGGCGTCGATCTCGTCGATGAAAACGATACAAGGCGCGTTCTTTTTGGCCTGTTCGAACATGTCGCGCACACGGGATGCACCTACACCAACGAACATTTCAACAAAGTCGGAACCCGAAATGGTGAAGAACGGTACACCAGCCTCACCCGCAATCGCGCGGGCCAAAAGCGTTTTACCGGTACCCGGAGGGCCAACCAGCAGCGCACCTTTGGGAATCTTGCCACCGAGGCGCGAGAATTTCTGCGGGTTGCGCAGGAATTCCACGATCTCTTCCAGCTCTTCCTTGGCTTCGTCGATGCCAGCAACGTCATCAAAGGTCACGCGGCCATGCTTTTCGGTCAGCATCTTGGCTTTGGACTTGCCAAAGCCCATCGCGCCGCCTTTGCCGCCGCCTTGCATCCGGTTCATGAAATAGACCCAGACGCCGATCAGCAGCAGGAAAGGCAACAGAGTGATCAGGAACGACTGGAAACCCGATTGCTGCTGTTTTTCAGCGCGTACGGGGATGTTCTTGTCGATCAGCAGCTTGGTCACTTCTGCATCCGTAGGTTTGATCGTGACATAGTTGCCGCCGGTATCAGTGGAGTAGCGAATTTGTTCACCGTCGAGTGTGACGTTCTTGACGTCACCGGCCTCGACCGAGCTGACAAACTCGGAATAAGTTTTTTCATTGCTCTGGAGCGTTCCACCCGGTCCACTGAACAGATTGAACAGTGCAAGGATCAGCAGGAACAGAACAACCCAGAAGGCGATGTTACGAGCGTTGCCCAAGGAAAATCTCCCAACAGATTTCGGCAGATGGGGATCTGCCGGGTTGCTCCTTAAAATAGAGATGATTGTGGCAGGTTCAATGCGATAAAAACGATGCGTAAAAGTCTGGCACATGCGGGGCCAGTTCTACGCTCCAGCCATTGGCATATCCGGCAAGCGGTGCAGACAGCAGTTCATCCCCTCGCCAAACCGCAGGTGAGGACAGAATCGCCGCTCGGGGGCGCCCCACCAAACGCCAGTCATCAAGGCGTGAGATTCCGCGCTCGCCAAGCGGGCGCACTAGCGTTTCAGCTGCGCTCGGCCCGTTGAGAACCCAGCGCCTATCCCACGGGGTTCCCGGATGCGCTGTCTGATCCTTCACCGCGTTTAGTTCCCTGCAAATCCAAGCATTATTGCCTTTGGGGATCACCAGGCACCCCCCGACAGACACTGTCTGCCTTGTCAAAAGCGTATCAACCACTTGATCAACCGCGCTCTGACGTGGGGGATATCCACCCTGTGTGATCCAACCGAAGGTTCCCACCAAGATCCTGCGCTGGATTTCTTGAGGCAGTGCTTCAAACCCATTCAAGTCGATACACACATCACCGGATTCAACCACGGCGATCTTGCGGGCGGATTCCTGCGCAAACAGCTCCAACGCATCACGCGCTTGTGCAAGGTTGCCAGCTACCCTGGACAAGGTTTCAGCAGTAATTCCGATGTTGCCAAGACCTGTCAGAGCCTCACGGGTCTTGATACGATCAAAGCGCGTGTCCCGATTCGAAGGGTCTTCGATCCATGTCACACCAGCTGCGTTCAGATAGCCGCGCAGCCGGGCGCGGGTGATCGAGAGCAGCGGACGCAGCAGGTCGATGCCGTCTTGTCGACGAACCGTGGCCATGGCCGACAAGCCCGTAACCCCGGCAGAACGCGCCAAACGCATCAGAACGGTTTCAGCCTGATCATCTGCTGTGTGGCCCAGTGCAATAGCTGCGATACCATGACTTTGCGCCCATTCGGCGAGCAATCTGTATCGAGCACGCCTGGCCTGATCCTGAAGGTTGCCGGAACCGTCCCAACCTTTCCATTTCAAAGTCTCGTGAGGCACGCCCAAATCTGCTGATCGCCTTGAAACAGCGACGGCCTCATCCGCAGCCTCGGCACGCAGACCGTGATCGACTGTTGCAGCACAAAGTTCGAAACCTTCCGTTCGGGCGATCCCAGCAAGCAGTTGCAACAGTGCGGTGGAATCACTCCCGCCGGAAACCGCCACACCGATGCGACGCGGCAGCGGGTCCGGCAGATGTCGCAGGATTTCGGCCCTCAGCGTGTCGGTGTCAGAGGTCAAGAACAGCCCAGCGACGCCATTTCCTGAGTGGCAGACGCAACCGATGGAGAAGCGGGGAAGCGCACACCGACCTCACCCAGCGTAATACAGGCTTGATCGGTTTGCCCCAGACGACCCAGCGCTGCGCCAAGCTCATAAAGCGCTTCGGGTGCGACAGGTCCTTCGGAATCCCCGGTAAAGCTTGCCAGAAACGCCTTGGCTGCTTCGCGTGTGTCACCCAGACCTTCCAGTGCCTGTCCTCGCTTCAGATTGGCCTGAGGTGCAAGCGGGCTGCCCGGATAGGATGTGTCGAACTGTGCAAACATATTGGCAGCAGTTTGGAAATCACCATCCGACAGTGCCTGAGAGGCGGTATCAAAGTCAGCCTGTTCACCAACCGCAAGCTCGGTCTGGCTAACCTCAGAAGTTTCGGATGCCGTTGGCGCAACAACAGTCGTAGTCTGTTCTTCACCACCCAATGTCGAAGTTTCACCCAAGGTGCTCAGATCGCCGCCTTCCAACTCGACCAAACGAAACTCCAGATCACCAATCCGGTTGGTTCCGTCGGTGACAACATTCTGAATACGTTGATTCAGTTGCTCAGTCTGCCGGGTCAGGCGCTGCAACTCGGCCTCAATGGCGTCAACCCGTTCCAGCACTGAACTGCCGGACAGGTTTGGGGCGGGAGAACCGGTCGTCGAAAACTCGCGCTTTAGGCGTTGAATTTCAACGTGCAGCACCGTCAGTTCCTGCCGGATGTCCGCTAAAGTTTGCTGGTCCTGCGCCTGCGCTACACCTGCGGCGGTTACCACCGCCGCCAGAACCCATCCTGCAAGTCTCATTATCTTACCCCAAGGTTGATCCGGTCAGCACCGTCACCGCACGACGGTTCTTGGAATAGCATTCCTCGGTGCTGCAAATTTCAATCGGACGCTCTTTGCCATAGCTGATTGTCTGAATGCGATTGCCCGCAACGCCACGCGAAATCAGGTACTCCCTTGCCGCATTCGCGCGGCGAGCGCCCAATGCAAGGTTGTACTCGCGGGTGCCCTGCTCGTCCGCATGGCCCTCGATCGTCGCGGTGTAATCGGTGTTGGCAAGCAGCCACTCGGCTTGACCCTGCAGAATTGTCTGCGCCTGAGGCGACAGTGTGGACTGATCGACCGCAAACAACACGCGATCACCGACAGTCTGCTGGAAATATGCAGGTGAACGCGGGTCACTTGGTGAACCCGGTTGGATTGCACCGCTGCCACCAGCACCACCGCCCAGAGCCGAAGGATCATTGTTGCTACAGGCGGCGATCAACATCAGCGCGCCCAACGCCGCGAATTTGCTCAATACGTTCATTACAATTGCCTCTTGTCCCGTTTGTTTATTGACGACTGTCTACCATAGCGCGGTTGCATTGTGAACTTTGCCTGTCTGCCGGTTCGATCAATTCTGCAATGGTCCCCATGCCGGATCGCTGCCCCCGTCGGGTGTGCGAACCGGGCGAAGATTTCGCCCCGAGATATCCACGGAATAAAGCGAAGACCGTCCGCTTGCCCCCTGCGTTTCCCGCGAGAACATGATGACCCGGCCATTGGGCGACCAGGTTGGGCCTTCGTCCAGGAATGAGGCGGTCAACAGGCGTTCCTCACTGCCATCTATGCGCATCACACCAATATGGAAACGACCCTTGTTCTGTTTGGTAAACGCAATCAGGTCACCGCGCGGAGACCAGACCGGCGTACCATAGCGCCCCTGACCAAAACTTATGCGTGTAGCCTCACCGCCATTGGCGGGCATGATGTAAAGTTGTGGGGTGCCGGACCGATCGCTTTCGAACACGATCTGAGTACCGTCCGGTGAATAGCTGGGTGCTGTCTCAATCGCAGGCGTGTTGGTCAGACGTACGCTCTGACCCGAAGCCAGATCCATCTTCCAGAGGTCGGTATTACCCCCTTGGATCAACGAATAGACGATCGATCTGCCATCAGGCGAGAAGCGCGGTGAAAAGCTCATTGTGCCGTCCTGCGTCTTCAATTCCTGCCGTTTCACACGGCCGACATCCAATACGTAGATACGCGGCCTGCCGCTTTCATAACTGGTGTAAAGCAGCCGATCACCCGTGGGTGAGAACCGTGGTGCAAGAACGATTGCGGCGCTGTCGGTCAGGTACTGAACGTTGGCGCCATCATAATCCATGATCGCCAACCGCTTGCGCCGCTGATCTTTGGGTCCGCTTTCCGAGACAAAGGCAACCCGGCTGTCGAAATATCCACCTTCACCCGTGATACGGCTATAAACCTGGTCAGCCACCTTATGTGCCATGCGACGCCAGCCATCAGTTGTGCCAGCGAACTGTAGGCCATTGCCCAGCTCTTGCCCCGAAAACACATCCCAAATCCGGAACCGCACCGTAAGACGTTTGCCCGAAACATTGACCGCACCAGTAACCAGCGCCTGCGCATTGATCGCTTTCCAATCCGCGAATTGAACAGGGGCTTCGAAACTGCTGACCCGACTGATGAAAGCATCGGATGAGATTTCACGGAACAACCCCGTGCCGGTCAGGTCGGCGGCAACGACGCGCGAGATATCGCTCGCATACTGCGCTGCTGCAGGACTGTCCGGCACGAAACTGGGCACTGCAAAGGGCATGGGTTCGATAATGCCCTCAGTGAGCTCAAGGCGTAGCGGTCCGCTTTGCGCATATACCGGTGCCGACAACAGGGTCAGACCGACAAAGAGGCTGGTCAGAAGTTTCATCATTTGATCCGCATCCTCTCGGGATTGAATGTAATCTCAATATCCTGCCAATGCTCGTATTTGTCAGCAGGCAGGTCATAACCTCTGGCACCACAGCGCAAGATCGCGCGGCGCGCCGCATCAAAGGCTTGTTTTTCCGCACCGGCAGAACCGCCGGAACTGTCCAGCAGGCGCAAACTACCGCCCACGACCGTTCCGTCACGGTTCAGGGAGAAGCCGACTACCACCACAGTACTCAATGCGTCGGTCGACAGCGATCCGACATTCCAGCATCGTGATACGGCCAGACGCATCGCGTCCTTTTCGCCGCTGGTCAACGGTGGACCTGAAGGTTCAGAATCGCGCAGAGCCTCGGAAAGCGCATCCTCAATCGCGTCCTGTTCACTGGACGACGTCGCCTCTGCCGGGGCGGCAGGCTCAGATGTTTCCGCAACTTCAGGCTCAACGGGCGGTGCAGGACGGTTGGGTCGAACGCGCGGTCGGGGAGAGGTTGTCGGCGCCGTCTCATCGGATTCCTCAGCCTCGGTCACGATCTGATCCGTGGCTTCCTCGGGTGCGGTCTGGTCCTGTTGTTCTTGCTGCGTCTCAGCGCCTTCGTCCAGAGAAACCGGTGGCGATTCCACGTCATCAATCTGGGCCTCGGGTGGCGGCGGGGCTATTGGTTCGGGTGCTACGCGATCAGCTGGCCTAGGCTGGGCCTCGGGTCCGGGAGGTGTGGGAAGGACTACCGCTTCTGGCTCTGGCTGTTCCAGAACCGGCGGCTCTTCAACCACTTCTGGCTCGGGTGGCACTTCGACTGTTTCCAGCACCGGTTCAGGTTCGGGTTCAGATGGCGTCACCGGCTCGGGGCGCGGTTGTTCTTCCTGCGTGGGCTCTGGCGCGTTCACCTCTTCAACGGGTTCAGGCGGCTGCTCCAGCGATTCAGGTGTCGAAGGAACCTCAGGCGCTTCGCGCTGCGCGGTCATTGCCGCGAATTGCTCAGCAGAGATCACGGATACATCCTGCACAGCCATAGGCAGCGGTTCCGACTGGAACGTACCGCCGAACAACGCCCATCCGATCAGACTCACATGGGCAATCGCTGAGATCTTGGTGCCGGTTTCCACCCCGCGGCCTCACTCTCCACCTTCGTCCAGCGTTGGCCCGCCCGTATCGGTAACAAGGCCCACATTCGAAAATCCGCCCGCATTCAGGGCGCCCATGATCTGCATCACCTGCGCATAGGGAATAGCGCCGTCCGCCCGCAGGAATACACGGTCACTGCTGCGCTCAGCAGCGATGGCGCGCAGCTTGCCAATCAGTTCTTCGCGCAGAACATCTGTCGTCTGGATCTGAACCCGACCATCCGCAGTGAGGGTTACAGTCAAGGGTTCTTCATTGTCCCCGGGCAATGCGCTGGCGGCGGTTTTGGGCAGGTCAACCGGAACACCCACGGTCAGCAAGGGGGCTGCCACCATGAAAATGATCAGCAACACCAACATGACATCAACAAATGGCGTAACGTTGATTTCCGCCATCGGCTGTGCGCGACCGCGACGACGACCGCGTCTACGCCCGTTTCCGTTTGACGATTGCTGAACCGCAGCGCCCATGTCAGCTGTCCAACTGACGAGAAAGGATGGTGGCGAACTCGTCGGCAAAAGCTTCATAGCCACCGACGATCCGGTCACTGTCGGCGCTCAGCTTGTTGTAGAAGATCACGGCCGGGATCGCGGCCAACAGGCCGAGGCCGGTTGCCAGCAACGCCTCGGCGATGCCAGGTGCTACAACTGCAAGGTTCGTGTTCTGCTGCTCGGCAATCTCGATGAAAGCATTCATGATGCCCCAGACAGTACCAAACAGACCGATAAACGGCGCGGTCGAGCCGACGGTCGCCAGAATGGGCAGACCTTTTTGCAGGGTTTCAGCCTCTTTCGCGATGGCCACATCCATTGATCTGTCGATCCGGGCGGTTGCACCTGCGATCAGCCCACCGTCAGTTCGATGGGACCTTCGCCACTCGATCATTCCGGCCGCAAATATCTTTTCCGAACTTCCGTCCGGGCGTGAACCAATCTCTTCGAACAGCTCATCCAGAGGATTGCCCGACCAGAAAGATTCATCAAAAACCTGCGCCTCACGGCGTGCAGCGCGATAGTTGATGAGTTTCTGTATAATGATCGCCCAGGACCAGAAGGATGCGATCACGAGGATCAGCATGACCACCTTGACGATGAATGTCGCGCGGGCGAACAGCCCCCACATGGAGAAATCGATCTCCTGCGCCAGCACCAGCGTTTCAGCTTCCATGAACCTGCTCTTTGTTTTGCCTGACGGCCGTTCGTTTGGCCTTGTTTTGCCAGACGCTAACGCAGATCGGTATGAAATGCCAACATAACCACCCCTGGGCTACGTTTTGTTACATCAATGCGCGAATCTCTGCCGGAAGGCGGATTGGCTTGCCATCGCTGTTGATGCAGACAGCCGTGACTGTGGCGCGGAATATTTCCGTTTCACCCCGCAAAACCAACTGTGCCATCGTCAGCCGAACACCCGAGATTGCGACCACTTCGGTCTCAACGGTCAATTCGTCATCAAATTTGGCAGAGGCAAGATAGTCTGCGTCCAGCTTGCGCACGACCCAGACGACACCGTCATCCCGCATCGCGTTCTGATCATTCCCCAGCTTACGAACCCAGTCAGATCGGGCGCGTTCGATGTAGCGCAAGTAATTTGCGTGATAAACGACACCACCCATGTCGGTGTCTTCGTAATAGACCCGGATCGGAAAGATATGTTTCTGTTTCTCTAGTGACTTATCTTGCGACATCGCAAATCCGACTATCCAGTTTCATCAATCTGTCCTGTGGGGCCTAAGCCCCACCCCCACAGACATGCCCGCGCAGTGGCAATCCCGCAATCCCTGATTGATCAGAAAATTCACTGAGGCCGTACTCAGTATCGAAATCTGCGCATTTGCATTCTAGTGTTCCAAGTTATGCAGAGGCATTGAACAGGGAACCTAATGACTAAAGCGACAAGAAATGGGGTCACATTTCCGCTTCCTGTTCTGCAGGGCATCTTACCTTTCGATCGATCTAAGCTGCCAACCGAGATCCTCGCTGGCCTCACCTTCGCCTGCCTCGCGATCCCCGAAGTCATGGGTTACACGAAAATTGCCGGAACCCCGGTAATTACCGGCCTCTACACAATCCTCATACCGATGGCATTGTTCGCCATCTTTGGATCTTCCCGTCATCTGGTTGTCGGAGCGGATTCCGCGACTGCGGCCATAACAGCCTCAGCCTTGGCGGGCATGGCGGTGTCGGGTTCATCCGAATATCTCGCGCTGGCTTCGCTTCTGGCACTGATGGCTGCGATACTCCTGATCGCCGCTCGGATCATTGGTCTTGGGTTTTTAGCTGATTTTCTGTCCAGAACTGTCCTAGTCGGCTTTTTGACAGGCGTTGGCATTCAGGTCGCCAGTGGAGAGGTTCCCGGAATGCTGGGCATTGAAGTCTCAGCGCACGGAACCATAGCCAAGCTGCAGGGTGTCGCCGAACATTTCGAACAATTCAGTTGGCCAACATTGGCTGTCGCAGTGGCCGTGCTGACCGTGGTGACCGGCTGCAGACGCTTGTCCCGCAAATTTCCCGGCCCACTGATCGCAATACTGGGCGTGATCCTGTGCAGCTGGGCCTTTCAATTCAGCGGAGCAGGTATAGCAGTTCTGGGGGCGGTTCCCAGCGGCCTGCCCTCGCTTTCTATCCCAGCTGTGGACTGGAGTTGGTCTCTGTTCAAACAACTGCTGCCCACCGCGTTGTCAATCTTTGTGGTGATCCTTGCACAAAGCGCCGCGACATCCCGCGCCTATGCGGCACGCTACGAAGAGAAATTTGATGAGAACTCGGACCTCGTCGGGCTTGGTCTTGCAAACCTTGGCGCTGCATTTACCGGAACCTTCGTCGTCAATGGCAGCCCTACCAAAACCGAAATGGTGGCAAGCGCAGGTGGGCGTAGCCAGATCGCTCAACTTACCACAGTCGCGATCGTTCTGGTCGTGATCCTGTTTCTGACCGGTCCGCTTGCTTATCTGCCAAACGCAGCACTGTCTGCCATCGTGTTTTTGATAGGCGTGAAGCTGATCGATGTACGGGGGCTGGCCAATATTTACACGCAGGCCCGACCCGAATTCTGGATCGCCATCGCAACTGCTGCCGTTGTCGTCTTCGTTGGCGTTGAACAGGGTATCATTTTTGCGATGGTGCTATCGCTCATTGATCACACGCGCCGGGGGTATCACCCCAAGAACTCTGTCATCGTGGAAAACAAAGTCACTGGTTGGCACTCAAAGTCGATTGACCACCCCAACCAGTTTGAACCGGGTCTGGTCATCTATCGTTTTTCCCACAGTCTATACTACGCAAATACTCAGCGCCTGTCTGACGAAGTTGCCACTATTACCCAAGGTGCTGACCACAAGCTGTCTTGGTTTTGCATCGAAGCTTCGGCAATTGATGATGTAGATTTCACGGCAGGCTACACCTTGCGCAACGCTCACCAATACCTGCAGTCAAAGGGCATCAAACTGGTCTTTTTACTTGTCGAATCCGATGTCCGAGCGGAACTGGACAGATATGGCGTTACCGACCTTGTTGGAAAAGATGCCTATTTTGAATCCGGTAGCGAATTGCTTGCGGCCTTTCACCATCGCATAGGCCGCGAACACGGCACCCAAAGTGCGTCGGGTAAACCATAACGAGACTGTCACTTACTGAGGTTGCTGCAAGCGTGCGAACAACCGCAGCGCATGGGATGCATCATGTGCCACACCGGGCAGAACCGGATCATAGGCCGCACGGATCAATGCAGCGATGTCCGGGCGCAGTATGGTCGCGTCTCCTGCCATCGCCAGTGGTGATTGCGTTCTGAATGCCGTGTCCGACCACAGCAAAACGGTCTGAACCACCTGACTTAGCGCCAGTGTCTCTGCCGGGACCTTGGACAGTTCCTTGTCCATCCTCAGAAAGACAAAAGCTGCGCGGATGGCACCGTCTTCTTCGAACCGGAATATGCGATATTGATTGGCGCCTGCAGCTTCAAGGCGGTCAACCAATGGCGCCAGATCCGGGATCAGGCGATCAAGGTCGGGAACCTCAAGCAACTCCTGCCAGTCCCGAAAAAAGAATACCATACAGTTGGCGCCCAGCTCAGGGTCCGTTTCGGCCATTTTGTGATCGGCCAAGGTGACAACTGCTTCAAAGGCCCCTTTGACGGTTGCCAGAGTCTCATCCTCGACACCAAAAACGATTGGCACGATTGGCCGACCCCAACGCGCGAACAGGAACTCTCCGTTTTCGCGGGTGAACAGCGCTTCGATCTCTTCTGGTGTCACGCCCAAACCTTCATCTGCATTAGATCACTATTGCTGAACGCATAGTTTCTCTGGCTGTGGTCTTCAACCAAACAGATCGCTTTGCCGCTTGGGCGCGGTCATGCCCAAATGCGTCCAGGCCTTCTGTGCCAGCATCCGTCCGCGCGGAGTTCGTTGTATGAGGCCTTGTTGCAGCAAATAGGGTTCGATGACTTCTTCCAGCGAGTCTCGGCTTTCCGACAACGCAGCCGAAAGAGTTTCAATCCCAACAGGGCCGCCCGAGTAGTTTTCAGCAATCAGCGTCAGGTAACGGCGGTCCGCGCCATCCAACCCAAGATTATCCACACCCAACCGCGTCAAAGCACCATCTGCCAGTTCACGCGCAATCCGCCCATCACCTTCGACGATAGCGAAATCCACGACACGTCGCAGCAGCCGTCCGGCAATTCGGGGCGTGCCACGAGACCGGCGGGCGATTTCACGCGCCCCGTCGTTGTCCGCAGGCGCGCCCAACTTACGTGCATTGCGCGTGACGATCTCGTGCAGCTCATCGACCGTGTAGAACTGAAGCCGGGTTGGAATACCAAATCGGTCACGCAAGGGTGTGGTCAGCAAGCCCATTCGCGTCGTTGCCCCGACAAGCGTGAAGGGTTGCAACTCGATCCGTACAGTCCGCGCGGCAGGTCCCTCACCAATCACCAGATCGAGCTCGAAATCTTCCATCGCGGGATAAAGCACCTCTTCCACTGCCGGGTTCAGACGGTGGATTTCGTCGATAAACAGGACATCACGTGCTTCGAGATTGGTCAGGATCGCAGCCAGATCACCCGCTTTCGCCAGAACCGGCCCGGAGGTCATGCGAAAATTCACCCCCAGCTCGCGCGCCATGATCTGCGCCAATGTGGTTTTACCCAATCCAGGCGGGCCATGAAACAACGTGTGATCCATTGCTTCGCCCCGTTGGCGTGCGGATTGGATAAAGATGCGCAGATTGGCGCGGGCTTCGGCCTGACCGATAAATTCATCCAACCCCTGAGGGCGCAATGCGCGATCGTTGTCCTCCGGCAGCGGCTCGGGGCGCAGGGCGGGATCAGCGTCTACCATTTATTCACCCTTTCGGAGCCAGCAGTTGCAGGGCGGCACGGATCAAACCTGCTTCGTCTGCATCCGGGTTGTTGGCGGCAGCCTCGGCAACCGCAGCTGCTGCGTCCGACGGACCATAACCGAGATTGGACAGGGCAGACAGCGCACCCGCTGATGCGGCAGCAGCCCCGGAGGCTGGTTTGGGCGTTCGTTTCGGTACGGGCGCTGCCTCGACAGGCTCTACAACTTCGATCGCGGGGCCATCCATCGCATCCGTCACGGTGCCACCCATCGCCATTACGCCTGGCGCTTTGTCTTTGAGATCAAGCACGATCCGCTGCGCAGTTTTAGGTCCGACACCTTTCGCCGCCTTCACTGAGCCCCAGTCGCCCAGTGCAATGGCGCGACTGACACCATCCGGACCCAAAGCGCTCAGGATCGCCAGAGAGACCTTGGCTCCGACGCCCTGCACGGAGCACAGCAACCGATGCCATTCCTTTTCGACCAGCGACAGAAATCCGTAGAGCTGCATCAGATCTTCGCGCACGACCATATCTGTGTAGAGCGAAATGCCTTCCCCCGCACCCGGCAGTGCCGCCATTGTCCGGTCAGAGCAATAGACGATGTATCCCACACCCCGGACATCAATCAGCACGTGATCTGCTGCGCGATAGTCCAGCTTTCCGGTGAGTTTTCCGATCATGCCCGTACCTCTTTCAAACGCGTCTGTTGCGTCTTTCCGTAATAGGCGTGACAGATCGCAATCGCCAGAGCGTCTGCGGCATCCGCCCCTTTGGGCTGACATCCTGGCAATTGCAGTTTGACCATGTGCAGAACCTGCTCCTTTTCCGCGTGCCCGACACCCACGACCGTTTTCTTGACCCGGTTCGGAGCATATTCCCCCACCGGCAATCCGGCCTGCGCCAACGTCAGCAACGCCACGCCACGCGCCTGACCCAGTTTGAGCGTTCCCGCCCCATCCTTGTTCACGAAAGTCTGTTCGATGGCTGCCTGATCGGGTGAATGTTCGGCAATAACCTCGACGATCTGATTGTGCAGCGACAGTAACCTCTCGCCCAAATCATCCCCGTCCGATTTGCACAAACCATTTGAGACATGGCTCAGACGGCTGCCATTCGATTCGATGACGCCCCATCCCAGGGTTCTCAACCCCGGATCAATGCCCAGAATCCGCATGTTTTGCCTCGGCCTGCTCGGGTTTTCTTGATCTTTTTCACCGATTAGCACGAAACATGAACATTTTCCAAGCGAATTGACCTCACGCCAAAAAACGACACAACTATCCCAAGCGCGACAGAGTGGCCTGTTTTCGACCTCGAATAGTCAGGAATCGACCTGTTTCATGAAGGCATTTTCACCAATTATTTAAGGGGATTACAGGCCCATAGAGCATTGCAGAAACTGCATAGGACACATGCAAAAACTGCTCTTGTGCGGGAAATCCGACATCACTAGATGCCCGGCAGATCACAAGATCAGAAGTTAACACAAACCAGAAGGAAACAGGATATGGCTGCACTGGACACCACCCGCACCACCACTGGCTCATTCGGCCTCGTTGGCCGTATCGGCGCAACGTTCGCATCGGTAGTAAACGCCGCAGTTGAATGGAATGACGCTCGCGTAACTCGCAACGCGCTGAACGGTCTGACCGACCGCGAGCTGGAAGATATCGGCCTGAGCCGCGGCGACATTGAGATCGTTGCTGAGGGTCGTCGCTAAGACTACCACTCACTCGCCCCGTTCTCCCTCGGGGGCAAATAAGAACACCGCGCGCCATGGGCCGCGGTGTTTTTTGTTTAACTGCTGTGATGACAATGCGGTTAGAAGCCCCTGATCGCATGCCCCTTGGATAACAGAGGCGTCAGGGTTTTCAGGTCGCTTTAGTACATAACCTTACTCAACTGAGCTGAAACAGCTTCGGTCACCGGATCGATTTGCATGATCCAGGCCCCGGCCTGTTCAACCGACGTTCCCTCGTTCAGGCTGTTCACCCGAAACTGATAGGCAGATGGCCCCAAGCTTGATAGGAGAAATGCCTTGAAAGCGAAAAACCCAACCAGGCACAGCAAAAGAACCTTTGCCGGAACCGCGGATCTTACGCGTTGTGGCTTCATCACGACCAAGCCGTCTTTGCGCATCGACGCACGATACCCACGGCTCATCTTTTGATGCTTCTTGCTCAGGCGATGAACGCGCTGATCAAATTCCAGTTGTTTACCCGTCATGGCAGCCTCCGAAAACCGCCCCCCTCGACTTCATCAGGTGACGGTAGATAGAGAATGCGTCAAAAGAGTGGCAAAAATCCACAAAACTCCTGCAAATGGTCTAAGTAACGCCCTGTTTCGTTAAGATTAGCGTCGTCCACTCACCAATCTCACTCCTATCAGTAAGATTGAACCCATTTTGAGAATAAACAGACGCGACTTCGTCAGCCTGCTCGTTAAGGATTCCCGACAGGATCGCATGCCCACCATCCCTCAGATTCTCTGCTATTTCGGGCGACAGAGCCACCAAGGGCCCCTTCAGGATATTAGCAAAAATCAGGTCGTACGGCGCTGATGACTGCAACTCCGAGTGATCAAACCCTGCTGCTTCGACACACCGAACTGCGCCAGACATTCCGTTGGCCTTCAGGTTTGCCTCAGCCACATCAACGGCAACTTCGTCAATATCGCTGGCCAGTATCTCGCCATCCCAAACCCGTGCAGCCGCCATGGCCAGCACAGCAGTCCCGCAACCGATGTCCGCGACTTTGTCCGCGCTGAACCCGTCCTCGATCAACCGATCCAATGCCTTGAGGCAGCCAAGCGTCGTGCCGTGATGCCCCGTGCCAAAGGCCATCGCTGCCTCGATGAGCAATGGAATGCGATCTTCGGGGATCTTGTCGGCGTCATGGCTGCCATACACAAAAAAACGGCCTGCTTCGACCGGAGCCAACTCTCGACGCACATGCGCGACCCAGTCGGTCTCGGGCAGCTCGGAAACCACAAATGGTTTGGCCTCAAAGGCCACAGCCAAGACAGCCAGCGCAGTCTCATCAGGCGCCTCGGTGAAATAGCCGCCGACTTCCCAGAGGCCGGATCCGTCCTCGACCTCGAACACACCTACACCGGTTGGTTCCGGCTCCAGACGCTCCATCGCTTCGCCCAGGCCTTCGGCTGCGGCTTTCCCGTTCAGAGTGGTAAGCGCTGTGAATGTCGGCATGGATGCCTCCTGTTTAAGTTGTCACAGCGCCTATGGCGACAGGCGGCCAAGGTCAAGCACTGGCGCCTATTCTGCAGGCGCGGGCGCATATTTCGACAGGATTGTTTCGTTGCCGGGTTCAGGGTGGCGTGGGATCAGCAGAGACAACGCCAGAGACACCAGAGCCATTGCAGCAGCCAATGCGAACACCGCACCGGGTGATACGACCCACAGCAACCCCAAAAGCGCAGGCAGGAATACCGCCGCGATGTGATTGATGGTGAAGGCCACAGCTGCCGTCGGCGCGATATCCGCCGGATCAGCGATCTTTTGGAAGTAGGTTTTCAGCGCCAGCGCCAGCGCAAACAGAACATGGTCAATCACATAGAGGATAGCCGCCAGCAGCACGCCCCAGCCAAACCAGTAGATACCGCCATAGGCTGCGAACACGATAGCCAGACCGGTATATTCGAAGATTAGTGTCCGGCGTTCGCCAAAGACGGAAACTGCCTTACCCAGCATCGGCGCTGCCGCCATGTTGATCACCAGATTGATCAGGTAGAGGCTGGTCAGTTCATGGACTTCGAAACCAAACTTCTCGACCATCATGAAACCTGCAAAGACAACAAAGATCTGTCGCCGTGCTCCGGCCATGAATTGCAGTGCATAATACAACCAGTAACGTTTACGCAGGACCAGTTTCTTGGTCTGCGGTGTCGGTGAATCGAATTGCGGATAAGCGAGCAGACAGAACAGCGCCAACAAGGCTGTTACTCCGCCCGCAGCCATGAAGACCGTATTGTAGGACAGATCAAACCGGTCCCAGGTCAGTACGATCAGACCGTAGACCACTGCTGTCGCTGCCGATCCCATGGCGACCAGCCAGCCCAGCACCTGGGGCGCGCGGTCCTTGGGCAACCACTGCAACTGAAGCGACTGGTTCACCGTCTCATAATAGTGAAAACCGATCGAGCTGAAGAGGGTCACAAACAACAGGCCACCAAGGCTTGGGAACCATGCCGTTACTGCTGTGGCCACACCGAGCATCATCAGCGAGATCATCGCCAGCACCTGCTCGCGCACGAATATGATGACTGCGATCACACCAACAGCCAGAAAACCGGGGATTTCCCGCACTGTGTGCAGCAGGCCGATATCCGCGCCATCGAAGTTTGCCACTTCGATTACGAAGTTGTTCAGCAACGCACTCCATCCGTTGAATGCAATCGGCATAGTCAGCGCCATCATGAACAGGAGCGTGACGGGTCGGCGCCAGAACGGAAGGCTCTGCGCCTCGGATAGGGGCATTGGTTTCAGCATGAGAGTCCTCTACGCCCATTTCTGTAATTTGGCGAGAGGAAAGCAGTCGCCGCACATTGCCTCTGCACTGGTGCAGAAGTCAGTAGAAACTTTGTGGATCGATATCGACAGTCAGACGAATATCGCCCGTCAGCCGCAAAGGCGCGATCCAGCGCGCGATTGCATCCTGAATGGGCGCGCTTTTCGGGGCCTTGACCAGCAACCGCACCCTGTGCCGCCCGCGAATTCGGGCAATCGGTGCGGGCGCCGGGCCAAAGACCTGTGCGCCGATTTCGCGCAACGGGCCATCATTGCGCGCCATGGCGTTTCCGATGTCGAACACAGGACCAACTTCTGGTCCCGAGAGCACTATCCCGGCCATACGACCATAAGGGGGAACGCCAGCTGCCTGCCGCCCGGCAGCTTCTGCCTTCCAGAACCCTTCTTCGTCCCCCGACAAGATCGCCCGGATCACGGGATGTTCCGGCTGGAATGTCTGTAGCAGCGCCTGACCCGGTTTATCCGCCCGCCCAGCGCGACCAGCAACCTGGCGCATCAGTTGGAATGTCCTCTCGGCCGCGCGCAAATCGGCGCCATGCAGGCTGAGATCGGCATCGATCACGCCAACCAGTGTCAGTTTCGGAAAGTTATGCCCCTTGGCCACCAGCTGCGTACCGATGATGATATCTGCCTCACCTTCGGCGATCTCTTCGATCTTGGCTTTCAGGGCCCGGGCAGATCCAAACAGATCAGAGCTGAGCATCGCAATATTGGCTTCAGGAAAGGTCGCTTCAGCCTCTTCGGCCAAACGTTCAATCCCCGGCCCGACCGGAGCCAGCTTGCCCTCGACCCCGCAGGATGGGCACACCTCGGGCATCGGCTTCGTCTCACCGCATTGGTGGCACATCAAGCGTTTCAAAAACCGGTGTTCGACCATCCGCGCATCACAGTGATCACAGGCAATCTGCTCACCACAAGCCCGACATAAGGTAACGGGCGCATAGCCACGGCGATTGATAAACAGCAGCGACTGCTCGCCTTTCTCAATCCGCTGTCGCACTGCCTGACGCAGAGATGGGGAAATCCAAGTTCCCGGCTGCATCTGTTCCGCCCGCATGTCGATTGGCCTCATCTCGGGCAGAACGGCAGCCCCAAACCGCGACGTTAGATCGATCCGATCATACTTTCCCGCCTCGGCATTGGCCCAGCTTTCCAGCGAAGGCGTGGCACTGGCCAGTACCACCCGACCCCCGCAGATGGCCGATCGCAGCACGGCCATATCGCGCGCGCTGTATTGGACACCATCCTCTTGCTTGTAAGAAGTGTCGTGCTCCTCATCGACCACGACCAAGCCCAGATTGCGAAACGGAAGGAACAGGGCCGATCGCGCTCCGACGACCAGTTGCGCATCCCCCTGCCCGACCATTCGCCAGACCCGGCGGCGTTCAGTCATCGTCGCGCCCGAGTGCCATTCAGCCGGGCGCGCGCCAAACCGCGCCTCGACGCGGGTGAGGAATTCCGCGGTCAGCGCGATCTCAGGCAACAGAACCAGCGCCTGTCGCCCCATGCGCAGCGCCTCGGCCACGGCCTCCAGATATACTTCGGTCTTACCTGAGCCTGTCACGCCCTTGAGGAGCGTGGTTCCGTAACTCCCTGACTGCTGACCTTCCTGCAGCTTCGCAACTGCGGCCGCCTGATCTTCGGTCAGCTCTTTTCCTGGCAGATCCGGATCCAGATGCGGATAAGGCAGATCACGGGGACTGTCTTCCTCCCGCACTGCACCCAGCTTGACCAGCCCTTTGACGACAGATGAGGTCACGCCGGCCTGCTCGGCCAGTTCTTTCAGCGTAAAGGCAAGACCGCCATAATCGCGCAGAACCTCAAGCACGCGGGTGCGCGCGTCGGTCATCCGGTCTGGTTCAGTATTGCCTAGGCGATAGATCTTTCGCATCGACGGTGGATCACCCAATCCGGGTGCGCGTGTTGCCAGCCGCAGCATCGCGGGCATCGGCGTCAGCGTGTAATCCGCCACTTTACCCAGAAACACGCGCATCTCCTCGCGCATCGGTGCAACTTCCAACACCCGGATCACTGAACGCGCCTTGTTAAGATCAAACCCCCCTTGCCCTGGTCCCCAGACAACACCCAGAACCTTACGCGGCCCCAACGGGACCTCAACGAATGCACCCAGAAAACACCCACCCTCGGGCGCTTTGTAGTCCAGCGTCCGGTCCAGAGGCTGTGTGGTCAGAACCGCCACCAGTTCGCCTTCGTCAAAATACTCCTGAGTGCTCAACGCATATCCTCGGGCCGGGGGGTTTCAGCATGTCTCTCTTTGGGGTAAAGCCATCCGCGACCAAGGCCAACCCATCAAAGGACTGCCCTCATGAAATTCTTCGTAGACACAGCCGAGATCGATGCCATCGCCGAACTGAACGATTTGGGCATGGTAGACGGTGTGACCACCAACCCTTCGCTGATCCTGAAATCGGGTCGCGACATTCTGGAAGTGACCAAAGAGATCTGTGATCTGGTCGACGGCCCCGTATCCGCCGAAGTTGTCGCCACCGAAGCCGACGACATGATCGCCGAAGGCCGCAAGCTGGCCAAGATCGCTCCGAACATCGCCGTGAAGGTACCGCTGACCTGGGCCGGCCTGAAAACCTGCAAGACGCTTTCGGACGAAGGTCAGATGGTCAACGTAACTCTGTGCTTTTCGACCAATCAGGCCATTTTGGCGGCAAAGGCAGGCGCGACTTTCATCTCACCCTTCATCGGACGTCTCGACGACATCAACCTCGATGGCATGGACCTGATCGCCGATATCCGTCAGGTCTATGACAATTACGGGTTTGAAACCGAAATCCTGGCGGCCTCGATCCGCACCGTGAACCACGTGACCGACAGCGCCCGTATCGGCGCCGACGTGATCACCGCACCGCCCGCCGTCATCAAGAAGCTGGCCGATCACCCCTTGACTGACAAGGGTCTGGAAACCTTCCTGGCCGACTGGGCCAAGACCGGTCAGAAAATTCTCTGATCCCGACAGTTTCTGCGAACCCGCGCGGCGCCCTCGGCGCCGCGCTAGGCCCAACTGCAAAATCTGATCTCTGATCAGAGAGTTGCAGGCGGGAGCACCTTACCACCACATTGCTGCACTAATTCGAGCTTCAGGTGCATTTTTTCCAAGTCAAATCCGGTGTCCCATGCTATAAACCGCGCAACAAAAAAAGACCGGACAGGAAATGAGCAGCAACCCGAAACTCGAGGATAATCTCCGCGCCGCGATTCTGGCTGAGCCTGACGCAGTGCTGGATGACAAGGACCTGATGCAGGCGCTTGTAACTGCGAATGAGCGCGCACGTGGTGACAACATCATCGATCTGCGCGGGATCGCCATGCAGCGGCTCGAAGCCCGGCTGGATCGGCTGGAGGATACCCATCGTTCGGTGATCGCAGCTGCCTACGAAAATCTGGCAGGCACCAATCAGGTTCATCGCGCCATTCTTCGTCTGCTTGAACCCGTCGAGTTCGAAGATTTCCTTCGCACGCTGGGTAATGACGTCGCCGAAATACTGCGCGTCGATAAAGTCACTCTGGTTCTGGAAACCACACTTATTCAGGACGACCCCGCAGTCGACAAACTGGGCGGTGTTCTTACAGTCGCAGAGCCCGGCTTCATCGACAGCTATCTGACCTATGATCGCAGCGGGCAACCCCGGGATGTCACCTTGCGCGAAATACACCACTCCAATCGCAGAATCTATGGCGACAAGGCCGACCAGCTGCGCTCCGAGGCGTGCCTGAAGCTTGATCTTGGCGAAGGTCGCCTGCCCGGCATGATCGTCATGGGCGCCAAGGATCCCAGACATTTCTCACCCCAGCTGGGAACCGATCTTCTGGCCTTTTTTGCTGGCGTGTTCGAACGCTCGATGCGCCACTGGCTGACGTGAGCCTGATCTCTCCGGCGTGCCGCGATGCACTCCAGCACTGGCTAGATAGTCTGGGGGCGCTTTCGGGGCGATCGGAAAACACGTTGACGGCCTATCGTGGTGATGTCAGCGAATTCCTGTCGTTCATGACACTCCATAATAGTGCGCGGCAGGGGCTGGCTGCGCTGGAGCAGATCACAGTCTCAGACATGCGGGCCTGGATGGCGCAACAGCGCGAAACAGGTGTAGGCGCGCGTTCGCTGGCACGCAAACTCTCCGCTGTCAAAACATTCTACCGCTGGCTGGCAGAGCGTGAGGGTTTTGAACCAACAGCCGTTCTGTCAACGCGCGCACCGAAATACACCAAGAAACTCCCGCGCCCGCTGGCTGAAGATGCCGCCCGCGCGATGATCGAAACTGTCGAATTGCAATCGACTTCTGACTGGGTCGCTGCACGTGACGTCGCCGTTGTGACATTGCTGTACGGGTGTGGCCTTCGCATTTCCGAAGCCCTATCCCTAAAGGGAGCAGACGCACCACTGCCATCCACCTTGCGTATTCTTGGAAAAGGCGGAAAGGAACGGATTGTTCCGGTAATCCAAGCCGCGAAAGACAGTGTCGAGCATTACCTGCAACTGTGCCCTCATTCACAATCACCCAATGCGCCTTTGTTTAGGGGCGTGCGCGGTGGACAGTTAAACCCCCGAGCCATTCAGGGCGTCATGGCCAAGGCACGTATGCAACTGGGTCTGCCGTCAACGGCAACGCCACATGCAATGCGCCACAGCTTTGCCACGCATCTCCTGTCGGCTGGTGGGGATCTACGGGCGATACAGGAGCTGCTGGGCCACGCATCCCTGTCAACTACGCAAACCTATACAGCAGTTGATACGGCGCGGCTGATGGAAGTTTACAACCGCGCGCATCCGAAGGCATAAGACCCACACTACCTAAACAATTTTTGAGCGCATCGGCAGCCACTGGCTTTTTGCTTTGCATCTCCGGCTTGCATCGTTCATGACACCTGCATGACACTCAGATTTAAAGCTCTTTCCGTTCATCTGTTCACCGCAACCGGCGCTGTTTTTGCAATGTTGGCCATGCTGGCTGCCGTCGAAGAAAAATGGAGCCTGATGTATCTCTGGCTCGTAGTATCTTTCATCGTAGACGGGATCGATGGCCCCCTGGCCCGGCATTATGACGTCAAGAAGAACGCGCCTGAATTTGACGGGGTGCTCATGGATCTGATCATCGACTATCTGACCTATGTGTTCATCCCGGCCTATGCATTGTTCAAATCCGGGTTGATGGACGGCTGGACTGGCTGGTTCGCAATCATAGTCATCACTTTTGCAAGCGCGATGTATTTTGCCGACACACGGATGAAGACCAAGGATAACTCTTTCTCAGGCTTCCCCGGATGCTGGAACATGTTTGTCGTTGTGATCTTTGCACTCGAGCCAAACTTCGGGTTCATCCTCATTCTGGTCACATTACTGGCAATCGCTATGTTCCTGCCGCTCAAGTTCATTCATCCGGTGCGCACCGAGCGTTGGCGCACCCTGTCACTGCCAATGGCACTGGCATGGACATTCTTTGCGGGTTGGGCGGCCTGGGTCGATTTCCATCCGGAAAGCTGGGCACATTGGGGTCTGGTAATCACTAGCTTGTATCTGGTGTCTGCGGGTATTGCTCAGCAACTGATCCCGCAGCGAAACGGGTGACAAATCTCAATGGGCGCTGGACCATGACAGCGACCGAGAGCCTTTCTACAGGACTTCTTCGACTTCGAATTCAGTCCCGTTATGCGTAAAGTAGTCACCTTCTTTCAAACCAACCATCGCCAGATAAATCGGGCTTTGTGTTGAAATTCCCATGTAGGTTTTGCCGTCCACCTCAAACCGGGTGGTCGATACGCATACCACAAAACGCCGGTTGTTGAATTTGATCACCGCGCCGGGCTGCACCGTATCGGTCACGCTGAAATCCGTGTTTTCAATCACGTCGATCTTGGCGTGATGGGCATGAACCGGCGCATCAAAGGCTGCGGCCAGATCCGCATTCTCGCGTGACGCAGCTATGTCGTCCTTGTCATGCCCTTCCCGGTCATCAAGCTGCGCATCTTTCAGGAATGCATCATAATGCGCCTGAGCAGTTGCCAGTTCTTGCTCTTCAAGCGACATAAGCCGGTCAATGATCGCCTTTTTCCGGGCGGCACGGTCTGTCTGGGCAGTCATACAATGCGGTCCTTTAAATTCAGCATCTGATATAAGTTGGGCCGCAAACAAGTGGATTGCAACAGGATTCAACCGATCAGATCAGCAGGCCCGCCGCGCGTTCGTGCCGTAAAAGAGCTACTTTGGTCTCAATACCGCCCTGCCCTGAAAACCCGCCAAGACTGTTCGCAGCCAGAATCCGATGGCACGGAATGATGACCGGGATCGGGTTGGCACCACACGCCTGCCCCACAGGCTGGGCAGGCTGGCCCAGCTCTTTCGCAATATCGCCATAGGTTCGGGTCTCTCCGAACGGGATGGCGAACATAAGATCGCAAACCTGGCGCTGAAATTCGGAGCCATCGACGTGATACGGCAGATCGAACTGCTCCAGCCGGCCTTCGTCATATGCCGTCAGCTGCGCAGCAGCCTCTTTCAACAACGGGGTGTTTGGTTCTTTGTTCGTACCGTTCCAAACCAAACGCGTGATTGCGCCGTCTGTTTCTTCGACCCCAAGACATCCGAACTGTGTTTCAACCGCGATCATTGGCATAAGCGCAGGCTCGCAGATTGACAGAGTTGACGCAACCAAGGAAAAGCCCCGCCCTTTGGTAAAAGAGCGGGGCTTGTTTGCTTTAGCTCAGCGCTTCGTCACAGCGGCCACAGACGCCTTCGTGCGAATGTCGTCCGACATCGGGCAGGATCTTCCAGCACCGCTGGCATTTCGCACCTTCGGCCTTTTCGAACACGACGCCGACGCCTTCGATTTCTGGCGCACGGAAAGCCTCAGCCGGGGCAGGATCGCCTGTAACGGTTAGTCCCGAAGTGATGCACATGTCATCCACATCGAATGTTGCCAGCAAGTCGCGGGTTTCAGCGTCTTCGATATGCACAATCGGTGCCGCCTCGAGGCTGGAGCCGATAACCTTGTCCTGACGCTGCACTTCGAGCGCAGCAGTCACAGCACGACGGACACGGCGTACCTTGGCCATGTTGGCTTCCAGTTCAGCGTCGCGCCAATCGGTGGGCGTATCGGGGAAGTCGACCAGATGGACCGAGCTGTCATCGCCCGGGAACCGCTCTAGCCAGACCTCTTCCATGGTGAAGACCAGAACCGGCGCCAGCCAAGTGGTCAGGCGATGGAACAGGATGTCCAACACGGTGCGCGCCGAGCGACGACGCAGGTTGTCGCCGTCGCAGTACAGCGCATCCTTACGGACGTCGAAGTAGAAGGACGACAGATCGACCGTGGCAAAGTTGAACACGGCGCTGAACACGCCCTGGAAATCGAACGCGGCATAGCCCTTGCGGACTTGGCTATCCAGATCGGCCAAACGGCTCAGCACCCAGCGTTCCAGACGCGGCATATCTTGCGGATCAACCCGGTCAGCCTCGGTGAAGTCGGCCAGCGAGCCCAGCATGAACCGCATGGTGTTGCGCAGACGGCGATAGCTGTCGGCGGTGCCCTTCAGGATTTCCGGCCCGATCCGCTGGTCGGCGGTATAGTCGGTCTGGGCCACCCACAGACGCAGGATATCCGCGCCGTATTGTTTGACGACCTCTTCCGGCACGATGGTGTTGCCCAGCGACTTGGACATCTTGTTGCCCTTTGCGTCCAGCGTAAAGCCGTGGGTCACAACGTTCCGGTAAGGCGCGCGGCCCTTGGTGCCGCAAGCCTGCAGCATCGAGGAATGGAACCACCCGCGGTGCTGGTCGGTGCCTTCCATGTAGACGTCGGCGATACCATCTTCGGTCCCGTCTTCGCGATCACGCAGAACGAACGCATGGGTGGACCCTGAGTCAAACCACACGTCCAGCACGTCGAAGACCTGATCGTAATCGTCGGGGTTGGCGATACCGTCGAGGACCTTCTCTTTGAAGCCATCGGTATACCAGACATCCGCGCCGTCTTTCTCGAACGCCGTCTTGATGCGGGCGTTGAGGTCTTCGTTGCGCAGCAGGTAATCCGCATCAGTTGGCAGAGCACCCTTTTTGGTAAAGCAGGTCAGCGGCACGCCCCAGGCGCGCTGGCGGGACAGAACCCAGTCCGGGCGCGCTTCGATCATCGAATACAGGCGATTACGGCCCGTCTGTGGGGTCCATTTCACCAGCTCGTCGATCGAGCGCAGGGCGCGTTCGCGGATGGTATCCCCCATCTCGCCCATGCCGTCATCCAGCTTGCGATCAACGGACGCAAACCATTGCGGCGTGTTGCGATAGATGATCGGAGCCTTGGAACGCCACGAATGCGGATAGCTGTGCTTGATCTTGCCACGCGCCAACAGCCCGCCGACCTCGACCAGTTTGTCGATGACGGCTTTGTTCGCGTCACCCTCGCCACCTTTGCGGGACAGGATGTATTTGCCACCAAAGAACGGCAGATCCGCACGGAATGAGCCGTCGTCCATCACGTTATAGGTGATGACCTGTTCCAGCATCCCTAGATCACGATAGAGTTCGAATTCCTCCATACCGTGGGACGGCGCGCAGTGGACGAAACCGGTACCTTCGGTATCGGTCACGAAGTCAGCAGCGCGGAAGTCGCGTTCGACATCCCAATATCCGTTTGAACCTTCAACATATGCGAGAGGGTGGCGGATTTTCAAAGTGGCGAGTTCCTCTGCAGGAACCGCACGTACTCTATGCCACTGATCATCGTTCAGGCGGGCGCGACCCAATACATCAGCGGCCAGATTGTCGGCCAGCAAAAATTTGTCGCCCACATTCGCCCAACACTCGTCCGGTGTACCGGTAACTTCGTACAGGCCGTAGGAGATGTCCTGTCCGAATACGACCGCTTTGTTCGACGGCATGGTCCAAGGCGTTGTGGTCCAGATAACGACGTTGGCATCCTGCAAATCAACATTGAATTGATTGCCGGCTTTTGCCGCCTCTTGCGTCTGCCCAACGACCTTGAACTTCACCCAGATGGTGAAGCTTTCCTTGTCGTGATACTCGACCTCAGCCTCGGCCAGAGCGGTTTTCTCGATGGGCGACCACATCACGGGTTTGGAGCCCTGATAGAGCGTGCCGTTCATCAGGAACTTCATGAACTCGTCGGCGATCACGGCCTCGGCGTGATAGTCCATGGTGATGTAGGGATCGGGCCAGTTGCCGGTGATGCCCAGACGCTTGAACTCTTCGCGCTGGATGTCGATCCAGCCTTCGGCGAATTTGCGGCATTCCTGACGGAAGTCGACGATGTTCACCTCGTCTTTGTTCTTGCCCTTCTTTCGGTACTGTTCCTCGATCTTCCATTCGATCGGCAGACCGTGGCAGTCCCAACCCGGCACGTAACGCGCGTCATGGCCCATCATCTGATGAGACCGCACGATCATGTCCTTGATGGTTTTGTTCAGCGCGTGGCCGATATGCAGGTGGCCGTTCGCATAGGGGGGGCCATCGTGCAGGGTAAAGGGCGTGCGGCCCTCTTTCTCACGCAGGCGGTCATAGACGCCGATCTTTTCCCAGCGTTCCAGCCAAGCAGGCTCGCGCTTGGGCAGGCCAGCGCGCATGGGAAAGTCAGTTTTGGGCAGGTTCAGCGTGTCTTTGTAATCAGGTGTCTGGATCGTGTCGGCGCACATTGGGGGCGTCCTTTGGATGATCTGGTCGTACTAGGATCGAAGCGGTCGGTGCGAAGTCTCAAACACCTTTGCCCGGCGTCTCAGGTGGTCAGAGCGCCGGGGATATAATTCGAATAATGATGGCCGTCCGGTCATACATGGCCGCGCTTATAGGCTGCCCGCGCCTAATGGTCCAGAGGTTCTGCCTGCTGCGGCGAATGGCGCAGCTTGGCCCAGCGGTTCAGCCAGGCCAGACCAGCCAGCGCAAGGCCAAGTGCAAGCAGCGAGAACACCCGGATCAGACCGCCAAGACCCGCGATATCTATCAGGAACACCTTGGCAACGGCGAGGCCGATCACCACCAATCCTGCCTTGCGCATCAGATCGGACTGACGGGCGAGCGACTGGTAGAACAAGATTGCGCCAATTACCAACAGCGTCAGAGTGTAGGTGTACAACTCGGGCTGCGTGACACCATTGCCCTCGTACATACCCTCGGCCCCTTGCCAAAAGTGGCGGATCGCAAGCCCCAGCCAAAATGCTGCAAGCGCGCCTGCAGCAACGTAGCTGATCTGTTTCAGCCTCAAGGGCATCGACGGAATCCGCCACGCTGAAAGCCCGATGACCAGCGCGGGTAACAGATAGGCCACCGCAAGCGTGTTCAGGATCGGGGGGCCAAGCACCGGATCGACGTAGAGATGGAGCAGCGGGTTTTGTTCGATCAGCGCCTCTGCCAGACGCACCACACCATGTGCCGCGAAAAAGCCCGCAAGCAAATAGCGTGCGTAGTTCAGCTTGCCACCCAGCTCGAACCTCTGAACCTGAGCATAGGCCAGCAACAGCCAGATCACGGCAAGCAACCCAAGTCCCCACGGGCTGCTCTGAGCCCCGCCTTCGCCGAACCCCTCGAGCCAGCGCATCAGCAGCAGAGACAGCAATATGCCACCGGTCGCCCATGCGGCGCTTTCCAGCAACAGCACAGCCACCGGCCGCGTGAGTGGCCTCAGCAGCCACCATGCGATCAGGAAGCCAATAACTGCCGCGCCATAGACAAGTGTCATTTCGAGCAACGGTGCTGTATCCGCCCACTCAAGACCTGGATTGAGGACCAGCCTTACCGTGATTGAAAACACTCCGGCCCAAATAAACCAACTCATCGGCGGCAGTGTGAATTTTCGGTCCAAAGCAGCGGCAATCACCACCGTTACGACAAGCGCAACTGTCAGCGCGGCCGAACTCAGGACAATCACACAGGCGAAGGTCAGACAGGACAGGGCTGAAAGAGTGACCAAGGCTGTGCGCATGCGGTATTCACCGTCAATTCGCGCAAACCGCTCGGCCAGAACCACCATCACTGCGCCCAGTGCAATGGCATGCAGAGCCCATGGGTAGGCCCCGATCACCTGCGCAGGGTTCCAGCCGATTTCCAGCGCGATTGCCATCACTGGCGCGAACACTGCAGCGCCCCCTGCCCAGACAACAGCAAAACGCCCGCCCATGAAGGAACGCCATGCGGCAAGCAATGTGATCACTGCACCCAACGCGACCAAGATAGTGACGACCATCGGATAGTCGGCCTCGGCGGTTTCCGCATAGGTCGCCGCAAACGCCCGTTCAACAGAACCTCCGTCCATCCCGTGTGAAAAAACCGACCACACAAGACCCGCAGCAGGGAACACAACGAGGTCCTGCAGGGCGCGTGCATCCTTTGCCCAGATGAACAGCGCAAACAGCAATGCAACGAACAAGACTATGCCAAGCCAGAACTCCGACGACGAGTCTGCCCAGTGAAGCGAGAGGATCACGGAACTGGCAACCACTGCCCCAAAAGCCAGCCGGGTTGGGAATTCAGGCCAAGCCCCCCCTTTCTTGCGTCGGATGGTCTCCAAAACCATCAGTCCCGAGTGATCGGGGATCAACCGCCTGACCGGAATTGCGATCGTAATCAGCGCAAGAACTGTGGCAAATGTCAGATATGCTGGTTCAGTTGATGGCGACGACAAGACCAGCAGCAAGGCCGTTGCGTAAGACCCAACCAGCGTAAGCACCGAAATCCAGGCCCATCGCCGGACGGTATCGATGCCCAGCCCCAGCACGGCGATCACGAAAAAATATCCGTAAAGCCATGAAGGATCATTCGATGAGCCACCAACCATGAAAGGTGCTGCGAAAGCTCCGATCAGACCAACAGCGGCCAATAGCGGGCCATGAAACCAACCCAGCACCAGCCCCGTCAGTGCAATCACGACCATTCCAAACAATGCGGTTTCGGGGCCGATCAGATCATACAGCTGTCGCGCGGACAGCACGCCCCCAAACAGCGTCACAAGCCCTGCGCCCGAGAATACCGACGGCAAATAGGCGGTGGCCGAGTCCTCATCGTCGCCGAACCGGCGGCGCACCACTTCGCCCGCTACGATTAGAGCTGCACCAAAGGCCAGCGCGGCCAACACCCGGGCAGTGGGTGGCAGCAGGCCATTTTCGACGCCATATTGGACGAGGAATATACCTGCGAGAGCTAGTGAAAGAGCAGAGACCGCATAAAACCAATTCTCGCGCAGCCAAGCGCCCAGCGCCGCAATACGATCCCCGCGAAAGACAATCGCTCCACTGTCTTCTTCTTCGGCTTCAACGACGCTCGTGTCGGTTTGTTCACTCTCAACCGCCGCAGGCATCCCCTCCGCTGTTGGCGCAGACCATGGCGCAGGTTTCGACTGTTCTTTTTCCTCCTCGGAAAGTTCCTGCTCAGCAGCTGACATGGGTGATGTAGTAGGCGCTCGCTCAATCGCGCCCATCGACATCTCCGTGAGCTGATGTTCGAGTTGTTCGACCCGTTTACGCAAACGGGACTGACCGACCAACAACACAATGATCGAAATGGGTATGGCCAGAACAATCAGGCCAATGAGGACGAGTAGGGACTCCAAAAAAATACCTCCGGAGATAATCGGCCTGAACCTACATTGAACGGGCACCGGGTAATAGTCTGGAAATCCAGTTAGATTTGTTTTGTTGTAGGCTAGCCGGTATCAGAACAAGGCTAAGTCGGGACGCTCCAGCATCAGCCAGATAATCGCCAACACTGCAACAAACGCGGGAAATCCGCAGGCAAACCAGATGCGGAACAATTGATGATAGGCATCTGGCAGTTCCTCGCCATTTCCCGCTGCACGCCGGGCATAGTCACGTAAACGCAGCTGTATCCAGACCACTGGAAGCCAGAACAAACCTGTAAAAACATAAAGCAGCAGCGACAAAGCGATCCATCCCTCGGACAATGACCATCCCAGCCTCCACGCCAGCAGAAATCCGGTAATCGGCTGCAGAATGACGGCTGACGTCGTGAACAACAGATCAGCCAAAACCACGATACTGGCTGTATGCGCAATGATACGCGGATCCCGGCTGCGATGCGCCATCAGCATAAAGAACGCTATGCCCGCACCCGTTCCCAGCAAGACACAGGCACCAATGACATGCAGCCAGCGCAGGATCAGATCGGGGTCCATTACCTGCTCTCCAACATTGGCCACGCAATCAAAGACAGCATCATCGCTGGCAGGATCTTGACCAGAGGTCCAAGAGGGTCACCCCAAAGCGCCGGGGCGGCAACGGTCGCGGCCAACAGATAGAACAATGCAACAGCGCATTGCAAAAGGCATACCCGACCGGCCCATGGACGCCACAACAAAGCCAGACCCAGAGCGATGTCGACAAGCGACCAGAACACGACGCTGACCGCTGCGGACGGGGCAGACCAACCTGCATCAAGAAGCACCGATTTGGCCTGCGATAATCCGGTCAGCCCAAGGACACCGGACAACACCCAGAACAGGCTCAGCACCGCTATTGCCAGAGGCATCAACAGGGTCATACGCGCCGTCAAGCGATGTTCACGCGCACAGGTCAGGCGGCTATAGACCTCATCCATTGAGGCCAGCGATGCACCCGCAGCCTTACGATATGGTTCCGGATCGCCCGTGACCCCATCCGCCATGACCGTCATGGCGGTACTGCGCAAGGGCGAACGCCATCCCAGTTTTCCCAGAAAATCCGCCAAGGCTGCGACCAAGCGGGTCGTCCACACCGGCACCCCAACCGTCAGCTGAGCCGCCGAGAAACCCAGCCACCGACGCGTCGCTGCGAGCACGTCAGACAGCGGATGTTCAGCATCTTCGACGAGATCATAGGCTCCCTGAGGCAATTCACCTGCAATAGTCGCGGTGATAGCACCGCACAGATCATCCATGCCAACACACTGAACCGGCGTTGCCGGGTAAGCGATCGGCTGCACCAGCGGGATTGCCGCCAGCATCCTTAACAATGCAGTCCCGCCATAGTCGCTCTGCCCGATTACCAAACCCGGTTTGAGTATCCATGCAGGAGCTCCACAGATACGGAGCGCTGCATCGCCTGCGGCCTTGGTTCGCATGAAATCAGTCGTTGCATCAGGCTCGGCCCCGATGGCTGAAATCTGGACAATTGAAATGCCCAACTCGGCACAAGCCTGTCCCAAAGCAGCGATGGCTTTGTGATGCACATTCTCAAGATCATCGGCCCCGCCGTCTTGCAGCGCACCTGCGCAATTCACCACCGCGTCAACGTTGTTCAGACGGGATCGCCAATCCTCAGGATCCAGAAAATCCCTCAGATCACCCTCTACAAGCGTGACGCTCGGCAAGACCTTTGTCCCTGTTCGCGCATCGCGCACCATGCCGGTTACGCTTGCGCCTTCAGACTGAAGCGCCCTTGTGACTGCAGCTCCGATAAACCCGTAAGCCCCCAAAACCAGAACGCGTTTTCCGTGTAATCTCTTTTGCGGCATGACCACTCAAATCCGTTTTCACGACAGTATCTGATTGATCCGCGCGCACCAGCACCACCGGGCAAACTGCGACATCAACTGCCCTCATGGATGGAACAGCGATCCAACCAAGTAGGCGATCGAAGCTGCCGCACCGCCAATCAAAAAAGTTTCCAGCCCTGAGCGCCACCAAGGCGACAGCGACCACCGGCTTTTCAAAGCCCCGATTGCAAAGAAAACACCCATCGTCAGCCAAGCCGAGATAACAAAGGCACCATCCAGAGAAAGCAGGAATGGCAGGAGCGGGATCATGCCTGCCGCGAGAAAGGCAAAAAATGTCGCCGTCGCCGCTTTGATTGGATGGGGATCAACGCTACCCAATCCGTATTCGCCCTCAAGCATCAGACTGATCCAATTTTCCCGGCTGGCAGTGATTGCCTCGGTCGCTTCATTGAGCACCTCGCCAGAAAGCCCTTTTTGCGCGAGTATTTCCTTCACTTCTGCCCGCTCGCCTTCGGGATAAAGCTCGATATGCCTTTCCTCAATGGCGCGGATGCGTCGGATGTTGTCCAGTTCAGCCTTGGTGCCTGAGTAATTGCCTGCAGCCATCGAAAACCCGTCCGCCAGCACATTGGCCAGACCAAGAGCAACGATTACGAATGGCGACAACCCTGCCCCGGCAACACCCGCGACGATCGCAAAGGTGGTTACAGACCCATCGATCCCGCCATACACAACATCGCGCAACACACCCCGCCCGGGCGGTGCATTTATCCGCGCCGTGATTTCCTGCTGGCTGTGTCCGTGATCGGTCATGGCTGGCTCCTTCCCCATATTGCGGGGTTTGGCAGGCCAGGACCTTGCGACAGATCAACCCTTTGAAAACAACCCGCTCAAGGCACGTTTAACCATACCACGGGTCGATGGTTTGTGCCGTTCGGAAAATGGTAAAGGGCGACAAACCTCCATCGCGGCAACTCCGACACGGGCAGACAGGGCGCCGTTTACAAGGCCCTCGCCAAAACGCCGGGACAGTTTGCTAAGGACTGAACCACCAAGAACCGGCTCGAGCAGATCATCACCAACGGCCACAGCCCCGGTCGCAACGAGGTGAACAAACACTGCCCGAGTCAAACGCCAGCTACCCAGAAAACCGGCGCGACCGCCATAGATTTCCGCAATCCGGCGGATCATACGCAGCGAAGATGCCAGGGCCGTCACGACATCTGCCAACGCAAGGGGCACCAGCGCAGTAACCGTGGCCACCTGCCGTGCTGCCGCCTCAACCTCTCGGCTGGCTGCAGCGTCCAATGGTGCCAGCAGCTCATCTTCGGCCAATACCAGCAGCCCGGAGGCATCGAACTGCTCCTCCATCCGCTCAGACAGGCGCTCCCGCCCCCAGCGGGTTTCCTCACGCCCCTTGTAGAACGAGATCAGGCGGTTCGTGACCGCGCGCGCTTGCCCCAGATCGGCATCTGCCAGCGCAGTATCAGCGGCGCGGCGCATTCCATCCACACGGGACAGGCGGCCAATTGCAGCCAACTCGCGCAAAGCAATGATCAGCCCTACAAGCACTAGGGCGCCGATTAATGCTGTAACGATCCATCCCAATACTGGCGCACGCGCAACCAGAGACGTGGCGAAATCCCATGCCGCCACCGAAATCGCCGCTCCGACCACAGCAAGTGCCAGCCCCCAGAACCACCGCGACAAGACCGAAGGCTTACGAGCTGCCAAACGCGCTGCAGCCTGCATAGCCTGCCCTTGCGGCTGCGCTATGTCAGGGACCGGAGGCGCATCAGATACATCCGTTGCTGGCCCGGCATCATCTTCGAGATCAATCAGAACCGGACCTTTAGCCATCGTTCAAACCCTCTTTTCGCCAGGCAAATTTGATGTCGGGCAGGTTTTCATCATTGTCTGCTCCATCGCTGCGCGCAATTTCAACAAAACCATTCTGTCTGTAAAACCGAAGGGCTGGTTCATTTGCCTGAAAAGCGAACAATGACAATTCAGAATGCTGAGACTTTGCAAGATTCAGCAGTTGTCGCCCTATCCCCTTTCGACGCGCGGAGGATGTCAGGTACAACGAGTGGATTTCCGAACCCTTTAGCGCCAGAAACCCTACGACATCGCCATCATCATCAGCGACAGTTACCCAGCCCTGATCGATCATGTAGCCACAAAACGCTATCGTTTCGGCACAGGTATGGAGATTTGGCATCCAATCGTTTTCCTGCGCAAACCCATGCAGGATCGTGCCTGTCGTACCTGCATCCGTGCTGCGCGCGGGTCTTAGGGTAACGGTCACAGGCGATCTCCGATCAGAAACTGCGTAGCGCGGTCCAGACGAATATGTGGCGGGCCATCCCCAGGTCGAAGGGTCAGCTTTGCCGGAGCGAAGGCCATAAACCCATAGTCCTCCCCCAGCCAGCCTTCGGCACCGTTGCGCGCTGGCGTCAGCAGATGGGCGGGATCTTCCGGTAAATCCCCCGGGTAAAAAGCTGCCTTCTTTCCGCTTTCCAACAAAGTGCCACGAACGCAGGGCAATTCCACCCCATCGTGACTGCGCATTTCTTCCGTGGTCGCGCGGAGAGCTGCCAACGACAGCGCTGCAGTTTCGGCCCCGGCAAACTTGGCGCGATCACGGGCCTCTCGCGTCAACGCCTCCATAATCGCGGTCAGACGTGGGTGCTGAAGATGATGAAGATGATCCGCTTTGGTGGCCGCAAAAAGGATGCGTTCAACCCGCTTGCCAAGCAGCATTTGGCTCAGCCAGGCATTCCGCCCCGGTCGGAAGGCAGACAGAATATCAGCCATAGCGCGACGCATGTCTTCTACGGCCTGTGGTCCCTTGTGGATCGCGCCCAGCGCATCAACCAGAACAACCTGCCGATCGATCCGGGCAAAGTGATCGCGAAAAAACGGTTTGACCACCTGCGATTTGTAGGCCTCGTAGCGCCGTTCCATCTCGCGCTGCAGCGTTCGCCGACGCGACGGTCCAGAAACAGGCAGAGGTGCAAATGTCAAAACCGGGGATCCGGCCAAATCGCCCGGCAAGATGAACCGCCCTGGCGTGCAATCATAGAACCCGGCTTCTCGGGCTGCGTTCAGATAGGTGGTGAACAAACCAGCCAACGCCTGAGCTGCGGGCTCTTCATGAGGAGCTGCAAGGTCAACTGCCTTTGCCTGCGCCAGAAATTCAGCAGCCTGAGGGCGTTTCTCAATCCTTGCAAGCGTCTCGTGCGACCACTCTTCGTAAGATTTCTCGAGCAATGCCAGATCAAGCAACCACTCGCCGGGATAATCAACGATATCCAGATGGATCTTCCGCGGCCCCTGCAGACCTGACAGCAAACCAGCAGGGCGCGCCTTGAAAGACAAACGCAGCTCTGACACAGCGCGCGTACTGTCCGGCCAGTGCGGCTCCGGTCCGGTCAGGTCTGAGAGATGGGATTCGAAATCGAACCGGGGAACTGTATCGTCTGGCTGTGGCTGCAGGTAGGCAGCGTTAATCCGCCCCTCCTGCTGCGCGACCAGCCCGGTCATACGTCCGCGGTCCAGCAGGTTGGCGACCAATGATGTGATGAAAACCGTCTTTCCCGATCGCGCCAATCCGGTGACGCCCAGACGGATAACAGGCTCGAACAGCGTCTCAGATACCCGGTCGCCCACGGTTTCGACGCCGCGCACAAGACTGTCTGCCAGTGATGAGATGACCAATCTGTCGCCCCGCAATTATCGTTTTTTCCAAGATAGGTAGAGGTCGCAGGACTTGCCAGAGCTTTTGTCCATCCAGCCCTTGCCCGAACCCGCGTGTCGCGATACCAGCGCCTCATGCCCAGATACGCGTTGAAAGTCGAATACCAAGGGGAACCGTTTGCCGGATGGCAACGGCAAAAAGAGCTGCCATCCGTGCAGGGCGCTATCGAACAGGCCCTGTCACGCCTTCAACCCGGCGAGCATACCATCGCGGCTGCCGGTCGTACCGATGCGGGCGTTCATGCGTTGGGACAAGTGGCTCATTGCGATCTTGAAAAAGAGTGGGATCCGTTCCGCCTGTCTGAGGCGCTGAACTATCACCTCAAGCCGCAGCCTGTCGCCATCGTTAAGGCAGCGCGCGTGGATGACGACTGGCATGCCCGCTTTTCTGCGCTCGAGCGGCAATACCTGTTCCGCATCCTGATGCGTCGCGCACCTGCAACCCATGACAAGGGTCAGGTCTGGCAGATCAATCATCGGCTGGATGTGGATGCGATGCAGGCCGGGGCGGACATGCTGATAGGACGGCATGATTTCACAACTTTCCGCTCCTCCATCTGCCAGGCTGCGAGCCCGGTCAAAACACTGGATGAATTGCGTGTCGGGCAGGTTCAGGGCTTTTCCGGTCCCGAAGTACATTTTCACGTCCGCGCACGGTCATTCCTGCACAATCAGGTGCGTAGCTTTGTCGGCACGCTGGAGCGGGTCGGTGCAGGTGCATGGAGCCCGGAAGATGTACGCCATGCGCTGGAAGCAACTGATCGAGCAGCTTGTGGCCCGGTCTGCCCTCCGCAAGGCCTCTACCTCGCGCGGGTTGGGTATCCTGAGGCTGTTTTTGACTGAATCAAATCGCGCGCAGCAAAAGGCCACCCGCGATCACTGCAATGATCAGTCCGGCGACCAATTCGATGGTTGGCGCCAGCACGGATGCGAAACGGGTCGCCGAAGCTGATGCCAACAGCCCTCCGCGCAATCCAAATGACGTCCACCCCACCAAAGTTGTGACCAATGCTGTGCCCAGCGCCATAGAAAAGGCACCTGCAATTCCTACCATCGCGATACCCATTTGCCATGTCAGGATGAGGACAAACAAAGCTCCGGTACAAGGACGGGCGGCAATACCTGCGATCAGGACCACTGCCTCGCGCAGGCTCCCGACCTGAGCCACTTCTTCGGCGGTTGGACCATGGCGATGACCGCAATCTGAACAGACCTCATGTTCGTGGTGTTGGTCGTGGTGGTGATGATCGTGGTGATCATGTTCATGATGGTGATGATGGTTGTGTGAGTTCTCATTGCGCTGCCGTCTTGCAAAGCTGCGCAACGCGCGAAAGACCAGCCACAGACCAATAGCTGCGATTGCGCCGTAGCTGATTGGTGCCATCACCTGTTCCGTCGTTCCGACAAGGCTTTCCCGGGACATCTGGAAAACCAACACCCCGGCATAGACCAAAACGATGGCCGTCACCGCCTGCCCCAAACTGGACAATACGCTGATGGCAGACAGACGCCAGAACGCGACCCGGCGACCCAAACCATAGCCGCCGATCAACACCTTACCGTGGCCCGGTCCTATTGCGTGGAAAAACCCGTAGGCAAAGCAGACCGTCAATAAGGTTGCAACAGCTTCGGGCTGTTCTGCCCGCGCAGCACGCAGGGATCGTGCGATCTGGTTCTGGAATTCACGCTGTTCGCCCGCCGCCCATGCGGCAAGGTGATCAAACCCGCCACTGCCCCAGAACCACAGCAGCAATCCACACGCCAGGGCAACCGGTACAATCAGGTATTTGGACATGAAACACGAATCTCGGTCGCAAAGTTCTCGCCGACAAGCGGGATGTCATTTTCTTCGAGGTCGTAGTCGGCATCCAACGTCAACAAAAAGGCCTGCATCTGGGCGAGTTGCCCGTCGATATCCGGATCAAAGCGTTCGACCTTACAGGTGTCAGGTCCTGAAACCGTGACAGGGCGCGTGACCTCGTAAGCAGTGTAATACGTCTCGTCGAAAGGTTTGGCTGACAATGCGGTGGCCGGGACAAACCCATCTTCGACCGCGCGCAGATGTGTGGTTACAATCCGACCATCTTCGGTGGTTGCACGAGGCTCCATCGGGCCAGAAAGCGGCACATTGGTTCCATCTGCCTGAACAACCAGATCGCCGTTATATCCTTCGACCCATTGCGCATCAAAACCGGCCAGTACCTGTTCCTCGGCATCAGTCAGGACACCATCGGCATCCTGATCCAGTTTCATATCTTCCAGAACCAGCAACGAGTAGAATTCGTCATATACCCAAGTTACGCGCACATGGGTCAACTGACCAGCGTCGTCAACAATGAACTCAAGCCCGGTGTCGATAAAGACGTGCGGGTGTGCGGTTGCCGAAATCGGCAGACAGCAGGTCAGGAATGTGGTCAGCCAACGCATGACGGGAAGATAGGGTGCACAGGGGATGGCGGCAACGTGTTTCACTGCAATGGCGCAAAAACCAGCCAACGGCCTACCCCGGCGGGAACAGAACCAGAGTTTGCAGCGCCGTCCCAACCGGCCCTTCGGTGTCATAGAGCACTGATTGTGACATCCCGATCCCCGACGAATGCCAGTGGGATACTGAGTCAGAGGCCAACCATTCCGAGACGGGCTCTCGGTGAATATGTACCGTCAGATCGGTGTTCATGAACCCCATCTCAGTCGGCGGTGCATTCCATGAGATACCATTGCCGCAATCCGCCAGGGGGCACAGTGCTTGAATCGGGGATGGCGTCTCTCCTTCAAGCAAGGCAGGTGTGCGCATCCAGATCGCCTTGGGGCCCGGCCCCTGATTGCCGCCCGCGGGGTATGCAACTTCGGTGAAATGCGCAAAGCCGGGCAGATCATGGCGCATCTGACGAATTGGGAAAGGCCCATCAACGACATTGTTAAGGTCCAGCGAATTGATGCTAGCGTTTGGAACTTTACCCAGTTCCTTGCGAACCAGATGCATGGTTGTCGCCGTCGCACATAACGTGTCATCCAGATCATGCACCGTCACCCGTGTCGTGGCGAGCGTCCGGGTGTGCCGCGTGGTTTCAGCCGCAACCCTCAATCCGGCCAGCGGCAAGGGGCGTAGCAAATCCACTGTCAGCCGGGTCAGCATCTTCTCAGGGCCGACTTCGGTTTCGGCTGCACGCGCAATCAGACCCGTCACCGGCCCGGCATGACAATGATCTGCCGACCATGGGCCACGCACCGGATCGTTGCCGACAAAGGCACCGTCAGTGCTGGTGTGAAAATAGGCCTGCTCTTTCAGGTCAGGTTGCATCATTTGCCTCTAAACCTCAGATCTTTTCCTGAGTGTATTTCTTCAGTTCTGCCCGTGCCACCTGACGACGGTGAACAGCATCCGGCCCGTCGGCCAACCGCAATGTCCGGACGTGAGTCCATGCCGACGCGAGCGGCGTATCCTGACTGATACCCTGAGCTCCGAACATCTGAACGGATTCGTCGATAACCTTGAGTGCAACGCGCGGGGCAACAACTTTGATCTGGCTGATCCACGGCGCTGCCGCTCGCGCATCTCCCTGATCCATGTACCAAGCGGCCTTGAGGCACAAAAGCCTGGCCATCTCAATCTCCATCCGGCACTCAGCGATGATGTCGAAATTAGCGCCCAGTTGAGCAAGTTTCTTTCCGAAAGCCTCTCTCTGCAGTGAGCGTTTGCACATCTGCTCCAGCGCGATTTCGGACTGACCGATTGCGCGCATGCAGTGATGAATCCGGCCCGGCCCCAAACGACCCTGCGCAATCTCGAAACCTCGGCCTTCACCCAGCAGGATATTCTCGGCCGGAACCCGAACGTTGGTAAATCGAATATGCATGTGCCCGTGCGGCGCATCGTCGTGGCCGTAGACCTCCATAGGCCGCAGAATCTCGATCCCCGGGGTATCTGCGGGCACAACAATCATTGATTGCCGTTTGTGTACCGGCAGATCGTCTCCACCAGTTTTGACCATCACGATGTAAACTTTGCATCGTGGATCACCCGCACCGGATGACCACCATTTCTCACCGTTCAGAACATACTCATCGCCATCCCGCACGCAGGACATTGAGATATTGGTCGCGTCAGATGAAGCAACATCCGGCTCTGTCATCAGATAGGCCGATCGGATCTGGCCATCGAGCAGTGGCTTGAGCCATTGCTCTTTCATCTTCTCGGTACCGTAGCGTTCGAACACTTCCATGTTGCCGGTGTCCGGAGCCGAACAGTTGAACACTTCGGCCCCAAGTGGCGTTTTACCCATTTCCTCGGCAAAATAGGCGTATTCCACCGTTGTCAGGCCAAAACCTTTGTCACTGTCGGTTAGCCAGAAGTTCCACAAACCCGCCGCCTTGGCCATGGCTTTCAGCCCTTCGAGAATTTCGGCCTGCCGTTCCGTGTACTGCCAGCGATCACCTTTGTTGATTTCCGCGTGGTATTCTTCCTCAAGCGGCATGATCTCATCGCGGATCATCTCAGTCACGCGTTGCAACAGCGCGCGATTTTCCTCACGCAGTCCAAATGACATCATTCCCAAATTCCTCCCTGCCCCCACGAACCGAGGCTAACGTTTAACAAGAGGATGCCTTAGCTGCACTGATCCTGTCTAGCTGGGTGACGGGACGTCACTAAGATCAATTTTGAATGAAAGACGCGCAAGTGCCCGTGCAGGCTTTTGGCATCTCGGTATTTCAAGGGGCAGCAAGAGTATTTTCTGATCAGCATGGTGTGAGTTTAGCTTAACGATTGCAGGTCACGACACGTATGCTTCCAGGCCGACCATGTTCCATTCACAAATCGCGTATCCAGAACTGTAGAGGTTTAAGCGTTTCGTCCTTGTCACCCAGATCTTTCCACGAGAACTGGGCCACCGCACCCGCCAGCTTTTCATATCCCCGTGCGCGCCAGAATTCATCCAGCGGGCGATAGCTCGCGGGGCGCATCGGGTGATCTTGCGGCCTCTGTACAGCACAGAAGGCGCATTTCCCGAACCCCAAGCTCTGCGCATGCGCTTCTCTCAGATCAAAGAACCTGTGGCCGACACCCTGCCCCCGATACTCGGGCAACAGCACGGATTCAGCACAATAGAATATCTCGGCCAGATCCAGCCCCGAGCCTTCGAAAGCAGCGGCGAAATCGTCGGCGTGGTCTGTCAGGGGGGCGCCTGTCGACGCACCGATCAGACGATCGCCATCAAAGGCGCCAACCACGATAGCTTTGTCGCTGTCACGATAGGATTGCAGGTACTTACGTTCGTATTCCAGATCACCATCATAGAGATAGGGCCATGCGCGGAACACCGCGATCCGCAGACGTGCCACGTCGTCCAGTGCCCCCGCCAGCGTGGAACCGGTCAGGGCGTGGACGTCGGTGACCTCAGCCATTGGAGACCTGCTTTACCCAATCCGCCAGATTGTAGAAGGTCGTCACCCGCGTGATCTTGCTGTCCTTCAGGTTAAAGAACGATCCTGCTGGCAGTCGGTAGGTTTGCCCATGCGCCTCAGGCAATCCTGCATCCGTTTCCAGATAGGTGCCGTTCACAATAAACTCTGCCGCCGCGCGGGTGCCGTTTTCAGCCTCGAACACCACAATATCCGTAAGGTTTTCTTTGTAGCACCGGTTCATGTGGGCACAGAATTCCGCGAATTTGTCCTTACCGGTCCGAATTTGGCCCTCGTTCACGTGATGGGCTACGTCATCAGACAAGCATTTCAGCATGCCTTCAACATCACCGGCATTGAAGGCATCGAAATAGGTTTTTACAGTCTGGTTCATGCGATCTCCGTAGGTTCACCCCAGCGATCCTTAAGATGTTTGATGATCTGATCGCGGGTCTGACGGTAGTGGTGTAGCTTCTGATCCCGTGTCTCGCCCAGTCCGGTAGGGTCCATTATTGGCCAATAATCGACATCCAGATGAAAAAACCGGGTCAGTTCCAGCGCTTTTCTCTGGCTCGCCGGCGAAAGCGCGACGATCAGATCAAAGGAACTCAGATCGTCGCCCCATTCCTCCATCTCATCGAACGAGCGCGAGCGGTGACGGGACAACTCGACATCAATTTCCTGACAGGCAGCGATACTAAAGCCATCTATTTCGAGATCATTGTGCACACCGGCAGATTGAACATAGGTGCCCGTGCCATAGAATTTCTTCATGATCCCTTCGGCCATAGGTGACCGAACCGCGTTATGGTCACAACAAAACAGGACCGATTGCGGCAAAGGCTTCACGCGTCACCCTCCAAAGTGCAAAACGCAGATCAGGGTGAAAAGGCGACGCGCAGTATCAGTGTCGATTTCGGCCTTGCCGTCCAGACGCTCCTGCAACACACGACTGCCTTCGTTGTGGATCCCCCGGCGCGCCATATCGATGGTTTCGATCTGGCTGGGCGGCAAAGTTTTCACCGCGTTGAAATAGCTTTCGCAGATCTGGAAATAGTCTTTGACCACCTGCCGGAACGGCCCAAGCGACAAGTGAAACTCGGCCGCCTTTTCGCTTTCTTCAGTCGCGATATCAAATACCAATCGCTTGTCGCGGATCGACAGCTGTACGTGATAGGGACCCTCAGGCACAACGCGATCATCCCGTTTCGGCAACGCGAACGAGTTCTCTTCGAGGAGATCATAGATCGCAACCTTGCGCTCCTGCTCGATCTCCGGTGTCGGAGGTGGCAGATTTCGGTCGTCCAGTTCGATGTGCGAAATTCGGGTCATGTTTCCAAGGGTCCGATCAGGTCATGACAGACCTATATCAACGTTTTCAGATGGGCAACGCGCAGATGCACCTGCGCGCCTCACTGTTGCGTTGGGTCAACCGTTCAGGCGTTTCAACCGTGCTGTCACAGACAGTCCGTGTGCCTCAAGGCTCTCGGATTGCGCAAGCTTTTCGGCCGCAGGACCAATGGCGCGCAGGGCTTCGGGTGTCATGTGGCTGAGCGTGGTGCGCTTCAGGAAATCCATCACGCTGAGGCCGGATGAGAACCGGGCCGAACGCGCGGTGGGCAGCACATGGTTGGGGCCGCCGACATAGTCACCGATAGCTTCGGGTGTGTATTGGCCCAGGAAAATCGCGCCAGCATGCACGGTCTTTTTGCTCAGCGCGACAGGGTCTGCAACGCAAAGTTCGAGATGTTCGGGTGCAATTCTATTGGATAGTGCTGCCGCTTCATCTAGGTCGCGCACAGTGATGACCGCTCCGAAATCACGCCAGCTGGCCCCAGCTATATCCCGGCGCTGCAGCGTTTCCAGTCGCTTCTCGACCGCTTCGCTGACGGCCAGACCAAAAGCGGCGTGATCCGTGACCAGTATGGATTGCGCGCTTTCGTCGTGCTCGGCCTGGCTCATAAGATCCAGTGCAATCCAGTCCGGGTCATTGTCCTTGTCAGCGATTACCAGAATTTCCGAAGGCCCCGCGATCATATCGATGCCGACCTTGCCGAAAACCCGACGCTTGGCCGCAGCAACGAAAGCGTTGCCCGGTCCGGTGATTTTGTCGACCGGAGCGATGGTTTCAGTGCCATACGCCAAAGCTGCAATCGCTTGCGCACCGCCAATGCGATAGATTTCATCCACACCAGAAAGCTGAGCCGCCAACAGGACCAACGGATTGGTCTGACCATCCGGTGTAGGAACCGCTATCGCCAGACGCTCGACACCCGCAACCTTGGCCGGGATTGCGTTCATCAATACGGATGAGGGGTAGGACGCCAGCCCCCCCGGCACATAAAGGCCTGCTGCAGAAACTGCCGACCAACGCCAGCCCAACGTCGCACCAGTTGCATCCGTCCATTCGTGATCCAAAGGCAGTTGCTTTTCGTGGTAAGCGCGGATGCGTTCCGCCGCCAGTTCCAGCGCGGCGCGATCTTCATCCGAAACCTGCCTGACCGCATCAGAGATTTCTTCTGCGCTGAAGGCCATCGTTGCCGGGGTCAGTTCAAGCCGGTCAAATTTCGCCGTTAATTCTATGACCGCAGCGTCACCCCGGCTGCGCACATCATCAATGATCCCGGCGACCACTGCATCGACATCGGGACTGTCTTCGCGCTTAGCAGACAAAAGCGTCTGAAAGGCGGTTTCGAAATCAGAGGAGGTCGTGTCGAGGAAAACGGGCATGATTTGCAACTCCGGGCGTTTGAACGGGTCATATCGCCGGGACGCTGGCGCCTCAACCCTCAGTCCGTCAGGTGCAGCGATTTGCGCATTGGGAACTGTGGAATACCGTTCCAGTCTTGGCTCTGGCCAGAGTCCTGCCAGCCTCGGGTCAGATAAAACTCTCTCGCCGTACGCGTGGCCTCCAACTGTGCTTCTTTGCAACCACCAGATGCCAGTTCGTGCTCGAGCCGGTTCAGCAAAGCAGAACCGATGCCCTGCCCCGTATGTGCAGGATCAACGTACAGCAAAGAAATCCTGCCTGTTTCGAATAATCCACCAACGGCGGCGACACCTCCGCCGTTTTCTGCCAGCCATATCTGCGAGCCTGCCTCTATCCACCCGCGGATCGTGGCAGGATCTTTATTGGCTGTCCAAAGGGAGATTTTCTCCGGATCGCCCTGATGGTCGACCGTACAAAGTTGCGTAATCGAACGGATCAGGACCCGGCTCAGATCGAATACATCAAAAACGGATGCACGACGCAGCACCAAAACCTTGGGCACTTCAGAAAATGCCTGCGATATGCCACGTTTGTTTTGCATTTACTCCGGGTGGTGCGGAGCCTGCCCGGACGGAGCCTGATACGGGCGCGTGACGTCCTTGAGCGTGACTTCAATGGCTTCTACCGACAAACGGATCGCTCCGTCACCGGCCAATGTCAGCAGAACCTCTCCAGCGCCATCTTCTCCGGCCTCGAAGTCAACTGACATCAACGACAGTATGGTGTCCTTGTCGCCGCGATCGATACCCTGACTCGCAACAGACAACACAGAATCAAACACCAGCAACGACTGCACGCGTTCAAAGGCCCGACCGCGACGCGCGGCGGCATCTTTGTCTTCCCAGCGGAAGCGGTTCAGCAACAGCCCGAATCGACGTTCTGAGGCACGCCATGTCATCTCGGTGACCGGGAACACGGCATCCTGCGTCAGGGTCGAGATAACCTCAAGGTCATCAGCATCCTCGGCTCCAAGGTTCAGGGGGGCTTCGCGCCCTTCTTCAAAGGTTGCGTCTGTCATCAGCCCTTTATCCGTTCAATTTTTGCGCCCACGCCTTCCAGCTTGCGCACCACATGTTCATATCCGCGGTCCAGATGATAGACCCGGCTGATTGTTGTCTCGCCTTCCGCCGCCAATCCGGCCAGGATCAGCGAGACCGAAGCACGCAGGTCCGTTGCCATAACGGGCGCGCCCTTCAGGTTCTCAACACCGGTCACAGTCGCGGTCCCTCCGTGCACTTCGATATTCGCACCCATGCGCACCAATTCGGGGGCGTGCATGAAGCGGTTTTCAAAGATGCGCTCCTCCAGAACCGAGGTACCCTCAGCCGTGCACATCAGTGCCATCATTTGCGCCTGCAGATCTGTCGGGAATCCGGGGAACGGTTCGGTGACAACATCGACCGAGTTCACACGACCGTTCTTACGGGACACTTTCAGGCCCTTTTCAGTCTCTACAACACTCACACCAGCAGCATCCAGTTTGGCCGCAAAGGATTCAATGAGCCCCAATCGACCGCCCAGCAACTCAACCTCACCACCGCAGATCGCGGGGGCCAGCATATAGGTGCCCAACTCAATCCGATCGGTCACAACCTGATGCGTCGCCCCATGCAGACGGTCCACACCCTGAATTTCGATAGTCGGAGTTCCCTCGCCCGAAATCTGCGCACCCATCTTGCGAAGACACTCCACCAGATCGACGATCTCGGGCTCGCGCGCTGCGTTCTTCAGAACCGTAGTTCCCTTTGCCAAAGTTGCGGCCATAACGATGTTCTCGGTCGCACCAACAGAGGCAAAACGCATCTCATGCACTGCACCTTTAAGCCCACCCGGCGCCTTGGCGTGCAGATAACCATCCTTTAGCTCGATCTCTGCCCCCAAAGCCTCGAGCCCTTCGACGTGTAGGTCCATCGGCCGCGCGCCAATGGCACATCCGCCCGGCAGCGAAACCACGGCCTGTCCCAGCCGCGCCAGCATCGGGCCCAGCACAAGATTGGACGCCCGCATCTTCCGCACAATTTCGTAGTCTGCCGTGTGGCTCGTCAGGTCATGACTGGACATGGCCAACACCTGCCCGTCCTGCAGCGCAGAAACCTCGGCCCCCAGCGATTGCAGCAACAGCGACATGGTCTTGATGTCACTCAGCCGCGGCGCATTGGTCAGCGTCAGCGGTTCTTCGCTCAACAAAGTTGCCGGCATCAGCGTCAGGCAGGCGTTTTTGGCGCCTGCAATCGGAATCTGGCCATTAAGCGGGCCGTTGCCCGTAACTAGAATCGAATCCATCTGCTCTTATCCCTCGTCCTGATCCGGCTTGGTATCAGAAGTCGCGCGCGCCTTCGCCTGCGCCTTACGCCGTGCAAGGTTAGCCTTCAATGCGGCCTTTAGCCGATCTTCGCGTGCGTCCCCGGATTTGCCGTGTTTTTTAGGTGAATTTTTATCTGCCATGATCTTTCTCTACAGGAGGCGAAAAAAACCGTCCAGACACCCTTGCACCCTGTTTCGTTTGAGTCTAATCACCCGCCACAGCGCTGCTGTAGCTCAGA
>NZ_SMMF01000933.1:0-16637 GCF_009711355.1 Roseibium sp. RKSG952 | reverse complement strand
CCCTTGGTAAGGGAGAGGTCGAGAGTTCAATTCTCTCCAGCAGCACCATTCAACCGATATATTTCACTCACTTGCTATAGCTCATACAGAGCTCTGGGCAAAAGTCGTAAAGCTCGGCAGAACGCAGCATCTTTGATGCGGCTCACGAATTAGGCCACCTTGTTTTGCACAAGCATGGCACGACGCCGGGTGGTTAAAAAGGCAGCAAAGAGCCCAATCCTTTCGAAGACACTCGAAACGTTGAGGTAGAAGCAAACAGATTTGCGGCGGCATTCTTGATGCCCGAGGAAGATGTTCGCCTGCGCCTACCTCGCTTCATTACGGCTGATGTCATAATCAAAGCCAAGAGGCGTTGGAGGGTTTCAGCCATGGCTCTCGCTTACCGCCTGCATCATCTTCAACGTCCAATGCTGACCGAGTGGCAATATCGGTCGATATGTATTGAGCTTGGAAAACGAGGGTATCGAAGTGGCGAGCCGGAGGGGATTTCCCGCGAATGCTCAGTTCTCTGGAAGATGGTCCTCTCCGAACTCTGGGCTGATCGCAAAAACCACCATCATCTCGCAGACGATCTGACTTTGCCCGTTGCTGAGGTTGAAATGCTACTTTCCGGCATTTTGCCGCAAGCGGACCGGATGGAAGCGACGGGCGATGGCAAGCGCCCTGCTTTGCGAGTTGTGAATAGGCTGTGATGGCCCCCAAAAGGACAAAACCTTGAGGGGGGTTAATCCTTCTAGAGCTTTCCGATCATGCCGATTTCAAAGGTGGATGATTTCAACGTTGCCCCATTTCTCGTCGAGGTATTCGGCCAAGACACGTCGGTGACAAAAGTGCGGAGTGTCTTCGCTACAAAGCAAACAGCATCCATCCAAATCAGCAGGGCGTAGCTTTTCAACCTGCCGCTTTATCATCAGATCAAGATATTGGTTTTCGTAGTTGGACCAGTCGATTTTCTTTTTCTTGTATGCATCAAGCATCGGCTTAGTCGGTGCAAACTTTGGAACATGTGCGTAGTCCATATTGCAGAGGCTTTTTGCGAAGAACTTAAGATCGTCCCTTTTGGCAAAGCCAGCCAATTGCGAAACGTTATTTAGTCGAACATCAACGAGCTTCCGCGACTGAGACTCTTTCAGACGACCAAAAAAATGCTCGGCGGTGGATTTGGTAAATCCAATAGTGAATACCTGAACCATGTTACGTTCATCCTTCCCGCCGGTAGGCGATTTGCTTTTCACGACCTTCATAGGCCCGAGCAATCAAGTCATCTTCAGAATCGAGCATGTCACCTCGGGGCGTTCCGAGGATGTCGAGCACTCTCAACATGGTGTTTCTGTGTGGCTCCAGCGTTCCGTCACCAAGAATGTGGCTTATAGATGCGCCTCGTTCTTTTAGAACTCTGGATACCAAAATTGTCCGGTGGCATTCAGTCGGATCGCGCTCAGAGCACATTAGTGCAATTCGATAGTTCTGACTTCCATCCTCAACCCTCCTGATGCCAGACAGGAAGAGAGGTGTATTGGCCAGCTTCTTGTAGCTAACGGTGTTATCGATGTAGCAAGAAGCATCATCGGACCTTGCACCAAGTTCCCTCCCCAAAAAAACGTAAGCAATCCCATTCTCATTGAGTGCGCTCATTAGGGCATCTGTATTGAAATGCGGCGCATGGCGACTGTAAGGTGAAGACCTTACATCTGCCACAGCGGTAACTTGGTTCTTCAACAGCAAGCTCAAAAATCTCTCAAAAGTCTGCGTCGAATGCCCGACTGTATATATGCATTTTGCCTGTTCCATAGACTCAGGCTATCAAGCCCGCGACTAACTTGGAAGCAGTGCCGCGCTTCTCCCATACATGCGCCAAGCTTATGCAAAGAAACGGATTCGAAAGCGCGTGCCTATCGCCAATACCTGTATTGAAACGTGCAAACTGTTCTGGATCGGTGAGTTTGATCTTATGGTGTGCCCCTGCCCAAATGAAACTCACCCAAACCTCGGTTTTGTCGCCATGCGGGTTAAACGAAACGTCAATGGTCGCCACCTCTGGCCTAACAAGAGCAAGAGAACTATCAAACCTCTTGGCAAAGAAGGCAGGGACTTCATCATTTTGGCCAGTAAACGTGCTGGTCGCAGGTCGCCATAGGCCGGCTCCAACTGGCAAGACGGCTGGAGGCAAATCGGTGGGCTCCAAATGCCCCACTTTTCTCCAATTTACCCCCTCAGTGATCAACCAGTTCTCCGTCTGGTGATGCTCGGGCTTGTGAGCATCAAAAGTAATCTCCACCAAATCTAACATCGCCAACTGGCTGCCGTCCGCATATGTCTTCTCTGGATTGCTAATTGCTTGGCTACCGCGATGACTAACTGGGCGTATCCAACTGCCCAATTGACCATTAGCGCATTCAATTCCCGCGACGCAGCTGCCGCCCGGGCGAAATGAGTTTGCCAAGCAAACCAACGTTTTGGTTGTGGGCATAAAATGACTCCGAACATTACGGAGTGCAATTTAAGGATGAGTAAGGCGGCATCAAGATCGCTTGACGCTAATTAGATGCGTTCTTGCGTCGCGGGGTAACTAAGCTGACTTAAGAGAGACGTTCTCGGGTTTCTAATAAAGAGCATCCATGAAATACTGGTTGCAGTCCCGGGCAAACGATCAAAGAGGTGCAATTGCGGCAATATCGCCAACACATTACTTTTACTTGGTAAAAGTGGTGCCCGGGGGCGGAATCGAACCACCGACACGAGGATTTTCAATCCACTGCTCTACCCCTGAGCTACCCGGGCACGGGAACGACTTTCGTCGTTGGGTGGAGGCCTTCTATGACTTGCACCAGGCAGTGTCCAGAGGCTTTTTTACATTTTTTCAATGCGGGCGCTGTAAGCTCTGTTCACCCAGAGATTCTTCGCTTTCAACGTCCTCCTCACGCTGTGATGGCACAGCGTAGGAGCCATTCAGCCATTTGGCCAAATCGATATCGGCACAGCGTTTCGAGCAGAACGGACGGAACTTTGTCACGGTGTCTTCGCCGCAGATCGGACAGCTCATTTCAACACCTCCGACAATGGGATTCGACCGCGTTTACGCTGAAGCTCGAAGTGGCCTAGAGGTGTCCAGCCGGCCAGGGTCGTTTCCATCGGGTCCGCTTTGAATGCGGCCCGAAGCGATGATTCAAAACCGCGTCGGTCTTTTTTGGGCATCGGCGCTAGATCCAAGGTAATCTGGCCACCCAATCCACGCACACGCAGTGCTCGGGCCAACAGCTTGGCGCAGGCAAAGTTTGCTTTTGTTCCGGCAGCCAGTGAAGTGTCTGCGCCGGTGTTCACATCAACGGCAATCAGAGCCCGGGTGGGTTGTATGTAAAAATGCCCTCCACCGGGAAGAGGTTCCGAGATTCCACGAGCAGTATCGAGCGCATCAAGGACGCCATGAGCCTCAAATCCACCGGATTGCGTCACAACGTCAGCGGGTTCTGTCCATTCTCGCCAAGCCAGCACATGCGGGCCATCGCCCTCAAGCATCACTTCAGGCTCGGTACTTTCGTCAGCAAGAACCTGATCCGCCTGCGCCAGCATAGCGCTGATATCTTCGGCGATCTCTTCGGCATCTTCTCCGGCACAGCATGAGCGCAGGATCAGGCCATACTTGCTGTCGCCCATCTGCTCGTGTGCGATTTCCAGCAGTCTGTCCCGCTCATCTTCGTCACGAATGCTGCGTGAGATATTCAGACCCGGCGCATCGGGCGTCACGATCGCAAATCGGCTTTTGAACAGGACGCGGTCGGTTACCGGCAGCGCCTTTCCGGGTTCAGCATACCCTGTCACCTGAACCAGAAGCATAGCGCCCGGAGCCAACCCTTTTACCTGCCGCAAAAAGGCCGGGCCATCCGGTGTTGTCAGAAACATCCCGCCTTGTCCTTTGACAGGGCGGTCGGCCCGGGCGCGATAGATTGTTCCCAGTCGCGGGGCGTCTCCGTCAATCAGGAAATCATCCAGCTTGCCATCAACCATCAGAGCTGCGGCTTCGCGATTGTCGATGTGATCAAGAACGATGGTGCGACCCTTCATGGTGCCTCACGATACAGGGGGTAGCCGATACCTTGCAAAAGGGCGGCGGTTTCAGACAGGGGCAGTCCTACGATGCCCGTAAACGAACCCGAAATCCACGGAATGAAAGCTCCGGCCGGCCCTTGAATGGCATAAGCGCCTGCTTTGCCTTGCCAATCCCCGGTTGCCAGATAAGCGTTGATCTCAACATCTGACAGCCGTTTGACCTTGACCTGAGAAACAACGTCGCGCTGCAGTATTTTGTCACCGCGCCGCACAGCCACCGAAGTAATTACGCGGTGTCGCCGACCTGACAGGGCATGCAGGAATTCGGCTGCTTGGCCCGCGCTTTCGGGCTTGCCGAAAATGCGGCGACCCAACGCAACTGTGGTATCTGCGCACAGAGTGACGTCATCGCTATCCGCCTGAACTGCCTGCACTTTTGCACGCGTAATGCGGTTGCAATAGGGAACCGGCAGCTCTCCTTTCAGCGGGGTTTCGTCGATGTCAGGCGCACGAATTGCATCGGGCTGCACGCCAAGCTGGGCCAACAGGTCCAGCCGCCTTGGGCTGCCCGATCCTAAGATAAACGCCATTGCGGCAGGCGTTACTTGAAGCGGTAGTTGATCCGACCCTTGGTCAGATCATAAGGGGTCATTTCGACCTGAACTTTGTCGCCGGCCAGAACACGGATGCGGTTTTTACGCATCTTGCCTGCCGTATGTGCGATGATCTCATGGCCGTTTTCCAGCTCGACCCGAAACGTCGCATTAGGCAGGAGTTCCTTCACGACACCGGGAAATTCGAGCGTATCTTCCTTGGCCATGTTGTCTCCATCATTACGTTGCACCTGCAGAATCTGCAGTGTGTGCGCTTAAATGAGCCTATTTCGGCCTTATTTCAAGGGTGGAATCACCTAAAGGCGACACAATGTGACCGAATCGACTCGGCTGTCCTGCTCAGCCCAGTGCGTCCGGTTCAGCACACGGCCATCTGCGCGGACATGAGCAATCGCCGACAAGTCGACCTCGGCATAGGTCCAGCCCGGTTTGTTCAGCTGACCTTCGGCCAGGACGCCGGTTTCAGGAAAGCCGGTATCCGGTGGGCCGAATATACCACCTGTTCCGGTGTTCATATCCACCGCTTCGGACCATTCATTGCTGCCCACTAGTGATGACATGACCGTAACACATTGATTTTCAAGGGCGCGTGACATTGCGCCGATGCGCACACGCCAATACCCTGACAGCGCTTCGGTGCAGGATGGCACCAAGATCAAATCGGCCTCCTGAAGGGCGCGGCCCAGCAAGGGAAACTCACTGTCATAGCAGATCAGCACACCGATTTTGCCGAGTGCGGTGTCGAACAATTTCAACGGACCGCCGGGAGCAACGTCCCAGTCCTCTCGCTCGAAACGCGTCATGATCTGCTTGTCCTGATGATCCTGGCCGCCCTCTGGCGTGTAGAGCTTGGCCCGGTTTACGGGACGGCCGGGACCTTCCAGAACCGGGGCGGATGCACCCAGAATGTGTGTTTTGTACTCTTTCGCGAGGCGGGTATGCAGGTTTTGTACATCCCCCATCCGATCTGAAACCGAACGGATCGAACGCTCCAGATCTCCGGCAACTTCGGCACCATCCAGTGTCGACAATTCCATTGCGCCGTATTCAGGGAAGACCAGCAACTCGGCCCCCTGCCCCACCGCCTCTGAGACCCAACGGTCAAGCTTGTCCTCGTACTGTGTCCAATTGTCGAGCCAATCGAGATCGTAGGCGGCCGTGGCAACTTTCATTACTGAATTCCCTGAAACGGATTTGGCGAGACACTAGAAGAGGACAGGACGGAGTGTACAGACCATTTGTACGACCGGATGGAAATGACCAACTGAATCGCTGCGCAGCGAATTGCGGCTTATTCAGATTGAAAGTCGCACCCCGAGCAGCCTTACACCCGCAGCTTAATTTCCGTTGCAAACTTTGAAAACTGCTGTGTGCTCATACAGTTCTTGCAAGCATCAGCAGGACACCGCTTTTGCATCGCACACAGCTGTCCAGGTATTGCTGAAAATTGCGCAACGCTCTGCACGTCGGCCGTGGTGATACCAAAATAGTCCTCGACAAAAGCACAGGGTGCTATGTTGCCCTTTTCATCTATGAACAAGAAGTTGCGGGCGACCTGACAATCGTCAATTTTCAGCGCCACGTTTTTGGCAGAGTCAGCTATCCGCCCGATATAGGGATCACCGCCAAGCAGCTCTACCCCTCGGCTCTTCAACCTTGATCTGAGACCTGGGAGGACCCTCTTTAACTTGGTCACGTCATCAGCGGTCAAGCGATTTTGGGGAAAGAACTCTGGCCTGTCACGACCCCCAAGCTGGTTGAAGGTGATTTGGGAAACACCCCAATCCGCCAGCACGGCACACAGGTTTTCGAATTCGCCAAGCGTGTCATGCATCAGCACGACATTTGCCCGTACGCGCAACGCACTGTTCTTTGCCAAAGCATCCTCTGCCAGCTTCGGAACCCAGCGCTCCAGCTTTGTGAACCCTCCGCGCCAGCCGCGCAGGTCCTCGTGGCGCTGACCGATTGCATCGACGCTAAGTGTCACTTCATCGAACTGATCCGCCAATCTCGCGCGCAAGCTGCTTGAGCCGAGCGTTGTGCCGTTGGTTGTCAGGCTTTGCGCCAGCCCTGCCTTCGCCGCCTGGTCAGTCATCCTTCCGAAATCCTGCCAGAGGGTCGGCTCACCGCCAAGCCAGCTCAGCATGACTTTGCGACCTTCGGCCTGTTGCAGACCGGCCAACAGCCCGATCACCCGGCTAACTTCTGCGGGGGAGGCCGCAGAACGCGGGAACGCCAACCTTTTATCATATGCGCAGAATGGACAAGCGAGATTACATGTGTCCATCACGCGCCACAGAACAACTAAGGGCGGAGTGTCCAACTGATCCAACATTGTAGATTCCTCATGCAATTTGCAAAATGCAAGTTGCATGTTGCTGACATATGAGTCAAGTATTTTGGATGACAATCTACCCTGCCCCCATTCTGACTGTTGATGTTGTGCTTCTGGAGCTGCGGGAAGAAACGCTTTGGGTCGGAATCCTTCAGCGAGGAGATGCCCCCTATTCCGGAAGCAATGCCCTACCGGGCGGCTTCGTTCACACGGATGAAGATGCCAATACAGAAGCTACTGCATTGCGCATCATCCGGGAAAAGACCGGTCTAAATGGTGTGTTCTGTGAACAGTTGGGCACGTTCTCCAGCCCTGACCGGGACCCGCGCGGTTGGTCAGCGACCGTCGTTTATTACGCGTTGGTCCGCGGCGAGAGGCCAACTGAAACCGCGCTGAAGTGGGTGCCTGTCGACGAACCCGGAGATTTGGCCTTTGATCACAATGCCATTGTTGCGGCAGCTACTGACAGGCTTCGGGCCAAGGGGAGCTGGTCTAATCTTCCGGCGTTCCTTTTGCCGCCGACGTTCACCTATTCTGAACTACGCCGAACATACGAGCTTGTTCTCGGGACGAACCTGAACGACAGCGCCTTCCGCCGAAAGATGGACGAAATGAACCTGATCGAGCCCGTTGTCGGACAAAAGAGCAAAGCGACTGCGCGCCCTGCTCAATTGTTCAAGCTTAAAAGCGAGGCCATTTGCTCGCTGAATCGTCGCATCTGACCAACGAAGCGGACGCCAGTATCCTTACCTCCGCCCCTTCTTTCGGTTCTTCCAGAACGGCGGAACGTCGCCGGCCATGATGCAGCCGTAGGGATCGATATAGTCTTCGATCTCGGCCAGATCATACGACTTTATCTGCGCTACGACGCTATCGGCACTTTTGTAACTGGATGGCAGTTCCGACGCATCGACCGCACCGGCGTGGAACCGGATATCCAGCCCGTCGGTTTCGGCCCGCAGCATCTGTTCGGACGTGACCGACCCCATGCGCCGCTTGTGCTCCGAGCGCGAGAAGTTGCGCCCCGCGCCATGCGGACTGAACCCCAACCCGTGATCCGCGTCCTTACCACGCACAACCAGTACGGGCTCGGACATGTTCAGCGGGATCAGCGTCAGCCCCGTGGCATCAGCGGCGTAATCACCCCAGGCGGGGGTCGCGCCCTTGCCATGGAAGAACAGCTCACCACGCTTGAACACAAAGTTATGCTCGTTCCAGAACCTTTCACCAACTTCCCCAACGCGTGCCGCCTCGACCGTGGCCTGATGGATCGCGTTATGGTTGGCTTTGGTCCACTTGCGGATCAGTTGCAGTGCTTCCCAGTAATCCCGTCCTTCTTCGGTGTCCGCAGGAATCCAGGCGTTCTGCTTGGCAGTCTTTGGCGACAGCTCTTTCCGGAACCGCTCGGCCACAACCATGCCGTTCTTGTACAGAACCGCCCCCGGACCACGCGATCCGTGATGGGTTACGATCGCAGTCCGTCCGGTTTTGCGGGACCGACCGACGAACAGAAAGTGGTTTCCATCACCCTGGGTACCCATATGTTCCTGCGCCATGCGCAGAGATTTCGGGTTGTCCAGAAACGGGTTCTCACGGAATGCATCCAGCAGCTTGAGCGATGTTGTAAACCGCTTGCCCTGCGGGCGCCCGCCGGGTCCGAAATGGGTCACCGATTGCGCCGCATCCAGAACCGTCTTGGGATCAGCATCGCCCAGATCCGTGATCATCACCGAACAACAGATATCCGCCGAATGCATCCCCGGATGGATCGCATTGCGAGCGGCGGCCACACCCCCCACAGGGATCGTTCCAACCGGCCCCGCCGGACAGGCATCGGGCATGATCGCACCGGCTTCGATCGTCGGCGTCCGCATCAGGGCGGTCATCGTCTCACGCACTTTCGCGACGTTGTCTTCTTCATCGGGATCAGTGGCCTCGATGTTCTCGTGAAAGGTCACTTCGCCCGGCAGGCGCGGATCCATCGTGACCGGTGCCGGTGGGATTTCGCCCTCCAGCTCCTGCCGGATCCGAACCAGCCCGAACCCTTCGGCCCGCATCTCATTCGCGCGCGCCAGAAGGGTCGGGAATTGCTTCCCCGGGCGGTGTCCCCAATCTTTCAGATGTTCCCCGGTTACGGGATAAACTTCGGTTTCTTCAGTCATTGGTCTTCTCGCTCGCAACGTCATACTTGCTTTGCGGTGTTTCTTCGAATTTCTTGACCCAAGATTTCGCACAGTCTTCTGAGATACCTAGGTTTTTAGAAACTTTCTTGATGAGCGAATGATTGCTTCGCCCCGGGTGAAGGCTTGTTAGAAGCTGCAGGTGCCGAAGGCGCGCATCAGGGAAATCCTCAAAGAAATCACTCATGCTTTCCAGCGGCATCTGGCGGTGTGCCCGCAGCGCTTTTCGAATCCACATTTCTTCCCCGCCGCTGCTCTCGAGCCGGCGGGCATAATCTAGATCAGTTTCCGACTCTAGCGGAGGGTAATTTCGGTAGTCTTCCATTGCTCTATCTCAATCTCAGGCCCCGGCGACAAGGGATGAAGAAACAATTGGGAGGCCCGTCCCGCATCTGAATGGGCAGATGCGTTTGCCGTCTGGGCGCCGGCACGGAGGGGAGTTGAACCCGCTCGGCCTGTCCCTGTTGCGCCATGTAGTTCCTTCGGCATTCGCCGGGGTATTCCTTTCGTTTCTGGTCAGGCAGACAAGAGTTGGTGAGACAGCGCCCTTTACGGGCGCGGATCGTAAACAGCGATGTAGTCCCACCGGCATTCTGCCTGATGTTGTCAGGTCCCGGCGACAAATCGTGATGAGCAAATCTCTCCACCCGCTCTCTCCACTGAGCTCGCCGCAAGGAGCAACGTTGGGGCGTGAACCCAAATTGGCAGACCCTGTAGGCCCATCGGCATTCGCCGGGAGTTATCTGTCGGGTCAGGCGGACAAGTGATTTGTGAGACATCTGACAGAGTTCAAAGCTGTAGTCCCACAGGCATTCCGCCTGACCCGTTTTCACAGTTCGATCTTTTCGATCTCGCCAACCCAGTGATCCGGGCCGGTCTGACCGGCAGCAAAGGCCGCGATCTGGTCAAAGACCGCATCCGAGAAACCACCGACATTCAACACGTCGGACCGTGTCTGTGCCTGTGTAGTCCCGTATGGGGCGATATCGATGCAGACCAGTTTGGCCTTCGGGTTGCGACGTTTGATCACTTCCCACTCGGTCAACATCGCGGTCCCCTGCCCGCCGCCCCGGGCATCAACCCAGGATTGGTTGTCGGACACGAACACCACCAGATCCGGCGCGCGACCACGCTCGTTCAGCCACTTCAGCGGCGCGGAACAGTTTGTCCCACCACCGGCCAGAACGGCCAAACGCTCGGCATTGGTCAGGATCGTGTCGCGCGGCTGCAGACGTACATTGCGCACATCGAAGTCGAACGGCAGCACCTGAGACCCGCGGTTCACGCGTTGGAAGGACGCTGCGACCAGTGCCGCCACATCCACGTGACGAACAACCGAAGTTGCCCCGGGGCGATACCCGGTCACGGAACCGTTCATCGAGCCTGACACATCCGGACACACGACGACCTGACCCGCGACCTTTGGCACGTTCTGCACCGCGATTTCCATCGCATCATGCAGTGCGTCCACGATCTCGCGCGGCATATCCTCGGTCACGTTTTGCGCCGCCACCATCAACTGGTACGGAAAAGCACGTGCCTTGGCGATGGCCTGCGGGTCTCGCAGCAATGAGGCGACGTGATCCACGTTCTTTGCCACATCGAAAACGCCGTGACGCTGAAACGTGTTCAGGTTCTGCCGCACCATTTGCCACGAGCCTTTGCGCGCGATCTGCGCCCAGTGCTGTGGCGTCAGATTCAGCTGCGTCAGCATCTGAAACGGAACATCCGGCATCAGACCTTTCCCGGTTTCCCGGAACGCGATCCAGTCCTGCAGGGCCTGTGGCAGCCGCGCTAGATTGCACGGCCGCCCGACGATCCAGGCAAACAGCGCCTCCCGTTCAGCCGAGGACGGTTTCGGGTGCACCATCTTGATCACGTCCGCCAGTGACGGGTCATTCCCGATATTGGCGTTCAGCAGCGCCCGGTCAGGCGCGGCGTTCAGCCAGTTCTGCACCATCGCTTTCGGCGCTGACCCCAGAGACTTGCGCCCCGTCTGACCCGACCGGATCACCTGCACAAAAGTGCGCAGCATCTTGCCGTTATCGACTACACGACCAAAGGCCGTACGAAACAGAACCGGATCACGCCGGGCCAGGATGGCCAGCAGAACCGCTGGCATATCCTTCATGTACCCCGACTGGCGGGCGTAGATTGCCGCCTGCGCAAGAAACCTCGGCTCAACGGCCTCGGCCACATCCAGAACGTATTCCAGCTCTTCCTGTGGCATTTGATAGAACATGCCCCCGAAAGTGCCGGTCACGGCGACCTGTGCCAGAGCATGGGCATCGGAATAAGCATAGGCCGGTGCGCCATGCGCGTTCTTTGCAGTTGCCTTTGGCAGCAACCGGCCTTTGATCGATGCAAACACGGATTTGTTCGCCATTTTCTTGTCCTCGTTTTGTATGAGGAGGTTTTGCCATGGCGCGGGCATTGTGCAGAGAAAAATCCAATACAGACACAAAGCTTTGTTTTTAATGGATTAATTACAAATTTGAGCTTTATAGGTTGTTGTTTTAATATCCAGAATTATCGCTTCTTATAGAAAATGATAGCAATGAAGAACGTCATCATCGGATTCCTCGGTACCCAACTGGATATGGGCAAGAAACGGCGCTGGAAGCCGACGCCCAGCCTCGTCTCGCATGATCATTTTGACGTCGACCGACTTGAACTTCTGTATGACCGGAAATTCAATCGCCTCGCTCATCAGGTCAAACAAGAGATCGCAGAGCTGTCTCCTCAAACCGAAGTTCTGCTGCAGCAAATGGACCTGGCTGATCCATGGGACTTTCAGGAGGTCTATGGCAAACTGTTCGACTTTGCCCGGAGCTATGGGTTTGACGAGGATCGTGAGCAATATCACGTCCACCTGACCACCGGCACCCACGTGGCACAGATCTGCTGGTTTTTGCTGACGGAAAGCCGCCACATCCCCGCGCGGCTGATCCAGACTGGTCCGCCCGGACCGGACGATGACACACCCAAATTCGATATCATCGATCTGGATCTCAGCCGTTACAACGCGCTGCAGCAGCGGTTCGATCAGCTATCGCGCGAATACAGTGACCAATTGAAAGGTGGAATCGAGACGCGCAACAGGCAGTACAATGCCCTTATCGATCGGATCGAAGTGGTCGCCAGCAACTCGGACGAGCCGATCCTGTTGCTGGGCGAAACCGGTACCGGAAAAACGGAACTCGCTGAACGAATCTACAACCTCAAGCTTGATCGGCGCCGTATCAAGGGGCGGCTGGTTCACGTGAATTGTGCCACACTGAATGGGCCCGATGCGCAGGCGACGCTGTTCGGGCAGCGGCGCAGTTATCTGGGGCAGGCCGGATCCGAACGCGGCGGATTGCTGCGAGAGGCGGATGGCGGTGTGCTGTTTCTGGATGAGATCGACGAGTTGGGCTGGAACGAACAATCCGTCCTACTGCATGCCATTGAAACCGGGCGCTTCTACCCCCTAGGTTCGGACCACGAAATCACCAGCCGGTTCCAGATCATTGCCGGTGCCAATCGAGATCTGCATATGCTGGCCGCTGCCGGACAGTTTCGTCAGGACCTGCTGGCGCGGCTGAACATGTGGCACTTCAGGCTCCCTGCCCTGCGCGCGCGCCGTGAAGATATCGAAGCCAATCTGATGTTCGAACTCGCCCGATCAGAACGCGCCCTGGGCACGCGGGTTGGCTTTAACGCCGATGCGCATGATGCCTATCTGAAATTCGCAAATAACCCCGCCACTTTGTGGCCCGGCAATTTTAGGGACTTTAGCGGATCGGTTAAACGCCTGTGCACCCTTGCACCCCGCGGGCGGATCACCCGGGCTATGGTCGAGGATGAGATCCTGAACCTGCAAACCGGCTGGTCTGCAGCTGCCACGGACACCGATTTCTCGTTGGTGCGGAAGGTACTTGGCGAAGCCGCCCGCGATATCGACCCCTTTGACATGGTGCAATTGGCCAAGGTCATACACACCTGTCAGAACGCGCCCAGCATCAGTGCCGCAGGCCGGATGCTGTTTGCGGTGTCACGACAAAAGCGCAAAACTCAGAATGATGCGGATCGATTACGAAAGTACCTGCAGAAGTTCGGACTGGATTGGGACACTTTGACCATCGGAACATCTGGCTGAATTGTTCATCGTAACCTGAGTTTGCCGGAGTCTTAACGCGAGTCTGCAGATGCAGGTATCAGGAACCCTGCCACGCAGAAAAGCTCCGAGCGGAGAGCTGCCGCAAACAACCAAAAGATAACACAGACGTATTCCGGAACGAATCTGCATGAAACTTCGGGCGCCTATTTTCTGTCATGCGAGCCGAGAACCTCGCTGACAAAAAGGAAACACCATGAACTCCTCTACCGTAAAGAAAATGACGATTGCCGCTGCATCTGGCCTGTCTCTTCTGGCGCTATCCACGTTCGTTTCAGCCGAACCAGCCGGGACAGAAAAAGTGATCTCGCCCTCTGTCCCGTTTGCCAAGGCAATGGAAATCGCAACCGGTGCTGCAGAAGGTAATCTGGTGGCGCTTGAAGTGGATCACTACGGCAACAGCCCTGTCTATGTTGCCGAACTCGAGAGCAACACAACTCACACGATGCTTCAGATCGACGGCGTGTCCGGCGAAGTGCTCGCCAACAATACGATCTCAGCAGCCTCCCCCGAAGCACTGCACGCGATGTTGGAGGAACTGGATCATGACGACGATGATGATGGTGATGATCATGACTTCGAACACGATGACCACGATGATGATCATTAAGTTCTAAACTTTTCAGGAGGTGATATACATTGCCTCCTGAACTTAGTTTTGGGTGCGATCAGGGTGAAACTGCTTCTACTCGAAGACAATTTGGAAATTACCCATCGGGTTGAGAAAGGCCTCGGAGAGGCCGGGCATTCCGTGGATTGCTTCGAAAACGGGCCTGATGCCCTTTTCGCAGCGACAACTCGTAGTTATGACGTGCTTATCCTTGACCGGATGGTTCCAGAACTTGACGGATTATCGGTTCTCAAAGCATTGCGTGCTGCCAAGAACACAACACCTGTGCTGATGCTTACGGCATTGAACGAGGTGACCGATCGCGTTGAAGGGCTAGAAGCAGGTGCCGACGACTATCTTGCAAAACCATTTGCAATCAGCGAGTTAACGGCACGGATAGTCGCGATTTGCCGCCGATCCCAGGCCATACAGGCGAACGAAGAAACCACACTGAAATACGAAGACCTTGAACTGGACCTGCTCGCGCGGACCTGCCGCCGGGGTGATCAGATCATCGAGCTTCATGCCAAGGAAATCCGGTTGCTCGAGGTCTTTATGCGTAACAGAGGCCGGGTTTTAACGCGCTCCATGCTTTTGGAGAAGGTTTGGGATATCAACTTTGACCCTGAAACAAATGTTGTGAATACAAACGTAAGTCGACTGCGCAACAAGATAGACAAGCCCTTCAATACGGCGTTGCTCAGAACGGTTCGCGGGGCAGGCTATGTATTCGGTGCTTAGAAAGCTCCTGCGCATGAGTGCGCTGCGAAACACCCTGCTTCTTGCGGCTGTGTTCCTTGCGATCATCCTGATTGCAGGCAGCATTTTGCGGTTCGAGCTTACGCGCCAGGTCTTTGATGCGATTGATGATGATCTGGCTTTGAATGCGCAGAGGTTCGAGAGTGCGGCAACGGCATCTGGACCGGGCGATTCAATATTCAACAATCTGATTACTGCACATTCCGGAGTATCCTTTGGGTATCTGTCGGCCCTGGATGAGAATTTTGGCCCCGTCAGAAGCGTCGTCTTTGAGACACTGGGATTTCAAAATCTAACCCGGGCCGAACTGTTTCACGATCGTCGGTTCGCACCCGTGGATTCTGACAACTTCGAAGATCACGATGCCTATCATGAGTGGGAAGATGATCCGGATCTGTGGAGAGTTCTGGTCACGGACATAGGCCCGGATCGATTGGCGGTGTTCACACCCATTCATGAAATCGAGGATGCATTGGATCTGTTGCCCCAGATTATGTGGCCGATCACCATTGCCACTGTGATGGCGACGCTGGTTGTTGGGGTGTTTCTCGGGCTTGTTCAGCAGCGACGTATCAACAAAGTCCAAAGCGCATTCGAGCAAATAGCAATTGGCAATCTAGGCCATCGGATCCAACCTCAGTCATCACGAGATGACATGGACGACCTGATGCACGGCTTTGATACCGCCGCGACAAGGTTGGAAACTTCTGTCCAACAGATGAGAGATTTTTCCCGCAATGTTGCACATGAGCTTCGGACGCCACTAAGTGAACTGCACCTCGCACTGGACAACATTGAGGACGGCCCGGAGCAGGAAAAAGCGATTGCAAAGGCTGATAAAGTCATGCGTACGTTCGATGCCATCCTGCGCATATCGCGATTGTCGGCAGGTACCGACCAATCACATATGTCGCCGATAGACCTCAATGCGATAGCGCAGCAGCTATATGATCTCTACACGGACAGTGTGGAAGAAGCGGGGCAATCCCTCACGCTGAACCTTGGAAATTGCAGAACCGTGACCGGCGACCGCCAGTTGCTGCTGCAACTCGGGTCTAATCTTATCGAGAATTCAATAAGATACGCAGGCGGTGGCGCTCTGGTTTCAATCAAGACCGACGGCAACAGGTTGACTATTGCAGACACAGGACCGGGTATCCCTGCGAGAGATCGGATGAATGTTCTCCAGCCATTGTTCACATTGGATGGATCTCGTTCGAGGCAAGGAAATGGTCTGGGATTGGCGCTCGTGAAAGCGATTTCCGATCATCACGGAGCGATTTTGGAGCTGTCTGAAGGGAAAGAAGGTGGGTTATCTGTTTCGGTTTTCCTGAAAGAAAGCAGTTTAGCACCCCGAAACGGGTAGCTGCGGCCTCTGCCGCTTCGTTTAAGCGATCGTCTGACCCCATTCGATTGCTGGATACCCCCACATAACCTCATTTCATTGGTATAGAGTTCCCCAGCTTTTAGAACGTGGCAGGCAAGCTAGCTGAGACAGAACAGCCTGACCAGTGATGGATGTTACATGGACTGATACTCAGCCCCAGTTTCTGTCTCTACAACGATAGTCTTTGCGTCTAAAATTAGGCCACTGTTTTGACCGCAAAAGCGGCCAATCATCCTCTTCCACTAGATAAACGGCGATGTCCAAAGATTTGGGCGTCTAGCGCCACCACAAGACTCTATTTTCGAAACATTTAGAATGTCACGTTGCGGTCAGATGCAACGCTTACTGAAAGATCTCAATCAGGGGCAACATGTAACGTTTACCGTTCACTATAGAAGGTGAATACGTTCCTTTTTCCTTCCACAGTGCTTGCAGCGGCGATGGTGTGAACGCAAAAAACCTCGCATTGTGCGAGGTTAAGTGTTTGATATCCGGCTTTGAAGTTATTCGACCTGCTTTCGGGAGTATGATTTGAACCTGTGCGCTTCA
>NZ_SMMF01000696.1:0-4697 GCF_009711355.1 Roseibium sp. RKSG952 | reverse complement strand
AGAGCGCTTGGCTTTCGCGGCTCTGTTTGTTGGGCGTACAACATTCGGTGCAGGTCTGTCAGGCAATAATATTGAAGAACAACGGACTAAACCCTCTCCACGACGATCTTCGAGTTCGAACTCGCCACGATGTCGGCCGAGAAGGAGGTGGTCCGGCAGGGCGCGCATCCGTAGTCCACGAAGTCGATGATCTTGACGGGTTCTGTTAGGGCAAAATCGGCCGACAACGCGATCGCGGCGAGAGTGTGGAGGATTCAGGTCATCTTCGGCTTCACCTTGTTCGTGTGAATGCTATGGACGAAATCGCCGCGCGACGTCAACCTGTTCCATGTATATGGATTTCGCTCCGGGAGAATTCGATTGAATCCTTTTAAGGTTCTTGATCTGCCGACCACGGCGACGGCTGACGATGCCAAGGCCCGCTTCCGGCATCTGGTTAAGGAGACCCATTCAGACAAGACCGGCCGCCGCGTCGACGGCGCATGGCTAGCGAGCATCAAGCAGGCACGCGACAGCATCGTGAAGCTTCGTGACGAGGAGGCATCTCCCTGCGGGACGGCTAAATCACGATCCAGCGTCGAATCTGGGTTCAGTAGATCCCGCAAGAAATCCCCAGTCCGCCGTGACCGCAGGATTGAGATGAACATCCCGTTGGCCGACGCCCTTCGCGGCGGCGGCGTTAGGATAAGGGGCGCTTCCCGCACCTGTTTGACATGTGAGGGGGCAGGAAAGATCAGAACCAGCCATCGGGTCCCCTGCGAGACCTGCGGTGGGCGCGGAGTCTCGGCGACGGCGGCAAGGGGCCGCCTTCGTATATTTGCCGAATGCTCGGACTGCGGAGGTACCGGAAACGCCACCAAGTACAGCTGTCCGGAGTGCGGGGGTTATGGGGCGGTGTCGTTCGGATCTGGCGAGATCGCCATTCCTCCAGGTACGCGGGACGGTGATCTGTTTATGATTAGGGGCGGGGCCTCGGATCCCGAAAAGAACGTGATCGGCGATCTGGAGGTCGTTATCAAGCTCCTCATGCCTTCCCGGGATGTCAAGATTTCCGGAGATGATGTCTATTGCAGGCTGCCGCTTGAGGTTTGGGACGCTTCTTTGGGATGTACCGTCTCCTTCCCCGCTCCGGACGGCATCGAATACACCGTGACCGTCCCCGCTGGAACCAGCGGCACCGACAGGTTGCGACTGAAGGGTCTAGGTCTTGTTCGTGAGGACGGGCGCGGTGACGTGGTGCTGATTCCGACTATCAAGATGCCGGACGTTTCAGACGCTAACGTTCGGCGCGCGCTCGAGGCGCTGAAAAAAAACGCCGAGGGTTGATCTGGTCAGGCGGCCTTTTTAGTCTTGAGCGTGTAGCCCGTCTTTTCCAGTAGATCCTGCGGAATGACGTTCGGCAGACCCATCAGGATGAGCGCCTCTTGCTTAATGCCGACTTCCTTACAGAAATCGACCAGAGCGTCCTTGTCCTTGTTGTCGAACCATGCGGCGATTCGGGCCTTGCCGTTCCGACAAGTCGGCATTTTGTCGCCTTCGTTCGTGCCTGCACGGCTCTTCTTCCTCTTGACAAAGCGATCTCTGGAGACCTTCAGGATGGGCTTCCTTCCGTACATACCCACGCCGTAGTTCACCGCCTCGGCGATGATCTCTTGGATGCTGATCTTGCCCGTGTCCTGAAACAGGTGTGCCGCCTGTATCAGCGAGGGATCGTCCCAGGCTCCTATCTGTTTCTTGTTCAGTCTGCTGGGGGGCGTGGTCGGGGTGCGCATGAACGTGTCCGCTCTGTAATGTTGTCATTGCCCGGGTTCACGGGATCCTATTGTTGACAATACACCTTCCCCCCCGCAGGGTCAAATGCTCTGCGGGGATTCGTCCTGAACCGCTCAGGCGGTGCCCAGCCACGAGCGCAGTTGTCCCTCGGTCATTCCGCCCGCGCGCTGGTCTGTGGCCTCCCCGTTCTTGAATACGACGAAGGTCGGGACGGAGCGTACCGCGTATTTCGTCGCGAGGTCCTGAGCTTCCTCGATGTCGATCTTCACGACTTTAGCAACCTCGCCGTCGATCTTATCGAGGGTCGGTGCCATCGCCTTGCAGGGGCCGCACCACTGGGCGTAGAAATCGACCAGGACGATGTCCGACCCGTTGATTTCGGCGTTGAGTTCCGCTTCATTCGTCACGCTCATTTTCATCTCCGTTTGGCGTTTTCGAGCTTGAGATGCTGTCACGTTCCCGCGCTTGAAAAAACTGCGCCGGTGGTGCGGCGTGGATTGTTCATTTCCGCGCCGCCGCTTAGGGTTGATTGATAGCAAACACGAAGGCGGCCGGGTGATGTATGGCGAGTGGACGCGATTTGCGAGTGCGCGCTCGAATATTTGGAATTCTTAGCCCCAAACAAGTTGTCGAGGCGCGGTTTCTGCTCGAAAGGTGGAAGAATTGAGCGATCGTCGTCTCGTCTGGTTCTCTCGCGCCCTAACTCCGCATTCCGGGGACAGCCCACACAGATTCCCTCTGGAAGTACTGCATCACGTCGACGCGAACGTCGTCTGTCAGGCGTCTCTGCCATGGTCCGGAGTGGAGCAGGGCGAATACGGTCGTGATCTTGAGCCTCGCGGCTTTCGCGACCTCAATGAACGGTTCGACATCAATTTGCGTGAGCATTCGCTTTGATTCTTCGCGTCCCACGCCCGTGACGAACGAGAAGGCCGCAACGGTGTCCGCAAAGCGCTCCGCGTTCGCCGAGTTGATGATGTCGCGTTCAGTCACCGTTCCGTTTTCGAACATTTCCTCATACTTCTGGAAAGCTGTCTCGAAATCGTACTGGCTCAGCCAGTATTCGCCCGTTATCTCCTCCGCCATCTTCTGCGAGGCTACGGGCAGGAGACTGAGGTCGTCGAGCGCGCCTTGCGCCACCAGGCGATGTCGGATGGAAACCACGGCGATAGACACCAGCGTGAAGATGTCATCGTCGCTCATGTCGTAGCGATCCGCGAGGGCGGATTGCATCTCCTCGTCACCCTTCGCCGTTTCCAGGAGTTTCTTGAAGCCCTGGTCGGAGATGTCTGTGGTCCTGTTCGAAGCCACCTTCACCTGAACGTCCCTGTTGCCGTACTCGATCAGGGTGTCCGAAATGCTGACGGGCAGTCCTTCGCGCTGGGCGATGGCGATGCGATGCCTGTTGCCCTTGGTCTTCGCGATCCGAATGATTTCCTCGGCAGACAGGACGGTCGACTTCCTCAGAACTGGGGCAGCGACCTCTGGATCGTCATTGGCTAGCGTGATAATCGTATTTTCCGGAGCGTGGCTCAGGACGCTCAGCCTCTTTGCGACCTCGATCCTGACCTCGACGTTAATCATCTCGACGAGTTTCATGAGCTTGGACATTTCGATGTCGATGCGTCGCATGAAATCAGGGGAACAGGTTTCGGAGTTCTTGGAAAACAATTCAGCCAGCTGCAAGGCCAGGCTGTTCGCCTTCTTTCGGTCCTGTTCCTTTGTTCCTTTCATTGGAATTCCTTTCTTGTGGACATCGTCCTTATTCCGAAAACCCCAAACGAATGGTTAAACTATCGGTTCAAATTCATTTGAACCGTGCACTGGAAGCCCCGTCCTTCAGAGTGGAGAAGACGTTAAAAATCAGAGAAATCGATTGAACGTAGCGACATCGCTGGCAAGCTCCAGTAGAACCGGGCGCCGCTTGCCGGACAGAGGACGGACCCTCTTTAGATTGGACTCCTTAACGAAACCGAGGTCGCCGACCTTCCGGCGGAACGAACTGTTATCGATCTTCGTTCCGATCACTGTCTCGTAAGCCTCGATCATCTCCGTATAGGTGAAGGGGGGCTCGAGCAGATGACACGGCAGAACCGAATAAGCGCCCTTTCCACGCAGACGCAAGACGGCCGTCTTCAGAATGAGGTCGTGATCGAACGGTAAGCCTGAAATCTCGTCGACTGGCCTAAAGGAAAGTCCATCGTGTCCCGCCCGAAGCGTGGCTGCGGGAACCAAGGCGATGTAGGCAATCGAGACCGACCACCCGCGAGGATCCCGGGCCGAACCGGAGAACGTTTGCAGTTGCTCGAAGTAAACGTCGGTCAACCCGGCCTTCTCCTCGAGGACGCGTTGGGCGGCTGACTCCGCCGTCTCGTCCTCGTCGACACGAACGAATGTGCCTACGATCGTCTCCGCCCCCTTGAAGGGCTCCGTCTTGCGCGGATACAGCGCCACTTGCAACTTTCCGTCGATGACGGTGACCAAGACGACATCGACCGTAACGATGGGGCGGTCGAATTCTCTATTTTCGGTGTTTGAGGTCATATCGAATCCCTGTGTTGACAATAAAATGACAGAATAAATTGTATTTTGCAAATTAAAAAGTGTGAGCTTGCGGGCACTAAGCAGGAGTGGCTTTGTCGCTATCTCCGCGGACATGTAAATTCGTGGAAACAACGAAGACCAACCCGGCGATCCGTTCTGTCAGTTAACGTCTTCCCCACCCTGAAGGTGAGGGATTTTTGGCAAAGCGCGGGCTTTCAGGGTGCGCGACGAGATTCGCGTTGCTTCGACGCGGACCATTGAAGGTCCAAGAGTAATCTTTGCGAGGGTTTGAAGCGGAATTGATTGAACGCAACGGTGAGGACGACCATGTGCACTACCCGCCAAAAGTATCGCTTGCACGTTTGGTGAACAGCTTGAAA
>NZ_SMMF01000575.1:0-2020 GCF_009711355.1 Roseibium sp. RKSG952 | reverse complement strand
CGGCACTCTAACCAACTGAGCTACACCCGCTCCGCGCATCGACATCTCGTCGCTGCGAAGTGGCGCCGGTTTACGGCGGCCAACCGAGGAAGTCAAGCACCGGGCAAGCACAGATGCAGCGATTTTGCGAAACACCGGAAAATTGACCGAAAACGGCCTGTTTCAAAGGCTCCTGAAGTGGGGATAAGTCTCTTAGACAACAAATAAATCCGGGATATGGGCGAAAATTGAAGTGCCAAAACCACAGTTTCCCACAGAATGCCGAAGGGACAGCGACAGAGCAGTCTCTCCGGAGGCCACCTCCCCCTCATAAAACCGGTGAAAAATGTGTTTGAAAGCATCTCCCGCACAGCGATTAGGGCATTCCGACAATCGACAAGAGCGCGGTTAAGCCAGTAAGCCGGACAAAGATCATGTCCTTGCGGCATGTGCAAAACCGGGAGGAGATGCAAAAAATGTTCAAACAAGCCTTCGCAGTGCTGACCGTTCTGACGGCGTCTGCCAGCCCCGCCCTTGCAGAAGACAAGGTTCTCAATATCTACGACTGGGCGGACTACATACCGGCGTCGATCCTTTCCGACTTCACGAAGGAAACCGGCATCAAGATTGTTTACGACGACCTTGACAGCAACGAAATCCTCGACACGAAACTGCTCACCGGAGGCACGGGGTACGATATTGTCCCGCCCACGAGCTATTATCTGTCCCGGGAGATACAGGCGGGAGTTTTTGAGAAACTCGACAAGTCCAAATTACCCAACCTGAAAAACATGTGGGACGTGATAGAGGCACGGCTGTCGGCATATGATCCGGGCAACGATTATTCCGTCAACTACATGTGGGGCACGACCGGGATCGGACTCAATCCGGACAAGGTCCGCAAAGCGCTCGGCCCGGACGAAGCCTTGAACAGCTGGGATCTTCTTTTCGACCCGGCCAAGATGAAAAAGCTGCAGTCATGTGGCGTCTATTTTCTGGACGCCCCCAAGGACGTCATACCGGCTGCCCTGTTTTATCTCGGCCTTGACCCGGACAGCAAAAACCCGGCAGACCTCGAAAAAGCGGGAGCCCTTTTGAAGAGTGTCCGGCCCTATATCCGAAAATTCGACTCGTCCCTTGTCATCAACGCCCTCGCAAGCGGTGACATCTGCATCGCTATGGGCTGGTCGACCGATATGTTCGTGGCGCGCCAGCGGGCAAAGGACGCCGGAAACGGCATCACGGTGGATTATATCATCCCGGAAACCGGAGCGCAGATCTGGTTCGACCAGCTGGCCATCCCCGCCGACGCACCTCACAAGGACGCAGCCTACGCGTTCCTCGACTTCATGATGCGCCCGGAAATCGCAGCCAAAGCCTCTGACGCGATCTTTGCAGCAAACGGGAACAAGGCGTCTCAGCCCCTCCTGAACAAGGACATCATTGACAATCCCGAGATCTACCCAACACCCGAGACAATGGCCAAACTCTATTCAATTACCGCAAACGACCCCAAGACCGACCGCATCGCAACGCGGCTCTGGACGTCCATCAAGACCGGTCACTGACGGTCCAGCGCATACCACCGCAGAGGCCGCCGGACTATCGGCGGCCGATATCCTTGTGCTCATTTCCGCTACAGAAAAACACCTGTTTTCGGCTGCCCAAGGCCACGCGCGAGTTCCGGCAAAACATCCCGCCATTCCGGACACCCGCACTATCCGCTCGCACCCTACCGGGAAATAACATTGCCTGCCGGTTTCAAATGTGTATTTCGTGAACCAAAAGACATATTGCATACATCAGCATACAAAACTCTTGCACTTATATTCGTCATCGCGAGCGGAACATCGAATGCCTGCGATGACACCACGGCTGGCGCACCGGTGAAACCCGAAATCTTCGGCTCAGGCAAATGTGCAGAAGGGCTTCCCTTAACCAACCGCCCAAATATTTTTTTGACCCTTTTGACCTGATTTTTCGCCGGTCGGTCAAAAGAGTTTCCAAGGGTGATGCGGGGCATCGTTCGAGAAGCTGGACG
>NZ_SMMF01000702.1:0-4917 GCF_009711355.1 Roseibium sp. RKSG952 | reverse complement strand
CGGGACGGTTCGGTTCGCCATAAGGGATTGTTTGTCAAGGGTTGGAGAACCGCTTGGCAGCACTTAAGCGCCCTTGACACTCGATCCCCTGTGCCAAGGTCGCAAGGAAGCCTTTCAAGGCGCTTGAGTTCACCATTGTTGATCGGAGGGTCATGGTTACCCCAAAACGGAAAAGGAACTGCCTTTCGTCAGGTCGCGTTTGCGTGAAAAGCTGGCCGTGTCGATGGCATGATCAAGATGCGTGAGGGCGAGGCGAAGCGGGGTGTGGTCATGATCGCCCCCGTCTTCGCAATAGCGGATCAGTTCGGCCATCAACCGGCCCGCGACCGGTGCATTCTTGAACTGGTTGCCGCTGGTGCCGATGGCGACATAGTAGCCGTCGAGATCCGTCCGGTCATAGATCGGCAGCCAGTCGTCAGAGGCGTCATAGACATCGGCGATGCCTGAAGGATGCGGCGGGACGCCGAGCTCGGGAAGACGCTGGGCATAGCGGCAGGCATAGGTCAGGGCGCGGTCCGACAGGTCGCGGGAGAAGGCGTCCGGGTCCACTTCCTGAGGCGGATCGCATGGCGGGTTTTCGCTGCCGATCATCAGGTGCCCGCCCGAGCCCGGCTTGATGTAGCAGCTGACATCGCTGTCGGAGACGATCAGCCCGGAGCGTGAATAACCAAGCGCCTCGGGCGGTTTCACCTGAACCACTTCCTGGCGCAGCGGCCGCGTGCCGATCCGGATACCGAGATCGGCGCCGGTCAACGCATTGACCTTGCCCGAATGGGGACCGGACACATTGACCACCACCGGCGCTTCATAGCGGCTGCCGTCTTCCGTGATCACGCCCGTGACCCGGTTGTTCTTGCTTGGGATGCCGACGACCTTCTGCTTGAAGACAAACTGTCCGCCTGCGAGTTCCGCCGCTTCCTTCAGGTTGCGGGCGGCCAGTTGCGGGTCGTCCACATAGCCGCCTGCGGGGAAAAAGATGCCGCCGGTGATCGCGCCGCCGGTCGGGGCCCCGAAGCCGTCGTCCGTCATCGGTTTGGCCGGGTGAAAGCTGTCGAGACAGTAACCGGGCAAGGCGGTCCTGATCCGTTCCGCGTCCCAGCTTTCCCAGGCAATCCCGAGGCGGGACACATTGCTGACGACATGCTCCAGCATGCCATTGGCCGGCGTTTTCATCACCAGCGTTCCGGTTTCGATGAAACGGGCAAGCTCGCCGTCTGGTGTGCCGAGATAGGCGGCCCAGTCTTTCCAGTCGTGGTAGCCTTCATACGCCATCGCGGTGGCATCCAGCGTGGAGTAGTAAACCCGGATCACCGCGCAGGAGCTGGAGGTGGAGCCGTAACCGGCGGCTGGAAGGGCATCGACATTCAGGGTCCTGAAGCCGCGCTTTGCCAGATTGTAGCTCACCGAACAGCCGATTACACCGGCTCCGATGATGATCGCGTCATAACGCATGGGCGGCTCCCTCCTGAAGAAATGACGTTCAGTCAAACCCTGCCTGCGCGCCTTGTCCATAGGCGCGGCAGGTCACGGCGCAAACGGGACAAAACAGGGCGCGGCCGGAACAGGTGGCATCGGCAGGTGTTGATTATGTGAACATCTTACGCAGCGTGGTTTTCTGAAATACATCAAGTGTTAATTATAGTCACCATAATGCCGTAATAATTCAATTTAGTATATTTTGTTCATAACTCCCAAATTGCAGCGGCCCCTCGAAAGCAGCATAATATCCTCGGTTTCTCAGTAGTTTACCCAAAATCTGGCGAGGTTATACGTGCCGCGAACACCTGTTTGCGAGTGGCCGACACTCATTCTGATCGTGATATGCACCGGCGGTTGGGCCTTATTGATGGCAAGCGCAGGTGCCTATGGGCTCTGGATCTGCCTGCCCCTTGCGGCGGTTCTTGTCACCCTGTCGAGCTCTCTCCAGCATGAAGTGCTTCATGGCCACCCGACGCGCAGCGCAAGGGTCAACGAAGCCCTGGTCTATATGCCGCTTGGCCTGTTCATTCCCTATCGCCGGTTCAAGCAGCTGCATCTGCGCCATCACAACAATGACCGGTTGACCGACCCTTATGATGATCCGGAGAGCTTCTACTGGGCCTGGGGCGACTGGACCCGGCTGCCCCGGATCCTTCAGGCCGTCCTGAAGCTGAACAACACGCTGCTGGGCCGGGTGACAATCGGACCGGCCGTGTCCATCACCGGCTTCTACGGATCGGAACTGAAAGCCGTCATCAACGGAGACAAGGCCGTCCGGAATGCCTGGCTGCACCATATTGCAGGCGCTGTTCCGGTTGTCCTGTTCGTGGAGCTTGCCGCCGGAATTCCGGTGTGGCTTTACATTGTAGGCGTCTGCTATCCGGCCATGGCCCTCTTGATGGTGCGCACCTTTGCCGAACACCGCGCGCACGAGACACCGGAGGCCCGCTCCGTCATTGTCGAATTCAGCCCGGTTTTCTCCCTCCTGTTCCTGAACAACAATCTTCATGTGGTACACCACGCCCACCCCCGTGTTGCATGGTACAAGTTGCCAGCACTCTACCGCCGGGACCGGGCGCAGTGGCAGGAACGCAATGACGGCTATGTGTTCAAGAGCTATTGCGATCTTGCCAGGCGCTATCTGTTCAAGGCCAAGGAGCCGGTGGCACATCCCCTGGTGCACAGGCCGGCAGAACACGGGACAAAATGACTGAGCATATGACCGCCGGCAAACCCTTCGTCCGCTTGCCCATGTATGACTGGCCGGAGCTGAAGGGGGCGACCGCGCAGCTTGAAAACGCGTTGGGCACGGCCGTTGCAGAGGCTCTCGGCATGCCGGGTGTCCAGACAGGGGCGACCGGGGTGACCGGGGATCTGATGGCACTCTGGACCGACCCGGACATGCTGCTAGCGCAGACCTGCGGCTATCCGCTGGTGAGTGCGCTCAAGGACGCGGTGACGGTCATCGGGACACCGCACTACGATGCGCCCGGATGCGAGGGGCCGCTTTATTGCAGCCACGTTCTGGTCCGGGCCGACAGTCCCTTCCAAACCCCGGCTGAGCTCCGTGGCACGCGGGCGGCCTTCAACAGCACGGATTCCCAGTCCGGCCACAACGCTTTCCGGCATGTGATTTCTCCCCTTGCCGGTGGCAAGCCCTTCTTCAGCGAGGCAATTGAAACCGGCGGCCATCTGCGGTCGATGGCGGCAGTTGCCGGGGACGATGCGGATGTGTGTTGTATCGATGCGGTCTGCTGGGGGCTTTTGCAAGACACCGACCCGGAACTGGCGTCCCGCTTGCGGCCGTTGGCGCAAAGCAGGAAGGTTCCGGGCTTGCCGTTTGTGACCACAAGAACAGCGGATGCGGCCCGCCTCCAGGCGATCCAGGCGGCTGTAAAGGCTGTCCTGACGTCGGCCGAGACGCAAGAAAGCCGCAAACGCCTTGGCATTTGCGGCTTTTCATTTTGCTCTTTCGAGGACTACCGGCCCTTGTCGGACATGCGCTCTGAGGCGCTTTCGCTCGGATACCCGGTCCTTCGATAGCAAAACCCGGCGGCCAATCGGAAGTGGATCAGCCGCGCAGGGTGCGATGTTGATAGGCCTTGTAGGCAGCACTCTGGCGCAGGGCCAGATCCATGCGTGCAATGTCTTGTGCCGTGCGGCCATGGACGGCACCCATCAGGCTGGTGCCGAGCAGCTGGTTGAGGAAAGTCATGGCGATCCCGATCCCGTATTCGATTGTTTTGAAACTGCGGTCCCGTGAGCGCTTGGCTTGTTGCGTGACCTGCTTGAGATGTCATATGGACCCGGGTTGCAATTCAATCAATCGAATAGTACTCACAATTATCATCAAAAAAATTGAACTCAAGCCAAAGCCCCTGACGCAATGGAAACCAGCCCCTCTCCCAGCACGCGCCTGATCGACATGGAGCTTTACAGAACGTTTCTTGTTATCGCAGAAACATCAAGCTTTTCAAAGGCTTCTGAGCTTGTTGGCCGGACCCCGTCCGCGGTCTCCATGCAGATCAAGAAACTGGAAAGCCTGCTCGGGGTCCCGGTTTTTGCAAGGGAGGGTCGCACTGTACGCATGACAACCGAGGGCGAAGCCTTGCTCGGCTATGCCCGGCGTATCCTGATGCTCAACGAGGAAGCGGTTTCCCTGTTTCAGGCGCCGAGCGTGGAGGGCGAGGTCCGTTTCGGTGCGCCGTCCGATTTCGGAACCCGGTTCCTGCCGATGATCCTGTCACGCTTTGCCCGGTCTCATCCGGGTGTGAATGTCGATGTGAGTCTCGACGGCAGCCCGATGATGCTCGAGGCGCTGAAAAAGGGTACGCTCGATCTGGTGCTCTACACCGCGCGTCCCGACAGCGATCTGGCGCGTGTCGGCGAAATCGTCTTTACCGAGCCGCTCGTGTGGGCGGGCCTGGAAGGCGGCATTGCCTATGAGCGTGATCCTTTGCCCCTTGCCGTTTCCAGTTCCGGCTGCCCGTGGCGCCGGGCGGCACGCATTGCGCTCGATTCGGCGCAGAAACCGTACCGGATTTCCTATACGAGTTTTCACAGCGCCGGGCAGGAAGCCGCTTTGCTGGCCGATCTGGCCATTGCGCCCTTTCCGGCAAGTGTGGTGAGCGCGCCGCTTCAGATCCTCGACGCCCGCCATGGATTGCCGGATATCGGCAACTATCACATGGTCCTGCGCCGGTCCCGCAAGGCAGGCAAGGCGACCAGGGCTTTTGCCGAGCACGTGACGGAATGTTTCCGCGAACTGGCACAAGGATCCTCGGGGAGTGCCTAGATACGATCGTTTTGCCGGGGCATGTCATTTCAACGGGCAGGAAAATCGCGGACAAACGGCTTCGTGACCGGGCGCCGGTGATTTCAAGCGCGACGTACAACATAGTGTAAGCCGCTCAATCTGCAGTGCTCTTTCTCAGGGAG
>NZ_SMMF01000582.1:0-2097 GCF_009711355.1 Roseibium sp. RKSG952 | reverse complement strand
TCCTTTGACTGGCCGCAGCGAAGTGGAACCGGACGAACGGCATCAGTGGACCGGAAGCGGACTTGGCATTTAAGAGTGCACGGCCTAGTCCTCAGGGGCCACCTCGGACGGAGCGACGCCTAGGCGATAGCCATACCCTCGCACGGTCACGATCAGGGCATCGGCGGCTGCCCGTGACAGACCGCAGCCGACCAGAGCCTTGCGCAGATCCCGCACGATCTCGTTAGCGGCACGCCCGGTTCGCGCTTCGATGGTCTCCTTGCGCAGTACGGGGTCGCGTTGCCCGACCTGTTCAACAAAAAGCCGGATCAAGGCGAACATCTGCGGCGTGAGATCGAGGCGTTGTCCGTCGAACATGAGCGCCTGGCAGCTCCGGCGAAGGATGAGGCGAGGTTTGGTGACGACGCTCGGCGAAAGCCGCTCAATCGCTATATGCTCCGAACGGCGATCATCCAACCGGACGCATTCGGCGAACGAGCGGGCTTCGATACCGGCCGCACGCAAGTGCAGTTCGGTTGTCGGGTCGAGCTTGTTGCAGATGACGATGATGGGCACCGGTCCGGCGGCCATTCTGGTCGCGTGAATTGTGGCAGGTGCCATCAGCAAATGGGTATCGCGGCAGAGAAAGACGCAGATACCCGTCGGCAGCCGTCCCAGCAGCCAAAGTCCATCTGCTGCAACAGTGGCTACTGCGGGCCATCCGCCGGATGCTACAATGGCCGCGATCAGTTGATCGGCGTTGATCGCGAACCGTCGAAGGTCATCCGGCTCCAGCAGGACATCGGCCGCCGGATCATAAGGACAGCAGGCACGCAGGCTCCCCCCGACCGTTCGTATGGGGCGCGCGTCAAGACCGCAGTCGCAATGCGCGCATACAGACCAGGTGTCGGCTTTCCTCTGCTCTATGAGAACCCGGGCTCGAACAAGCCGGTCGACCTCTCCATCGGGAAAGCGCCGCAACGCCCGCCCGGAGATGAAGACCGATGGCCCGGCCTCACTCAGCCGCGTCCACAGCCAACACAGCATCTTGGGTCTTTTCCAGTCCGTTGCGGGCGATCAGATCATGGATTGCCCTTTCGAACCGCGTTCGCCGGAAGGCCAAAGTACCGGGTGGCTTCACGCGGACGGTCACCTGTGCCGGCCGCGTTGCTTCTGTGCGAAAGGTGACGCGAAAAGTCATTTCCCCAAGCCGCCATGCCTCGCCAAACCGCACCTCGCTCCCCTCGAAATGACGAAGCGCCGCCCCCGAACCATCTTTCGACACCCATGTCCGCACAAGACGCACCTCACCTGTCTCTTTATCTTGTTCATAAAGATCGGCCGCGGCTCCAACGATCCGGATCTGGGCAATCCGGTCATCATAGGCGTGATCGAAGGCAAAGGTGGGCCCGGCCCGGCTGACCGGATCCAACGTATAGAGATCGCGCGCATCAGATCCTGAGAAGAACCCCGGACGGCCGAGGATATGTTCGGCAAAGAGGTCGGCCACATCTGCCTGGCGTCCGCGCGCGACGCCCCCCAGTCGAAATAGACCTTCTGCCGGCGCATACCGGAGCGCGGCGTATTTGACGGCCCGCAGAGTGATGATCTCTTCGCGGTTAAACCGCCTGATCGATCACGGCAACTACCTCTGCTACGGGATGGCCGGCGCCGCGCTCTGGACGCTCGGCATCCCGCCGCACATGTCCGTTTTCCACGGCAAGACACGCGCCGGCGGGCTCGTCTTCGATCTGGCAGACGGGTTCAAGGACGCTCTCGTATTGCCGCTGGCCTTCGCCGCTGCCATGCCGGGGCGTGACGAAGATCCGGAGAAGACCTTCCGGGGCAGGCTGATCGACGCTTTTGATGATCGCAAGATCCTCAGCGAGGCGATCGCGACGGTAAACAGCATGCTTGATGCCGGCTATCCGGAACGGGGCGCGGCGCATGCGTGAGATCATTGCCGTCTGCCGGTCCCGGAAAAAGTCGCGCGATCGCGTCGCCCGCGTCCTGGACCGCTATTTCTGGAGGATCCCCGCCGGATAGGCGGCTGAGAGAAGCGCTTGCCGGATCCTGTCCGCGTCAATTCCCCTCCCCGCCGGATAGGCGGCTGAGAGA
>NZ_SMMF01000656.1:0-3308 GCF_009711355.1 Roseibium sp. RKSG952 | reverse complement strand
CGGCACGAAACCAAATTGTGCAACAACGCCTATCCTTTCAGCTTACTGAAATATGCATTTTAAAAAATTGCGAATTTTTTCAATAGAAAGATATAGAACAGGAATCATGAGCAAGCCGAGAGAACTATCAATTAGCATTCCGAAAAATACTGGAAATCCAATTGACATCCGGCCGGCGGCACCAACGCCACCGGCCAGCATTAATGGCACTGCGCCAACTACAAAGCAAATTCCGGTCATTGTAACAGCGCGAAAACGCTCCTGAGCAGCCATGCGCGCGGCATCGTGTATGCTAAATCCGCTCTCTTGTATTTTAGTAGCAAATTCTATAACTATAATAGCTTTCTTTGCTGCAAGACCAATTAATAAGACAATTCCTATTTGTGAATAAATGTTATTACTGACTCCATTAATAAAATATAATGGTAGGATAGCTCCAAAGGCTGCAAATATTGTAGATGCAATTATCGAAATGGGAATAATCCAACTTTCATAGTGCACCGCAATAAATAGGTAAGAAAATACTACAGATAGTAATATTATGTAAAAGATCAAATTGCGCGCTTCAACCTCTTGTAGTGAAATCCCTGTCCAAGCTATTGAATAACCATCCGGTAGAGTGGAATCTGAAACACTCATAATAGTTTCGATCGCAGCACCTGAGCTGATACCCGGAACTGCTTGAACATTAATGCCAGCAGATTCGTATAAATTATAACGATAGATAGTTTCTGATCCAAGAGTCGGCGTTATCGTTACAAAGGAATTAAGTGGCAGCGCGATTCCATTTGAATTGTTAACATAAATGTTATTCATATCTAATAATTGTTGTCGATATTGCGACTGTGTAGATATTACAACCCAATAAACATGGTTATCCAATACAAAATTATTAACATAGACAGAGCCGAATGCCGCCTCTATGGCGAGATAAATATCGTAAACAGACACTTGCAATGTTTCCGCGCGCGCGCGGTCCAAAGAAATTTGGTATTGCGGAGAACTTGCAGAAAACCCGCTTACGGCAGACTGCAATTCCGGCTTCTTGCGCAAGGCCGAAAGCAACCCGTTCTTAACAGCCTCAAGATCGGCTGATTTACCCCTACTTTCGTCAAGCAATTCCGCACTCACTCCGCCGACAGTACCAATCCCGGGAATTGAAGGTAGGGGGAATATTGAAAAAGTTGCATCGGAACGTTTAGAGAGCCGCAAATTCAAAGAGCGCATAATCGCTGACCAACTGGTGCCGGCTGTTTGCCGCTGATCCCATGGTGATAGAAGTACGATTCCCATACCAACGTTGGCCTGGCTTCCAGATAGTATACTATAACCAGCAACCGTTGTTACAGATTCAACGCCTATTTCATTTTGCAAATCAATGCTGATTTCACGCATTATATTTTTTGTTCTCTCTAGCGATGCGCCAACTGGAAGTTCCGAATTTATGAACAAAACACCATTATCTTCTTGTGGTACAAAACTTTTTTGATTATTAAAAAACATATATATTGTTGCAGTAAATACTATCAAATATATAGCCCATGATAACCATAATCTGTTAAGTAGTATATCTAAAACAAAAACATATTTGCTACATAAAATTTTCATTATATCATATTTATTCTTATTAGTAATATTATTTATCGATAAAATACTGCTACACAAAACAGGTACTAACGTTAAAGCGTTTATTGTTGAAAACATAAAAGCAAATATTATGGTCAGCGCAAATTCACGATATAAATTTCCCGTAATGCCGGGAAAAAAGCACACCGGAATAAACACAGCCGCTAACACAAAAGTCGTTGCTATTATAGGCCGAGTGATCTGTGACATAGATTTTAAAACAGCATTATGTACCGATACGCGTTCCGATTCGATAATTCGTTGTGTGTTTTCTAATATAACAATAGCATCATCAACGACCAAAGGAATAGCCAATACTAATGCGAATAGTGTTATCATATTTACAGTGAACCCGACAAGATATAGAATAAAAATCGCACCCAATAAAGAGACAGGTATCGCTATTGCAACAATTATTGCAGATCTAATATCTTTCAATGAAATTAATATTATTAATATAACTATAAATACTGTAATTAATAGTGTATATATTATCTCTTTTACTGATTTAATGATGTTTTCAGAAATATCATAAACTACTTCATATTCTAAATCATCTGGAAATTCTGTGGCGATTCTCGCCATTTCATCACGCACCGATTCGGATACAAATAATGCATTTGCTTCAGCTTCTTCATACACAGCGACCAGCGCCGCAGGATATCCATTGTAATATGAGGCTGCAGAATAGCTTTCAGCACCGAGAGTGACAATTGCAACATCTTTTAATTTTGTGACAGATCCGTCGCCGTTTGAAAGTACAATGATATTTTCAAATTGCTGGCTTGTTTCTAGAAGTCCATCTGATTCAAGGGTAAATTGAAAAATGGTATCTTGGTTTTCAAACGGCGGGCCACCAATTTTCCCCGGGGCCACCATAATGTTTTGCTCTTCAACTGCGGTGTAAATATCAGATACAGATAAATTTAAAGATGCCATTTTGATTGGATCCAACCAAATCCGCATACTATAGTTTTGACGGCTAAACTGCGATGTAGACCCTACGCCATTAATTCTAGTTAATGAATTTTCGACGCGATTGGTAACATAATTACTTATAAATATATGGTTATAACTACTTTCTGGGGAATAGATTATAATTGCTTGCATTATGTCCGAGTTTTGACTCGTTGTCGATACGCCGAGCTCGGTTACCACTTCTGGAAGCTCAGACTCTGCCACCGACACTCGATTTTGAACATTTACCGTTGCAATATCAGCGTTTGTCCCCGGAGTAAACGTTATTGTTAATGTATAGGTGCCTTCGCTAGAAGAACTAGATGACATATAAAGCATGCCATCTACACCATTTACTTCTTCTTCGATCGGACTAGCCACAACACTCTGTATTAATGCCGCACTTGCTCCTGGGTAATAAGCAACAACTTGAACTTGTGGAGGAGCTATATCTGGAAATTCGGATATAGGGATTAAATAAATTGCAATTATACCGAGTAAAACGGTAGTTATTGCAATTACATAACATAGAACAGGACGGACAATAAAATACTGAGCTATCATCTGCATCCTTTGCGAAGAGATTTCCAATTTGATCTTCGTCTTCCATCTTAGGTGCGATGTGGCAACGGGATCAAGCTTGAACGTGGCGCTGTTACAGAATGAGTTATTGTCAAATCTGGTGTCCAAGGAGCTATTGTTGAATCTGGTGTCCAAGCGGCCAT
>NZ_SMMF01000646.1:0-3019 GCF_009711355.1 Roseibium sp. RKSG952 | reverse complement strand
CGGTAGGTCGGGTTCGCCGGACGCTCACGAAGCTACTTTTTCAACGGGCCGCCAAGGCCAATTTGCTAGTTTCTTGCGTATCATTGGCCAACACTACCCATCAGTTTTTTATTGTTTCCTCGGGAGAGCGGAATATGGCTTCGGTTGTTGGTAATTCTGGTTTCGCGCTAGGTGGCATGGGCGGCATACTTGAACAGGCAGTTCGTCATATCGACGATCTGTCGGGGGCCCGCCTGTCGCGGCTGTTGTCGACGACATCTCTGGTTAATCCGGCTGACCTGCCATTCGAGGATTACGGTTTCATCGTGGCCGCAGGGTCTCGCCCCTTGCCGATCGCGAGCCATATCCGGGATATCGCGATCTTTACGGTTGAGGAGGCGCGTGAGCGCATTTCCGATTTCATCGAGAACAGGTTCTCTCCCGACAGCATCTCCGAGCTTCTGGAATACCTGCACGATAAGTTCCTCGATATCGAGACCCGTATTCTGCCGAACGGCATCGTCGCGAACTACATCGTGGATCAGAAGACGAAGAAGTCCGTACCGGCGGCGCTCGTCGACGAACGCTTCAGTCATAAGCGAATGCTGGCGCTCAAGCTTCGTTCCGCGACCAAGGAAATCGTTCCCCCGGGGATGCCTCCGGCCGACGCGCTTCATTCCTGGGAGGGCTTGAAGATGACCTTCGAGAACAATAAGGCCAACGTAGGCTACACCGTCTTCGAGGATCAGGCCTATCTCGGGCGCGTTCACGCGGTTGCAGGATCGGACATGCGGGAGAACATGGAGATCATTCGCCGGGCGAAAAACCGTGGTGTCGACCTGATTGTACCGGTGATGAAGGACGGCACCAACGGTCCGAACGTGATCGTCGCCGGCATGCCTTTTCTGGAAAAGGCCAACTCCCTCAAGGCGGAGGAGATTCATCCCGGACTGTCCCACGCGGCCCTGAGCAAGGCCTTCGGAATGGGGATGCCTCAGACGTTTATGCGGATGGCGGCGGCCATGAAGGCCCGCTCTGCGGACGAGATCGAGTCCAAGGAGCAGGCGATGGCTGCGATGCGTCAATTCATGCGCAAGAAGGACGCTCCTGCCGATGTCTTCGTGGAGGTCGACGACCGGGCCGTGGGCTTCGCTGCTGCGACCCGTGATACCGATAACAGCGACTACGTCATTCGTCGGGTCGGAGGATCGGATCCCTATCTCTACGTATATGACGCATCGCTCGAGGAGGAACCCGGCTTCGCCGTGACGTCTCTCGCGGAGGGCCGCTACAAGCGGCAGACCGAATCCGGTTATTTTGAGGGCTACACGGATGTTTTTGCGGACGGACAGCTCCGTCATTTCGACAGGAAGGGGAATCACTGCGTCCCTGTCCGCGACGATCCCGAGGCCGAGCGCGAGATGCGCGAGGCTCTCACCCCGGGCATGGGCGTTTAAGGGATTCGCAACAAATCAAGCAAGGATTCGTATTGATTTCGGGTGCGGGGTCGTGTAGACCTCCTGCTTCCGGGATCGATGAATCCTGTGCAAATGGAGAAAACACATGTCCAAATCTCAAGCCGCGGAAGCGGCCAGCGCCCAGAAGCAGAAGAGCCTGGAAAGTGCTCTCTCCCAGATCGAGCGTGCGTTCGGCAAGGGGTCCATCATGAAGATGGGGGAAGGCGCTGCAATAGAGATCGGGGCGATTTCTACCGGCTGCATCGGCCTCGACATCGCGCTAGGGATCGGTGGGCTTCCGAAGGGCCGGATTGTCGAGATCTACGGCCCCGAATCCTCGGGTAAGACCACCTTCGCTCTCCAGACAGTCGCGGAGGCGCAGAAGGAAGGCGGCATTTGTGCGTTCATCGATGCCGAGCATGCTCTCGATCCGGCCTACGCCCGCAAGCTCGGTGTCGACATGGACGAGCTTCTGATCTCCCAGCCTGACGCGGGCGAGCAGGCTCTCGAAATCGCCGATACGCTCGTGCGCTCGGGCGCTATCGACGTTCTGGTGATCGACTCCGTAGCCGCCCTCACTCCAAAGGCTGAACTCGAGGGCGAGATGGGGGACAGTTTGCCCGGCATGCAGGCGCGCCTGATGTCGCAGGCTCTGCGCAAGCTGACCGGATCCATTTCAAAGTCGAACACCATGGTCATCTTTATCAATCAAATCCGCATGAAGATTGGCGTCATGTTCGGCTCACCGGAAACCACCACGGGCGGCAATGCCTTGAAGTTTTATTCTTCGGTACGGTTGGACATCCGCCGGATCGGATCGATTAAGGACAAGGACGAGATCGTCGGAAACCAGACCCGCGTGAAAGTAGTCAAGAACAAACTTGCGCCTCCGTTCCGTCAGGTTGAATTCGATATTCTTTATGGCGAGGGCGTTTCCCGTGAGGGTGAATTGATCGACCTTGGTGTTAAGGCTGGGATCGTGGAAAAGTCGGGAGCCTGGTTCTCTTATGACAGCGAGCGTCTCGGACAGGGCCGTGAAAATTCCAAGCGTTTCTTGAGAGAAAACGTGGATATCGCCAAAAAAATCGAGACAGCTATTCGGACGGATGCAGGACTTCTGAGCGATGTCATGCTCGGCGCGGAAGAACATGATGATGTGGCCCCAGAGGCTGTAGCTTAATCAAAGCCCCGGGGGATAACCTCGGGGCTTTCACTTGAAAGGTCTGATCATGACTGTCGAACATGAGAAATTTTGCCGGATTTCCTATTGGAAGGGCAGTACGGCGAGCAGTAAGTGTGGGGAATGGGATCGTTGTGAGATTTCGCCACGTTCCACCCATAGCGGCTATGGAACGCATACTTTTACACCCGATCAGGAATACGAGATGGATGCCCTGATTGCCCTTTTGTGGCATGCGTTCAAGGCTGGTGAAGAGCACGAACTGAAACGCATTCACACCGCATTGCGCATTTAAAAGGTATCGAGTCGGGCTACAATTTTCTTGTTTGTTGCCGGCATCGTGTGTCAACACCGTTGCCAATGGTCGTATTATGCGGCAGGGCTGTCCGTCTCAGGCCTGTGA
>NZ_SMMF01000244.1:0-423 GCF_009711355.1 Roseibium sp. RKSG952 | reverse complement strand
GATTGAGTGTCAAGGGTTAGAGAACCGCTTGGCGGCGCGCAGCGCCCTTGACACTCAATTCCTTATGGCGAACCTGACGTTACCTTGTTGCACTTCCCGGCTGAAACCAGTCCCTCTCCGCCGTTTCAGGGCTTCCGTGGCGGCCTGTTCGTTGCGGCACCGGTACTATCCGAAGCGCTGACGCCTCGAAGCGGCTCGTGTAATCACGGTGTCTTTGGCCCTATCGGCAGATTGCCGCCAATTTGCCGAACTTCATTTGCCGTCTAATGCGTTGATGTTGGCGCCCTCCGGACAACGTCACCCCTGTCGATAACTTTCGGATATTCTGTAACAAATTGATATTATTGACTTTATTAAAATGGTCCGGTTTTTCCCCACAGGGGTTTTGGGGGAAATGGGGTTAAATTTTGAAAATCCGGAAAT
>NZ_SMMF01000678.1:0-3904 GCF_009711355.1 Roseibium sp. RKSG952 | reverse complement strand
TAACCACCCTGCTAGACCGTGAAATATTCAATTGGCAAACCATTAAATAAAAAATAATCATAAATTCAACTTATATCAATCGCATATTCGAGGGTCGCAATGAGTAATATTCAGGGCAACAAAAGAGCATTTGAGGTTTTTTCAGACCATATCCACCTAAAAAGAATTGAAAATAAAAATGAAGAATCATTTGACATCCGAGATTATATAATATCAAATTTCACTGATACTTGGAATATAGGCTATGTTAGCCAAAATCTGAAAAGTGCGTATGCGGCTAACCTTGGGAAAACTTTCACCGATCTTATTCCGGCGGACTCCGAAAGACTCGGAGCATCAGACAAGTTCCTGATTTCGGGGACTATCCATTCAGATGCGGAAATATCGCATAAAGGCGCGGTTCGCGCGCTCCAACACTATAAACCAGGACAGACATTAATTCTGTTCGAGCAGGGCTTTCTGGCATCCACCCACAGCTGGTCGGAAGCTTTCCGTCAGGAAAATCCGAAACATGCCTGCCTCGGCTATGTTTACGACGACATCGCTCATTATTTCATGGCCGATTATCCAAACCGGCTGATCCAAAAATTGAACAGCAGTTTTTCACTGTCTGAAGCCGAACAGGGCCGGGCATCCGTTCTGATTGATAGAATCGTCTCCAGAAAAATCAGCAAGTATAATTCCCAGCCGATCTATTCGCCTGCCATGACCGGCGGCTTTCAGCGGCGTGTTCTGATTTGTGATCAGGCATTCGCCGATGCGTCGACTGTCTATGGCAAAGTCGATGAAAATGATTTCGAAGCCATGCTCATTGCCGCATTGCGCGAAAATCCGGATGCGGAAATTCTGGTCAAGACACACCCCGATACATTTTGGGAGAAAGGTAAACGGACCGGCTACTACAACCATCTGAAAGACACGGGGCGCATTCGCGTCTTCCGCGAGCCGATCAATCCCTATTGCCTGCTCGAATTGGTTGACAAGGTTTACGTCGGAACCAGCCAGCTCGGGCTTGAGGCGTTGTTGGCGGGTAAGGAAGTCGTCTGCTTTGGGGTGCCTTTCTATGCTGGCTGGGGCCTGACCGACGACCGGCAGGCCATTCCACATCGTCATCGCACCCGCAGCCTCGAAGAGGTCTTCCACATTTTTTATATCTGGTACACGATTTACCATGTACCGGGATGTGCAGCTCCAAGCCGCATTGAAGACGTACTGGATTATATTGAATCTGAAAGGCCCGTAACACTCCCGCCTTCATCGCAAGAGTTGGAGGCTGCACCAAAAGTATCCGTGATCTTGCCGGTATATGGGGTTGAAAAATATATCGAGCAATGTCTGACAAGCATTCAACGTCAGACGCTTCGGGAGATTGAGATCATCCCGGTCAACGACAAAAGCCCGGATGGAAGCCAGGCCATTATCGACCGGTTGGCCGCCGAGGACCCTCGCATAAAACCCATAATTCTGCCGGAAAATATCGGACAGGGCTTTGCGCGGAATGCCGGAATCAAAAGGGCAACGGGAAAGTATATATTTTTCATAGACTCCGATGATTTCTTTGCCTCAACAAATGTTCTCCAACTCTGCTACAATGAAGCAGAGGAATGCACTGCCGACCTTGTCCGTGTGCAAAAGGAAATAATATTTGAGGGGGATTCAATCGAACTCGCAAGATTGGATAGTTCCGAACGAAATTTCGCGGATAAGAAAAAATATTCTGATATAGATAAACAGCCGGAAATACTAAAATCATGGCACTGCTGGCTGTTTTTATACAGACGTAAACTACTTAACAAAAATAATATAGAATTTCTAACTCCTCAGTGGGAGGAGAGGGCATTTGTACTGCGGGCGATGGAAGCTGCGAATGCTATAATTACACTTCCCGTCCCCGGTGTGGTATACAGGAAGCGTAAGCAAAGCACTGTTCATAGAAATAGAACTGAAAAAGACTTACTTCTAATGTGTGCGAACATAGAAGCCTCCGGACGATTATTCAAGGGAACCATGCTATCATCATTCATTGGCTTGCAATTCGCGAAGGCAATGATAACTGGCGCCTGGAAATCTGCAATTTCAGTCGCTATTTCAAAAAAGAAAAATGAACAAATATTGGATAAATTATCATCTGCGTTTTCTTTATTCGACGTGTCAATTTCATCACACAAAGATATTCCCCAAGTTCTTTTAGAGGAATTGCCAAACATTGAGAGATTAATATTGATAGCAACAGCTTTTTCAAATCGAGATTGGGTTTTGGCGGCAAAAATAATTGATGAAACCCCTATTGATCAAGAGTACTTACTATCACTTTTTCTTTCAAAACCGGAAGATGACAAAAAGCGAAATCTACAAGAAGCGTTGTCACTTTATGCTCGTAATAAGCGCGTTAATCCCGCGAGAAAAGTTGTCTTTAAGAGTAAGAAGCCACGCATACTGATCCACATCGGTTCAACCAAAACCGGCAGCACCTACCTTCAGCACTTTTTCGAGCAGAATCGGGCCGCGCTCCTGCGCAACGGCGTCTGGTTCCCGGAAGTGGGCCTGTTTTGGCAGAAGGACCGGCCGCACAAACAGGCGGGACATGCCGCTTTCGTTTCAGCGGCAGTAAGGGACGAACAACATCTGAAACAATATTTAGAAACCGGTCTGAGTTTGGCAGGCGGGCGTATTCACACGATTATCCTTTCTAGCGAGGCATATTTCCTCAATAGAAAATCCGTTCAGCTTGCAGACTACTTTGCCGGCTATCCCATCCAGATGATCGGCTACTTCCGTCGCCAGGATGTCTGGGCAAACTCGCAATATTGCGAGTTCGTGGGAGGCGGCGCCATCGGAAAGGTTGATATTCCGATAGGTGAATGGCTCGAATCCCCGATTACTCGGGAACGCCTGTCCTACAAGTCCTATATTGACCTCTGGGCGGCAAAGATCGGCCGTGAAAACATCATCGTGCGTCCTTATGAAAAGATGCAGTTCAAGGACAATGATCTGCTATCGGATTTTTGTCAGGCTGCGGGCATCTTCGACTACCAGTCGCTGCCTCGGCCGAACACCCGCCAGCGGAATGATTTTCCTCTCGGCAAGTGTCACATCGAATTGATGCGTTCCTTCAACCGTATGCCGTTTCCTGACAAGGATCACTATCTGCGCTTTGTAGAGGCGGTTACCCAGGGGCTGGCTGGTAAGGGCGCCCGACCGGACATGCTAACCAGGGATCAGAAAGAGAAGCTTCTGGAAGCCTATCAGGCAGAAAATGCTGAAATTGCCTCCATCTACCTCGATCGGAAGGATGGCCAGTTGTTCATGGACCTTTCGCTATCCGCCGAAGCAGAGACGGCAGATCCCGGCATTCCTGTTGAAGACGTTCAACTCTTTTTCGATTGTTATCGAAGGTTTTCCGAAAAGCCCAGACAACCCGAGGCTCCGGGCAAGAAATCGGCACCCAAGAGCACAGACCTTCGGCAAAAAGTCGCCAAATCTAGATATGCACAGGTCAACTTTATTCCGATCAAGAACGAATGGTCCCTCTATAAGCAGGTACGTGTGACCTTCAAGAACATAATGCTGCGCCGTCCGACCTATTTTGAAAGCTCAATTTTAAGAAGAGCTAGTGATGCGTCCAGCCGGTCTGCGCCCAATTGTTCTCCGCTGGAGCTTGCAAATCGCTTCGGTCCTATCAAGAATTCTTGGCCTAGGATGAAAAAGTATCGCGTTCTTGTAAAAAATATATCACTTGGACGGCCAATATTTTATGAATAATACTCAATTTAAGCGGAAGTTGGGCATTGCTAATTGTGGCCAGCCCCTGTTTTACAAGAGTTTTCTTTTGTGATTTCGATCGTGTTGCGAGCGGTCATTTGTCCGGCCTGTTTGGGGTCGGTTCCGGCTGAGGGCGGAATGA
>NZ_SMMF01000404.1:0-839 GCF_009711355.1 Roseibium sp. RKSG952 | reverse complement strand
TATCTTTCAATTAATTTTATATCATTGTTATCGTTCTATTTTCTAAAATATAAGAAATTTATAGACATGCCAACTAAAACGTTTACTTACCCGATGCTCGCAAAGCAATTTATCATTGCAGCACCTTTGAACTACATTAATCCGGTAATTTTATTTTACATCTTTGCTCCAGCGTTTGGAAATTTCAAAGTTCCGGACCTGATTACGACAAGTTCTATGAAGGGATATTTAATTATGGGCGCTGACCCAATTCAACCAACAATTTTTCTAACTAGTTTCTTGTTATGGAATGTTACAAACTCATTACTGTATATGGTTTACAGTAATACAATAAGAACGATTAGGGGAGATAAATAATGTCAAATGATTTTAGTAACAAAATAAATGACCGGGCAAATGATGCTTTTGCCGCAACTGCCCTGCTTCGGTAATTGTCTGACAGCTCGGCCATTTTGAGGGACGAGCGACCGCAATAGTCGAGCACGCCCTTTCGGAGGGATGGTCATGCCGCTGTCAGGTCACTACTGTTTCAGTACAATCCCGGAAAGACCAAAGGCTTTATCCGGGATCGGTGCACCCCTCACACCAACCAGCCAAGCGGCTCTCCGATCCCGGATCGCGCTAACGTTTATCCGGGATGAAGACACTGAACGTTCGGTTCTGATCCGGCAACGACCAACCGTGATCGCCGATCAATTTGGCATGCTGGCCAAGTCTATGAAATAGGGTGGGTTCAGCCGTGAAGCGCAACAACGGAGCGGGGAGGCTCAGTTCGCCATAAGGGCTTGAGTATCAAGGGTTACAGAACTGCTTGGCGGCGCTCAAGCGCCCTTGACACT
>NZ_SMMF01000486.1:0-1259 GCF_009711355.1 Roseibium sp. RKSG952 | reverse complement strand
TTGGTTGATAAACGCCGCGTTGTCTGGCGGGAACCTAACGCTACGCCTTCCAATAGGTTTACGCATCAATTCATGCTTTCTAAAGCTGCTGCGCACCAAATTTTGATGGCTCAAGCGCAAATGTTCTATGTTTGTTCGATTTCGTGGCCATTTTCGCAGCGACGCTCACACTGGGCCTAGACGGTCCCGTCGGCAAACTCGAACCGTTCGATGTCATTGCCTTCGTTCGACACATGGAGCTTGCCCGATACTCCATCCTTGTCCCAGGTCATCCGCAAGCTGCGACCATAAATATCCTGAGTTTCAGTATAGTCGACCGCCAGGTCCGAAAGGGTTAGATCCTCGAAGCGTATCGTGTCCGTCCCGGCACCCGCTCCTTCGTGAATGAGAGCTGATCCGCTATCCCGGCCAATGATATAAACATCATCGCCGGTCTCTCCGCGTGCATGTTGCCAGCCGCCCTGGCTCCCGCCTATGTCCAGCGTATCATTTCCTGATCCGGCATGGATCAAATCATCAAGTCCCGTTCCGACAATCAGGTCATTTCCTGAGCCGCCTGTTAATTGAAGGCGGCCGTCTTCAAGCCAACTGATGCTGGTGAGCGATGTGCCATCGGCAAAGCCGCGCAGAAGGCGCTTGGTTGGGATGCGTCAGCCCGGGTGAATGGGTAGATGTCGCGCGTGGATCGAAATTTGTTGCTTGGTCGCGAAAATCGAGACCACTTACGCCGTCAGGATCACTAGGAGGTTCGGAGCCATCATTGGAGTTGGAAGGATTTTGCGCTTCTGGCGAAGATTTCTTTTCATCATTAGATGAAATAGCGTCATTTTCTCTAAGAAAATTACCTACGATCTTCAGGTCACCGACTGGAGTCTTGATTTCAAATATAGATTTTAACCCGTATTCTGCACCCCGCCCATTTGTGAATGCGCCAAGTTCTGTAGTTGTCTTCACACCTATACTTGCCACCCCAGCTTTAAGCTGGGCGGATGTCTCCGTTTTTATGGAGGTGCTTTGATCTAATTCTTTGGTCTCTGTATCTATGCTAGCTTCGTTGGAAATTCCGCCCGCATCAACAGACCCTTTAAAGCCCGCGATGTGCTCTGCTGGATTATACGAAACTTCGCCAGATGCACCCCAACCAGCAAATTTTGCACTTCCGCCAATTTTTACGTCGACATCAGGCAGTTTACCCGCTCCGATGTCGTCGGATGCCTTTTTCCAAGTCGGGGGATCATAAGATACCGACAAACTGGATT
>NZ_SMMF01000337.1:0-636 GCF_009711355.1 Roseibium sp. RKSG952 | reverse complement strand
AGTGGCCCTGAAAAAAGGGGCAGGTCAGGCACTCCGGCAACGACATCCTGTACGGCGATGAAGGCAAGGATGAACTCTACGGCGGCACTGATGATGATCTCGTTTATGGTGGCGACGATGACGACACACTCTACGGCGGAAACGGCAAGGATGTGCTTGTAGGCGGCGATGGCAACGACACATTCTACGGCGGAGACAAGAGTGACTATCTGATATCAACCGGAGGCAGTGATAGCTTGGACGGTGGGGGCGGCTCCGACGTGTTCGTACTTGCGGGCGGCACGGTGACCATTTCGGATTTCAATGAGGACGAAGGCGATACGCTCGTCATTTACCTAGAGGACTATGGCGCCAGCTACGATGAGGACAGTGGCACAGTGACGATTTCCGATAGTGGTACAACCTATGACTCTTTGGAGGATTTTGCTTCGGACTACGTGACCTTTTCGGATGGGGGAGACTACGATCTGTCCGAGGACGGCGGAATTGTTACATATGAAAATTCATCGATTGACTTGACAGACTACACCGATATTTTTTGAGGGAGTGAATTCAGGCGCGAAGTGCAACACAGTATAAGCTGCTCAATCTGCAGTCTTCTTTTTGAGGGAAGGCCTTCCAAGGCATAATGTGCCT
>NZ_SMMF01000514.1:0-1478 GCF_009711355.1 Roseibium sp. RKSG952 | reverse complement strand
TTCAGTGGTCACATGCTCCGGAATATGCACCGGGCAATATGAAGGTTCATTTCGTTTCCTCCCGGCATCATTATGCGCACAGAGTGCATATTATTAAATTGGTAGATCTGCTGAGATCAGAACAAGGTGTAAAAAAACCCGCGCTAAGGTCTAACGGAAAGTGATACGCATTCTCCGAAACGGCATAGAACTGCGGTTCACTGGCTAACGCATTTCATCCAAAATATCTACCAATGCAACCATGGCCGAAACTGCTGTTCGACTTTAGCGTGTCTGAGGGCATCGAAAAAAGAGAATTGGCCCCATGCCTGAAACGGCCAACAAGTTCTCACAATCATCGAAGCATTGTTCAAAAAGTATAATTTGTGACCGGGCTCGAATCGAGGTATCAAAACTACACTCATAATTGAATGATCACTAGTCCTTAGTAATTTTGATAAAATATGGCGAGAGTCGGATACGCACGGGTCAGCACCTCAGGGCAAAGTCTGGAGGTGCAGCTGGAAAAGCTGGAGGGGGCGAATTGTGATCCGATCTTCCAGGAAAAATGCAGCGGTGAAACCGCCGACCGGCCACAATACCGCGAATGCATGAAATACCTCCGCCAGGGCGACACCCTCGTTGTGACAAGACTGGACCGGCTTGCCCGGTCAGTCTCCCAACTTGCCAAGATTTCCGAACGGTTCCAGTCCGAGGGCATCCACCTGCTGGTTCTCGACCAGAGCATTGACACGAGCACGTCAACGGGCCGGCTCATGTTCAACATGCTGGCGACCATTGCCGAGTTTGAAAACGACTTGCGCCGGGAACGGCAAACCGAAGGTATCGCAAAGGCCCGAAAAAACGGGACCAAATTCGGCAGGCCGGTCAAAATCACCGACGAAGTCACCCACAATATCCAAAAGCAACGCGCCGTCGGCGTGCCGATCGGGCAATTGGTCAAGAATTTCGGATTGAGCCAGGCCACCATCTACCGGGCCTTGAGGCAAGAGAACACAGGCTCTCAAACGGATTTATCGCCTCAGCCGCGTTCTTCCGATGCGCGCTCCTCCGCGCCCGAAAACAGTTTGGGCTCTTCTGGTGGAGCGCCCCGGACAAAAACCACACAGGTGAAGTTGAAGCTGAACATCGGGAGCCAAAACGGGCACATGGAGAACAAGGCCAACCTTCGCGCCTATATCGAGGAGACCTTGCTACTCCGGTTCAAGGCCGAAAAGGCAAGTCCGGACGGTCGGGAATATCTCCTCAACGTTGAATACCAGACCGAAACCGGCCTTCATGAACAAATGGAAGACCTGATTTCGGACATGCATTCGGAAGCCGATTACAACAACAGTTTTCTCGATTGCGAACTGACAGAAGTCGGAACTGCCCGATCCTGGTAAGGGTTTGTGGTCAGGTTGAAAACGTGCGTTAGCAGCTTCATCCTTGGGCTGGAAGCGGCCGGGATCCTGGGCCGATTTTCTACAGCTCTGCTC
>NZ_SMMF01000036.1:0-214 GCF_009711355.1 Roseibium sp. RKSG952 | reverse complement strand
GGAAAGAAATGAACGCCGATAAACTGCGCGAGATAGCCGTATATGGCAAAATCGAACCACTCAAGCAGATTGCCTATGGAACCCGCCACCATGATGCGCCGCATCGAGGGTCGTCTGGCCTTTTTGCTGTTCCGGATCTTGGCTGAATCGACGAACTCACTCACTACGGTGTGCCTCCAGCTCCCAGCGGATTTTCGAACCAGCACGAGCTTCC
>NZ_SMMF01000694.1:0-4606 GCF_009711355.1 Roseibium sp. RKSG952 | reverse complement strand
CAGCGGATTTTCGAACCAGCACGAGCTTCCTGGGCGACCGAAAGGAAGATTGATCCTGATCTTGAGATCAGAGCGGTAGGATATAGAAAATCGCATGTGTTTGTATAGTTAATGCTATTCTAGTTTGATAAAAATTAAAATTGCGTATTTATGCGAGAGTCCCTCTCGCCGTTCAGTTTCATTTGACCGGGGTGTTTGGAGTTTCCGGCGAGGTGAGTGGGGCACGACGCTGCACTGCATCACAAGCGCATTGCAAGACCGCGGGGAGCAAAAGCGACCGGACGGATAACCGGCCATGAACCGCGGGTTAAGGCCCATCAGGTGCAAAATTGCCCCCTCATCGGGCAGATTGCACCGCAAACACGATCAACCGTATCGCGCTCCGCGAAGGTGCCTGACCGGTGAACCGTTTTGCGACATCAAATGGACCCAAATGGCCAAGATTCGCTTTGCCAAATGCGGGCCGAACAAAATCCCGTTTCACCTTTTCCCTGCCGGACAATCAGGGCTTTTGCCAAGCTGAAAAGCACGCGTTGCCCTGCCCGTTCCACCAATTCACGATTTCGGGCAAGGAGGTGACTTTAGGGGATGGTGCAAGACCGCGCCCTCAGGCTGTGTCCGTACAATCCTGACAATCCGTTTGGTCCCCCATAGATGCAAGTCGTCTTTGAAGAAGTACCTTTACGGCGCGGCGAATGCGCCGCTGTCCGTAGAAAATTTCGAAGACAGCTGCGCCCGGATTGACCGTTTCAAGGGTCAAACATGACACGCGCGTGCGCCTTGTCCGGGTTGACGAGCCATCTTGAGCAACACCGCTGCTGATCTGCCCAGACCTTTGCCCCGCCGAATGACGGTTTCAATAAGGCTCAAGCTGCAGCCGGTATCCGGCGCTTCGGCTTTTGCTTTTTGTCCTCGCCGGCATCCTGCACTTGCTCAAAGACCTTTTGCGTCATGCGGCTACCGATATCCGTCATCTTGAGGCACTCTTTGGTGTAGTCGTCGGCAGCCTCCTGGTAGAACTCTGACAGGCCCGTAACGACATCTGTCGTTTCCTGCGTATTGATCAGCCGCTCGATAAACTCGATATCCTTCTCAAAGCGTTGCCTTGCGAAGTCGAGTAGCTCGATCTGATACTCGAGAAAGGTCTTCATGTGTTCACCGGGAATGCCCATGGCCCCGAAGAACGGATTGTTGTCCTTGGTTAAAAACGGCCCCCAGAGCGGAATGTCCGGTGTCGTTTGCGCTTGGCTTTTCTGTGGCACGGTATCCTCCAGTTTTTCACATGTGATGATCTGTCGTTGCCAGGCCGCTTGGAGTGATGCGCTGAATTCGGAACGGTTGCTCTGGCCGGCATTTGCGGCGCGTTCGGCTTAATGCCGGTGCCGTCATAAATGCTTTCGTGTTCAGCTGCGGAACGCATCACAAAAAAGAGCAACGGTATAAATATACAACCTCAATTTGCGCAGACTTTCAAGACTGCGCACAGAAAAAGCCGACTGGGGCCCAGTCGGCGGGAACCGATTCGCACGACCGCAGCAAAGCATCACTGCTGCCGGCTGAACTTTTGAGAATTGCATGCCACACTTTTGCGGCAACTAACTGCTCACATATAGTTGAGCGCCGCCAGAATTGTGGTTTGGGATTGTTTTACAAATCCTGAGCAAACAATTGGAAGAGCTGACCTTATTGAATCGATATAAATGACAATAATGAAATGTTACAATTTCGCATGATATTTTTTTCGATACAATTTTGGGATGACTTCGCAGCTTGCTTGGAGTGGTCCGAATGACAATCGCAGGGCTACAGACATGTATCCCTTTGGATTTGAAACAATCCTTTGATCATTGCGAAGAATGCGTCATCTTTTTATCGGATGATCACTGCATCCGTTACGCCAACCCGCCCCTCACCAGGTTGCTGGGCTACCCCCCCGATGAGGTAATCGGAAAACAGCACAATCTGCTTTTTGAAGCGGGAACAAGCGCTTCAGATCCGGACCCGGGCACGAACCTGCTTCAAGACACGCCGCGACCGGCCATGCCGGGGGCACGTCTTGTCAGACTGGTACAGAAGAACGGCCGCGCGCTCGTGGCCGACATGTTCACGACGGAACTTGTTGACGCCGCCTCCAACCGCGCGGGATTTCTTGCCATCATCCGCCCCGCATCGGGTGCGGCACTCAATGACAATCGCGAAGCAGATCTGTCCGAGATACTCAAGGACGCGCTGGAATCCATTTCGGAAGGCTTTGCCCTTTATGACAAGTCCGACCGGCTCGTCGTCTGCAATGCGATGTACCGCAGCATCTACCCCAAATCTGCGGACTACATGGTACCCGGAACATCATTCGCCGATATTCTCCGCGCGGGACTTCAAGATGGCGAATACGACCTTCAAGGACTGACCGCTGAAGAATGGCTGGCTGAGCGCCTGCATAGGCATGAAACGGCGGATGGGTCCATCATAGAACAGAAGCTCGGCGACGGCCGCTGGCTGAACATTGCCGAGCGCAAGACCCACTCAGGGGGGACGGCAGGCATCCGGACAGACATCACCCAACTGAAAAACACGGAAGCTCAACTGGCAAGATCCAACGAGGACTTGGTTCGCCTGGCCAACACGCTGCCCAGCAATATTGTCGAGGTCGACCGGGACGGGATCTGCATATTGGCGAATGACGTGGCCTGCGAATGGTTCGCCCGCGACCGGTCCGCCTTGCTCGGCAAGCGGATACGGGATCTGCTGCCGCAAGAAGTCCGCGCCCATTCAGCCAGGCACTTTCAACGCGCTCTTGCGGGCGAGACAGTGCGTTTCGAAACCGCCATCGTCTATCCCGACGGCAAGGCCCGGCACGTCAAGGTCGAGTATCTGCCCAAGTTCGATCTTGAGGGTGTGGTCGACACGGTCGTCGCCTGCGTCACCGACATCTCGGATGTCAAAAAAGCGGAAGCCAGCATCGCCGAGGCCTACCAAAACCTGACATTGTTGGCGAACACATTATCCTGCTCGATCTGCGAGATCGACACCAACGGCAACTGCACCTTCATCAATGAAATCGGGGCGCAATGGCTGGGCGACACACCCGAAAACCTGCTTGGAACAAAACTCCAGTCGCGGCTGCATTACGATATCCAACCGATTGTCGAGGACTTCGTCAAGCGCTGCCTTGGTGGCGAGGTCGTGCGAAGAGAACTGAAAGTTCCGTTTCCGGACAAGACCCGGCGTTTTGTCGAAACGGAATTCATGCCCAAGCGAAATCAGGCCGGGACCGTGATTGGCCTGATTGCCCTGTCGATGGACATTACCGCCCGCAAACGCGCTGAAAAAACCCTGGCCGAACTCTACACGATCACGTCGACCCGCGAGCTCAGCCACGACCAGAAGATCGATCAGATCCTCAAACTCGGCTGCCACCATTTCGGGCTGCCATTCGGCATCATCAGCCGGATTGAAGGCTCCAGCTATGAGGTTGTGCGCGCCGAATGCCCAAACGGGGAAATCCAGGCGGGCGCCCGGTTTGACCTCGACAATACCTATTGCGAAATCACCTTGGGAGCGGACGGTCCGCTTGCAATCTCAAGGATGAGTTCATCCGGGCATGAGACCCATCCCTGCTACAGCGCGTTCGGGCTGGAGACCTATATCGGTGCGCCGGTCATCGTTGATGGTGAGCGGTACGGAACAATCAACTTTACCAGCCCGGACCCGAGAGATCGGGAGTTTACCCGAAACGACAGCGAGATCGTCCGGCAATTCGCAGAATGGGTTGGCCATGAGATTGCCCGCCAGCAAGATCAGGACGCCCTTCTGGAGGCCTATACCAGCCTGGAGCGGATCTCCAACACGGATGACCTCACCGGCATCCTGAATCGCCGTGCTTTCATGCAACGTGCCAACACCGAACTCAAACGCTCCCGCAAGACCAGGCAAAAGCTCGCGGTTCTCATGATGGACATCGACCACTTCAAGTCCATCAATGACACCTATGGCCACCCGGCCGGGGATGACGTCATCCTGAAATTCGCGGATCTGGTGAAGGCCTGCCTCAGAACCACGGATGTTTTCGGCCGTGTCGGCGGCGAGGAGTTCTGTGCCGTTCTGAGATGTTCCGGCCGCGGCGAGGCGCTTCAGGTCGCCGAGCGAATCCTGCAGAAGATCCAGTCGGATTGCGCGATGCCGCCGATCGACCGGCCGATCACCTGCAGTATCGGCCTCTCCTTCAAGCGGCAGGACGATTTTGATTTCGCCTCCCTGCTCAAGCGCGCGGACGCCGCACTCTATCAAGCCAAGGAGCAGGGACGGAACCGCTGCATCGCCGAAAGCACCTTGCCCGAAACGCCGTCCGAAAGCCGCGCGATGAACAGCTAGAGTGGAACTTGAGAGGCCTGCGGCCATCCGGATTGATTTGACCGAGCCATTTCGGGCGTCGGGTCAGGCGGGTTGGGCGCAGTACTGCCCGGCAGCACGAACCAAACGCTGTACGGGTTTCGAAGATATTGCGCAAAACACACCGGTCAATTCTTGCCAAACCGACATTTGCATCGCGCACCTGTCCGCACCACCTCATCGCAGGGACCTCTGCATATTGCTGGTCTGTGCGGCT
>NZ_SMMF01000219.1:0-388 GCF_009711355.1 Roseibium sp. RKSG952 | reverse complement strand
CGCGCCAGAAACGGCGTGGCTGAAGACGGCAGACAGTCAGGAGGCATAGGTCGAAAAGCAGAACCGCAGCCCTAAAAAGGTGCCTCGCAGCTTCCCGTCAAAGGGCGGTCGGATCCGTTTGAATTCAGTGGTCGACTGGTATCAGAATAAGCACAAATTGCGGCCAGTGTCTGGTATTGGCTGATGCTTCGCTTTCTCTCGTCGAGCCGTGTCCTGTTTTTGTTAAACAGTTCAAGCGTCTCGCATGCCTTTGAAAGGTCCTTATGTTTCGCGATCAGCACCCGATTGCCGCTGGAATTTTTATGTCCGGCGCATGAGGAGAATAGCGCTGTCTGGACAGCGTGTGTTCCAGAGCATGGAGGTTGTTCGCTGCCACCCAGTCAGGGTG
>NZ_SMMF01000402.1:0-836 GCF_009711355.1 Roseibium sp. RKSG952 | reverse complement strand
TCGTGGGATACAATCTGACTTTTATGGCACAGCGCATGTTCTTGCTTTCCCTGGAAGGAACGGGAAAGCAAGAGCAAACAGGACGCAAGGCGCAGCTTGATAAAAATCTCGAAGACGAACAATCATTTGAAATTTCAGATACAACGTGACATATGCGGCGTGACGGACGAGGTCACGTTGTAAAACCAAGAGCATGTAGTCTCTTAAACCACAAAAAGAAGATGAGCGAGTGTTGATGAGCAGCGATGTAAACAACGAAGAGATGACGATTGTCGAATTGTCAGAAAAACACAACGTGACTCTAAGAACTCTTCGATTCTACGAACAGAAGAAACTCGTTTCTCCTCGTCGTTTTGGAAATAATCAGAGAATATATTCCAGAGAAAATGTTGAAAAAATCGATTTCATCATACAATGCCGCAACATTGGTTTAGGGATTTCTTCGATTAAGAAGATCATTGAATCAGCCTCCGAAGGCTTTTATTGCCCCGTTACGCTAGCGGACGAGATCGAGAAGCAACTGGACAATCTCAACGATGAGGCTGAGTCCATCAAGGCAAAGACGGAAGCAGCCGAAACGTGGTTGAACAAAATTCGGGACGATGCTGACAGCGACATGCGGGCGTCGCGATCATTCAGTTGACTTCCACCCCTCCCTGAATGGTGTAAATCTTGATACCTTGCTGCGCGAGCTGCGCTCTTGCCCCTCCCTAAAGGAAGGGGTTTGCCGCGATTCTGGGTCATTGCCGACTGCATTGTTGGTTCGTTCTTGTTTTTATCGCGTTTGCAGGGGATGCTTCGAAGGGCAAGACCTTCCGTCAAGATTTCTTCCGTTC
>NZ_SMMF01000541.1:0-1688 GCF_009711355.1 Roseibium sp. RKSG952 | reverse complement strand
AGATTGACCGCAAGGCCTTGCCCGATGTGGTCGGTGCCGTTGCGCGGACGCTCTATGAACCGCCAACGACCCAGACGGAGCAGCTGGTGGCGGGTGCCTTTGGCGCGCTGCTCAAGGTCGATCAGGTTGGCCGCCACGACGGGTTCTTCGCGCTTGGCGGGGATTCTTTGAGCAGCGTTCGTCTTGTTGCGCGTCTTGAACGAGCAACGGGCAAGGCAGTTGCGATCCGTAATGTGTTCGAGGCACCGACGGTGGCCGCTCTGGCGGCCCGGATTGAGAATGCGGTTGGGAGTGACGGAGATATTCCCCTTGTCTGCGCGGACCGAAGTAGTCCTCTTCCTTTGTCGTTGCAACAGGAGCGGTTGTGGTTCCTCGACCGTCTGGATACTCAGGCAGGCGCTGCCTATCACATCGAAGGGGCCTTCAGGGTTGAAGGGCTGCTGACCCGGAACGCTTTGGCCGAGGCCCTTGAGGCGCTGCTGGAGCGTCAAGAGGGTTTGCGTGCAGTGTTTGTTGCTGATTGTGACGGTCAGCCGCGTCAGGTAATCCGTTCAGGGTCGGATCCCGAGTTCGGCCTCAAGCAGGAGTACGGGTCCAATCTGGATGAGGCCGAGCTTGCTGACCGTGTTGCGGAATTGCTGGCGCATCCGTTTGAACTTGAGGCCGGTCCCTTGTTCCGTGCGACGCTGATCTGTCTGTCGGAGCGTTCCCATGTTCTGGTCATTGGTGGTCATCACACTGTTCTGGATGGCTGGTCCCTGGGCCTTCTGGTGAAGGAGCTGTCCGCCCTTTACGAAGAGGCCGTGGGCGGCATGGCAGCGGAGCTTGCCGTTCTGCCGATCCAGTATGCCGATTATGCGGTTTGGCAGCGCAAGGTGTTGTCGGGTGAGCGCCTAGACGAAGAAACTGCGTGGTGGAAGCATGAACTCTCAGGTGTCCCGGAGGCGATCACCTTGCCGTTTGACCGGCCCCGGCCCGAGGTGATGGATTATTCGGGGGGCTCTGTGGAGCTGTCCATTCCGGCGGTTGTCACGGATCAGTTGAAGACGCTTGCGCAACAGACCGGTTCGACCCTGTTCATGGTACTTGAAGCCGCCTTTGCCACATTGATGTCCCGGCTTGGGGCGGGCGGCGATGTGGTGATCGGAACGGCTGTTGCCGGTCGTCCCCGGCCAGAACTCGACGGCCTTTGCGGGTTCTTTGTCAACACGCTCGTCCTGAGAAACCGGATTGATGTGGAGCGGTCGTTTGAAGGGCAGCTGTCGGAGACCCGGCAAAGGGTTCTGGAGGCTTTTGCCCACGACAGTGTGCCGTTCGAAGCGGTTGTTGAGGCGGTTTCCCCGGTGCGTTCCTTGCGCCATGCGCCTTTGTGTCAGGTAATGCTGGTATTGCAGAACACACCGGACAGGGATTTGGAGCTCCGTTTTGGGGATTGTCGGGTCGGTGTTTTCGGTGAGCAGGGCACTGATCGTGCGAAATTCGAGTTGTCTCTGAACCTTGAAGAAACGGGCGGGTCCCTGCGTGGGCATCTGTCCTATTCAACCCAGCTGTTTGACCGTCAGACGGCAACACGCATCGGAGCGATGTATGTCCAGCTTCTAGATGGTGTTGCCGAGACACCTCAAACGCGGCTTTGTGATGTTGCGCTTTTGAACGAGGCGGAGCGGGAGCTTGTGCTGCATGGCTTC
>NZ_SMMF01000617.1:0-2581 GCF_009711355.1 Roseibium sp. RKSG952 | reverse complement strand
CCGCGCGGCCGGCGAAAACTCGAGCCAGCCAAGTGGGCTTCGAGCGGGTATTGAACATTTCGGGCGGACCGTATCTGGCAAGCACCTCCTTAAGGGTTTCGACGCAACAACCGGCCTCCATGGTATTGGATAACCGCCAGCTCAAAACCTTCCGGCTGTGCCAGTCCATGGTTGCTACCAAATTCAGGAACCCGCGCCGCATCGGGAGTGGAGTAAGAAGCGCAGTTGCGCTTCTCCTCCCCGAACCGTACGTGCACCTTTCAGCGCATACGGCTCTCCATTCAAACTTGGCTCATGGCCATGGCAACATCGCGGTAGCGAGGCTGCGAGCTTGTCCTGCATTTCGCTGATTATCAAAGGTCTACACCTCTCTCGGTCAGGCCATTTGCACTCCAAGCAGATTGAACTGTTCCCGTTCACCATGTGACAGGCTTTCGGCCCTACGGTTACCCGGAAAAGCCGCTCGTCAGCTACCAGACCTATCGACAATCATCTGGGAGGAACCTTCCTCGACTGGCCTTGCGCGCCGTCGGGGCGACCTGAACAATCCGGGCTAACAATTCGGCAATACCCGCCTTATGGTTTTTTCAAGAAGGTCAAAATTGTTTAAATAGTCAAATAGTTCAAGGGTCTGTGTTTGAGCCTCCTTCGTATTCTGATTTAGCTTGCGCTTATAATAATAAATATGGTTGCCACGTTTATTGACTCTCCGCTCCTGTTTGACCCAAGATCGAACCACGTCACCTGGGATCAAATAGAAGTCTGGAGTGTCTTTTATTGGGATGTTTTTGGTAGCTAGGCGGCCTAGATTACCATTTAGCAGCACGCCCAGATCCACTCCTATCAGGAAGTCGAATTCTAGATCTGCCCCAGAACCTCCGACCTTATGTGCCCAGCCAAAACTCTCGACGTAAGTGCCTGTCTTTACCTGTATTCGAAAGCTTCGATCAACAATGAAGTCATATCCGGGTTGGTTCATACGGATGTTATTTGCATCTTCAACTACATGCCCTTGGTTCGTCAGTGGCAATAGCAAATCAGCAACAGCAAGAGTTCCGATCTCATCAGATAATTTCATACGGTCTCGCCGGGTTATTACTGGAGGAGTTTTCAGAAGATCGGCGTTAACACAAGATTGCAGAAGAGCTAGTTGGTCAGAGTCAGGAGTATAACAACTAGAAAACATCAGATTTTATCTCGTATGGATAGTGGCGTGGATTAAAAAAGTACAGAGGGAAGCACTCGGCGTTGAGATGGAATGGCCCCCGGCGCAATCATCTTAAGAGATGGATCTTTAGGTCTGACCCAAATTGGTTTCGGCCTGTCAAGTGGAATCGCACTTATAGGATACTTCGCAAACAGATTAGCAATCTGCTGCTCATCAATGCCTTCAGGTAGCCAGCCAACTTGCTCATTTTGGCCGCATTCATAGAAGGATAGCAAATCGTTCCAGATCCTCACAAGATCTTCGTTCGGACCTGCATTGTCTTCGGAAATCTCATTGATACCTGAACGATGCTCAAAACCTGCAACCAACCTGACTGGGTGCGGGTTATAGGTGAAAGCGTAAGTGAACTGGGTGTCAAACAGTGAACCAACGGATATCTTGTAACGAGCATGTGAACTCAACTCCTTAAATAACCAGATGTGCCAACGACAATGCCTATTCTCAGATTTCTTGGTTCTCTTTGCTAAATCCCTTAAGTCGTCGTAGAACTTTTGCTGAGGTTTATCCCATACAATTGGCTTGGATACCTTTGCTTCTCCCAACCAAGGAAGCTCACCACTAAGTTCCGAAATCACACGTTCCGCACCAATGTCGAACCATTCTTTGACATCTCCTTGGCGTCGGTAGTCAGCTAACCTGTTTCGAAGCTCTCGTTCTGCATTAGCTAGGCTGTCAGCGCGTTGAAAGGAGATTAAGAACCGAATCTTCAGTGCAGATGGATTGTGGCTTCTGGCTTGCTTAAAACGCTGTGGCCATTGTGTGTCTTTACCGATTTTGCAGGAATTTGGCAGTCTTGGGTCTTCCATGAAGTAAAGAATGTTTTGGGGCATCAAGATGTTGACCTGAGTTATTGGAGTTTGAAGGGGCTCTGTCGCAAATTTTGCGGGCGAGGGAAACAGGAATATACAGCGGCGGTGATTTGGGATGTTTCGAGGTCGTGGCGTTGATCAGTTTCAAAGGCACTCAATTTCCCAAGGGCGTGATCCTGTATGCCGTCTCACAGTACACGACTCCTGATTATCCAGCTATTTTCAATGGCGTTCGGGGGCATGCTGCTTTCCATGCGCTGTGCGCCTGCTCTGGCTGATGGAGTATCCAGTTCCGCAGAGCGTCCAGGCCGTTGCGGAACCATGATTTCCGGCGTCTGCCATGCGCTTTTCGTTTGATGGCCTTTTTGCCCATGAAACGGGTTGCACAACGGTTGGCCCAGGTGACAGAAAAGCCGATTACACCGAGCAGGGTCGCCAGCTTTTTGGGGTCAGTGATATGGGTGTTGGAGTTCGTCCTTGTTTCCGGACAGTTTGACTTTGTCGGCTATGCGGCCATTTTGAAAGTGGTTTCTGTAAAAGCCTG
>NZ_SMMF01000445.1:0-1018 GCF_009711355.1 Roseibium sp. RKSG952 | reverse complement strand
CGGGCGCGGAGCCCTCATATAGCTCAAGCGTCTGCGCCCATTGCGTTTTGTCGAAGGGACGCGCTGCGGCGAACTCCTCCGGGGTTTGGTATTTCAGGCTGCTGTGCGGGCGTTCTGTGTTGTAATCGATCCTCCAGTTTTCGATGATTTCGCGTGCCTCGCTGATGCTGGTGAACCAGTGTTGGTTCAGGCATTCGTCTCGGAAGCGGCCATTAAAACTTTCGATGTACGCGTTCTGGGTCGGCTTGCCCGGGTCGATGAAGTACAGCTGCACACCGTTGTCATCGGCCCAGGCATCAAGCGCACGACCGCGCAGTTCAGGCCCATTATCCACGACCAGAATGTCAGGGTATCCGCGTTCGCGCGCGACCCGGTTCAACATCTCCACGACCCGCTCTCCGGGTAGTGAGAAATCCACCTCGATGGCCGGACACTCGCGGGTGCAATCGTCCTTGAGATTGGCAGTTCGGAATTTACGCCCATTTGCCAAGGCGTCGCTGGTGAAATCCAAAGACCACCGCTGGTTGGCCGCAATCGGGCACCAGCCGCCCTCTCGGCCCTCCTTGGGGATCTTCTTGCGCTTGGTACGACGCAGCCAAAGCCGTTCTTCGCGGTAGATGCGTTCGACGACTTTAACATTCACCTTGAAGCCCTCGCGCGCCAGTTTGGCATGCAGCATGCGATAGCCATACCTTCTGTGCTTGCCCGACAGAGTGATCAGACGCTCCCGGAGCCGCGCGTGGCGATCCGGGCGCGCCTGATAAGCCAGGCTCGATCTGGATATCCCGACCAGCCTACACGCCCGCCTTTGCGTGAATTGGTGTTCAACCATCAACGTGACCACCGCATCCCGACGGGCGGCAGGCGTTATGAGTTTTTTGCCAGCAGCCCTTTCAGCCCGGCGTTATCCAACATCGCATCGGCCAGGAGACGCTTCAGTTCAGAATTCTCTGCTTCAAGGTCCTTCAACCGCCGCAGCTCAGATACCGTCATGCCGCCATACTTGGCTTTCCACTTG
>NZ_SMMF01000637.1:0-2919 GCF_009711355.1 Roseibium sp. RKSG952 | reverse complement strand
GGGTTACTACGTCGTTTACGACAGTGACGGCGAGGTTATTAGTCACATATCCACTGAGGCTTATGAAGCAATTCAGAACTGGGAAGAAACAGAGACAGAAAGTTACAGTGAATCCGTTTCGGGCGGCAGTGATTTTGGAATAACGACCGAAAAGTATAGGCTTGTAGATCGCGGAATTTATATAATGAGTTCCGATGAGACGGAATTTGATAATGATTTTCACGAAAAATATAGTCACCCATTTTTAGATAGTACGGCGACGTACACATTTAAATAATACACACTAATAATTGGTAACGATGAAGACGATATAATATATGCAACAGAAGGAAATGAATACTTTGATGATCCTGACAATACTATTTTCGCAGGCCTTGGAGATGATGTCGTCTATGGCGCGGGGGGCGATGACACAATATACGGAGAGGGAGGGGACGATGTCCTCTATGGAGGCTCTGGGGACGACACGCTTTATGGCGGCGATGGCGATGATATAATTTTTGGTGGCGCAGGCGATGACCTGATTTATGGCGGCGACGGCGATGATATTTTATTCGGCGGTGATGGCGGTGATACGATTTATGGCGGAGCCGGTGATGACTGGATTTATTCCGGCTCGCTGTTTGATGGTGATACCAACATTTTGTACGGTGGAGATGGCTCCAACACGTTTGTCCTAGGTACGGTAGCCGAGGACAGTACTTCATCGACATCGACCGTCGACTGGGATAGCATCGCGTATACTATCGCAAGTACCACTGCAATGACCACAATTGCCGTGACAGGCGCCAGCACCTACTTTTGGGCGGTCTATTCGGTTGCATCGGGAATTTATAACGTTCTCGACGAAGCAGGCTCGGAAGCCGAGACTATTGATACGAGCGACTCCACTCCCGGATACACAACTGTTGAAGACTTCAACCCAACAACAGATGTGCTTATCTTGCCAATCTACTCCTCGGACTTGTCTAATGTGTCCGTGACTGACAGTCTCGACGGCAGCGGGGATATAACGATCATTTATCAAAATGGCACAACAACAAACATCGTTGCATATGTTAATTTTGATGATGCTAGCGAGGTATTCGGCGGAGATGTTACAACTTGGAGTTCGGCTCTTCAGGAGGCTTTCTATTACTCCATGATCCAGAATGCCTTTGTGGTTACCGAAGATGGCGAGGCTTACTATCTTGAATCGGGCGGGTCTGTTGATATCGACACGTCAACTGTCAGCTCGCTGGATGAAGATAGCACCGCCTATCTTGTGATGGGTGCAACTTATGGCTGGTACGTTTATGGCACTACCGATACGACATATCTAGTCGGGAATAATTATGACGATATCATCTACGGCTACATTCCTGATTCCTCGATCGCGGGCTATGTGGGCGCAGAGGACAGTGTTTCGCAAAAGATTTACGGGTTCGACGGGGATGACTGGATCCAGGCCGGTTATGGTGACGACTATATTTTCGGCGGCTCGGGAAACAATACGTCCGCATACACCGATTCGACCGACAGTATATATGTCGACATGTCGACCACGTATGAAGATGAAAACGGAACTTATTTCCTCGCCGAGGACGGTCTTGGAACGACCGACCAGCTCTACAACATCCAAAATATCTGGGGTAGCGACTATGATGACACGATCATCGGCGACGACGAGGACAACATCTTTTATGGCTTCGGCGGGGATGATCTGATCTATGGTGGCGGCGGTGATGACACCATTTACGCCGGAAGCGGTTATGACACGATTTATGGCGGGGATGGAGACGACACCATTTACGCTGGCACAGATGGGGGGTATTTCGACGGCGGGGACGGGACGGACACGCTCATTCTCAATGAAAGCGAAAGCGCTGTTACTGTGAGCGTTTCAGGCTCCACGGGCACTGTCAGCTACGAGGATGGCTCGGAAGCAACTTTCGTGAATTTCGAGGAAATCGACGGGTCGGAATATGACGATACTATTTCACTCGCCGGTGCGGATAGCGGATATATTGTTTTTGGCGACAGTGGTGATGATACAATCATAGGTAGTGATTACGATGACACCCTGAAAGGCGGCGATGGTGACGATACTATTTACAGTGGTGGTGGAAACAATACGGTTTATGGCGGCGACGGAGATGATATCATCTACATAGGAGACGGGGAAAACACCGTGTACGGGGGAGAGGGGACGACACGGTCTATGTAGGATATGGCGGCAGCACGATTTACGGAAATGGTACAGATGGTGACGGTGACAACGCTATCTACGCCGTCCTGGCCTCTGAAAGTGTAACCATACTGATCTCCGACGGCGATGGAACAATCACCTACGCTGACGGTTCAATCGACAGCTTCGAGGATTTCAGTGAAGTCCATGGCAGCGACTATAATGACACGATTACAGGAAGCTCGTCGGATGACACCTTGTACGGCGAAGATGGCGATGATGTAATCTACGGCGTGTCCGGGAATAACAAGATCTACGGCGGTGCCGGTGACGATATCATTTATGCTGGTACCGCAGCGGGCAGCTTCTATGGCGGCTCCGGGACCGATACGCTTTACCTCACTGATGTGGAAGACGGTGTTTCGATAACCGTTGATGATGACGGAAGCGGGACCATAAGCTACGCGGATGCTTCAACCGGCTATTTCGATAGCTTTGAATTCATTCACGCGACCGATAGTGACGATGTCATAACAATATCAGGCGGGTCGTCATCTGTATACGGAGAGGACGGCGATGATGTCTTCTATGTCTATGGCGGTAGTAGTACGCTTTTTGGCGGCGAGGGTGACGATGTTGTTTACGTTTATTCCGGGGAGGCGGGTATTGATGGCGGCGACGGAACCAATACCGTATATTTCACGGCGCTGGATTCGGCCATCACGATCGACATGTCCGACGATGCGGATACG
>NZ_SMMF01000394.1:0-805 GCF_009711355.1 Roseibium sp. RKSG952 | reverse complement strand
CTGGAAGGCGGGCGCGGCCTATCTGCCGCTGGACCCGGAAGATGCGCCGGACCGGCTTGCCTTCATGCTGGAGGATTGCGGTGCGGGTCTGGTCGTTACCAGCCGGGCGCTTTCGGACCGCTTGCTGGTTCTTTCCGGCAGTCGGCGGCAACAGGTGTTTGCCGATGCGGCCGGAGAGGGGATTGCTCCAAACGGTGCCGATGCCGGGGTTAATGCCGGGCCGGAGACCGGCCTGCCGGGGCCGGGCACGCCGCAGGCGCTCGCCTATGTGATTTACACATCCGGGTCGACCGGCCGGCCGAAGGGGGTTCAGGTCAGCCATCAAAACCTTTTGGCGAACACGCTGTCGGTGATGCGGATCGGCGGTTATGACACCGGCGGCCGGCTGTTGTCGGTGCTGAAGCCGGTATTTGATGCGGCCTTGCAGGAATTTGTCCTGCCGCTTGCGGGTGAAGGCACGCTTGTGTTGTGCGACCGGACCCGGCTTGGCGAGAGCGGCTATGTGGCGGGTCTTGTCAAGACGCACGGGATCGGCCTCATCGAGGCCTCTCCGCCGCTTTGGCAGATGCTGCTGGATGTCGGTATCGGGGAGCTTGCCGGTGTCAGGGCTGTGATTGGCGGCGAGGCGCTGAGCGCGGAGCTGCGTGCCCGGCTTCTGGACCGGGGGGCCGAGGTCTGGAACGCCTATGGTCCGTCGGAAACGGCAATCGGGGTGGCCTGGTCGCGGCAAGACGGCGGCACTGCGCTGCAGTCCATCGGCGCGCCCTATCCGGGGACGCAAGGTTATGTTGTTGATCCTCATCTC
>NZ_SMMF01000477.1:0-1228 GCF_009711355.1 Roseibium sp. RKSG952 | reverse complement strand
GTTGAGGTCAAGCTAGACGGCTGACCCTCCGCAACACATCCAATCCGCACCGGCCCCCTCTGAGGGGCTTTTTTCATGGCCGAATGAAAGGCAAATCCGATGAACATGGATCTTGGTGACACGCGCCTGATCGTGGACGCGTGCAAGAACGCGGGCTGCCTGCGCAATCAGGCGGCGTATATACTGGCAACCGCCTATTGGGAAACGGCCCGGACCATGAAACCGGTCGTTGAGGCTTTCTGGCTCTCTGAAAACTGGCGGCAAAACAATCTGCGCTATTACCCGTGGCACGGTCGCGGCTATGTGCAGCTCACTTGGAAAGAGAACTACCGGCGCGCACAGGAAAGGCTCGGCATTCCATTTGCCGAAGATCCTAAACTTGCCATGGTGCCGGAGCACGCCGCCAAGATCCTTGTCACCGGCTGCGTGGAAGGCTGGTTTACCGGCAAGAAGCTGGCCGACTACATCACGCTGAAAAAGTCTGATTTCTTTAACGCTCGTCGGGTGGTCAACGGGCGCGACAAGGCGGATCAGATTGCCGCACTTGCCCGCGATTATGACCGGGCGCTTGAAGCGGAAAGCTATGGCGTCGCGGATGCCAAATCTATCCCGATCCCCGAAGCCAAGCCGAAGATCCATAAGCCACTGACCGAAAGCAAGGAGCTGATCGGCGGGGTTGCCGGTCTGGTTGCTGCCTTCTCCGCCTTCCTTGAGCAGGTGGATGGCAACACGGTTGCGCTCATTCTGGGGGCTCTCGCCTTGGGTTTCATCGCAAACCGGCTCTATGCCCGGCGGCAGGGGGCGCGGTGATGTTCAGACTGCTCCTGTCATGGCTCGGCAAGGGTCCGCTCGACCGGGTTCTGACCAGCGTCGACCGGGCCTTTGACAACGGTACGGAGCGGGAGAAAGTCCGGGCTGATGCTGTGACGGCGTTTGTCCAGGCCGAAGCGGAGCGGCGGCGGGAGGCCATGCAATGCCCGGTCTTCTGGGCGGTCTGGGCATTGTTTGCTGTGCCGTTGGGGCTGTGGTTCGGGGCGGTGTGTCTGGACAGCATCTTTCTCTTTTCCGGCAACATTTCTGTTCTGCCGGACTCCATCAAGCCATATGCCGACACGATCTTTGCAGCCGTCTTCGGATCTGGGGCAGGGGTAGCCGGTGTGCAGGCCATTTCACGAGCCATAAGGGGGCGAGGGTGACAGACGAACAAAAACAGCGTGAATGGCACTTG
>NZ_SMMF01000385.1:0-783 GCF_009711355.1 Roseibium sp. RKSG952 | reverse complement strand
TTCGGCTTCGCAAATGGTGCGGATTTTTCTCGCAGTTGGATGTGATACGATTTTCCGGGGACGCCAGCCAGTATCACTGCCTGCATACATTGTTGCATTTCATGGATCACAAAATTTGAATTGGAAACACGGCGCATGAACTACCTGGCGGTCATAGCAATCTACAAATTCGAAATGGCGAGAGGCAGGCAGAGGATCATGCAAAACATCATTGCACCGGTTCTCTCAACCGCGCTCTATTTTGTCGTTTTTGGAGCCGCTATTGGCAGCCATATTTCCGATGTGGACGGATTGAGCTATGCGGCTTTTATCGTTCCCGGACTGACGATGCTGTCGCTTCTGACACAGAGCTTGGGATTGGCGGCCTTCGGGATCTTTTTTCCGAGGTTTAGCGGAACGATCTACGAGGTCATGTCAGCGCCAGTTTCGACTTTCGAACTGGTGATCGGATATGTTGGTGCAGCGGCAACCAAATCCATTCTCGTTGCGGTCATCATTATCGTGACCGCACGGTTTTTCGTCGATTTCAAGATCGAGCACCCCGTCTGGATGGTAGTCTTTCTTGTTCTGACGGCGGTATCCTTTGCCATGTTTGGTTTCATCCTCGGGATCTTGTCAAAAAGCTTCGAACAATTGCAGTTCGTCCCTCTTCTGCTGGTGACCCCCATGGCATTTCTGGGGGGGACGTTTTATTCGATCAAGATGTTGCCGGATTTCTGGCAAACCGTTGCACTGGTCAATCCCGTCGTTTACCTGATCTCGGGCTTTCGCTGGAGCTTCTAC
>NZ_SMMF01000740.1:0-6336 GCF_009711355.1 Roseibium sp. RKSG952 | reverse complement strand
GGGATCTTTGTTCCGAGTTTTAGGGATCTTCGAAAATGCTGTTCGAGAAAGAGTATATGAATCAAATGCTTATCGAAAGCCTGACGCCTCCGAATCTTAGAATCTATTTGAAATGATTCACCATTCCATTCTCACCAGCTCGAGTGACCTTTGAAACTGCCGGACCAGAGGCCTGATCGAGACTCGCGGGCGGACAAGGATTCGGATGAATACCGCAAACCCTCGGATCCGACCGGAACGGCCCATCCCTCGGAAATCATGAGGCGGCCGATGTCGAAAACGGTTCCGGAAGAACAGACACCAGTGACCCCGTCGGGATAAGACTTCACGACGCGGCAGGAGGTCTTCTTTCCTTCGAAAAGCATGGAGAGCCGGGAGCCGGAGGAGCGGCCGCACATCCATTCGGTACCGGAACTCGTCCGGCAAAGTTCCCCGGACGGAGGAACAGCCACTCCCGAAAGACGAACCGGAACCCCCGCCAGAAAAAAGAACCCATTCCCGGTAAGGGACGGCACGCCGGAAATAACGACACCGGAGGCCGGCATGGTAGAGGAGTTGCCGTCAGACCCCTTCCCGTCGAAAACAGGAGCGGTCGGCACCCTGGCTACGATATCAGAGCCTTGAAAGGCATTCCCGGCGGACGAGGGAGCGACCTGATGCGGAGAGGGCGGCAGGGAAGGCGAAGCCACCCCAGCGGCACTGGACGGCACAGAAAGCGTCGGAGAGGGAAGGGAGAAGGAGGATGGAGCCGATCCGGCATCGAATGCATCAAAACCCGGCGAAACGGATTGAGAGATAGCCGGAAGGGACAGGGACGAAAGGCAGGCGGCGGTAACGAGCGTTTTTTGAAGCGGTGAAGTCATTGAAAGCCTCGAAGTTCGGGATACAGAAATCATCGAGGCTTTTGACTAGAACCTGCAAATCACCGGCGAATCATGTCCGAAACGCTCTTCTTCGGTAATCCGAGAATCTTCGAAACCTGATCCAATGAGCGGCCGTATTGCTTATGAAGCACGTTCGCCGCCCGTTCGGTCACGCTCGGGAAACCGACACTTCGGCGCTTCAGATTGGGCGTAATGGACTCCTTTAGAGAGAGGAGTTCGACGTAGATGGAAAAGAGATCATCGAGCGGATACGCCTGATTGCTGACGACGCGAACGTGCGCCGACAGGCTATCTGCGAGGGCAGGGTCCAAAGTTATGGCTCTTGCGAAAATCTTCAAGTCCCGTAACTTGCTGAAACGGTCCCTGATTTCCTCGGCCGTATATGCGATGTTTGTGGCGGTCATCAAGTACAGCTCTTTCGGTTGCGGGAGACTCTTACGGTGCAGCATATTAATGCGCCGTTAATAAGAGGATTTGGTTTGTTAGCAATTCTGTTTTCAAAAATGAAACGCCAGCGCCGGCGCTTAGAGGATTAAATCCTACATTTCCACGTGTTTCAGACCTTGCATGTGGCGCATTGCGATTTAACGATCGTCGCGTCTTCCTTCGGCGCAACGATCGGGGTCGGGGTCTCAGCGTTTAGCGGTGAACTCGGGAAGGTTTGTCGAGAACCAGTCGGCGACGGCGCGGGGGGCCTTGTTATCTTTGGTGTCCATATGCATCACGAGCCATACCGGGAACTGAGAGGAGAAGATGTCCTCGCTGAGTTCAATGACATCAAAGGCTGGATTGTAATTCGGGAAGATCTTGGTCATCGGACCGATCCCGGCGCCGTTCTGGATGGCGTATCCGAGTCCCATCGTCGACCGGGTGCGCCAAGCGACGAGCCCGGTCTCCGCGATTTCCTCAAGCGCCTCGAGGCCGGGATTGTATACGCTGCCGGGGTTTTCGTACATGCACAGGCGATGCATCCTCAGATCCTCGAAGGTCGTCGGCAGAGAGTGTAATTCCGCATATTTCCGCGCTGCGTAGAGGCGAATGGGGACGATGCCGTGCCAAATGATGACAGCGTCGTTCTCAGTCGGTGGGGAATAGGCAATCTCGATATCGGCACCACCCGTTCTGAAACCCGTCGACGAGCCGAATTCTGTAAGGCTGACTTCCACGGTAATCCCAGGATTTTTCTCGTGAAATCCCTCGAGGGCATGCGGAAGCCAGAAGGAGGCCATGCCGTCGGTCCCCATGATCGTGACGGTGGTTTGATGGGCAAGTCCCTTCGCCGCCGTCCAGAAACGATTCATGGACTTGTCCAGATCACTCGTAACGGTGGCGAGACGTCGACCTGCGGTGGTCATCTTGAGTCCCTGATTGTGGCGAACGAAGAGCTTCGTTCCCGTCTTTGCTTCGAACTCATCAAGCCTACGCATAAGGGTGATGTGACTCATCCCCAGCTCCTGAGCGGCACTTCGAAAGTTGCGATTTCGTGCAAGTGCTGAGAAAATAACGGGAAATTCAGCTTTCATGTGGGTCCTTCTCAAATTCGTGTTTCAAATTAGCAGATCCGCGCTTCATTTTGAATGTTTTTCCCGCGATGAAATCGCTGAATGATTAACAAAACGTACCAACTGATAAGGAAGTGGCAGTGACAAAGTCCAACATGAACATCTCCGTCGAGATGATTGAAAGGTCAGAGGATCTGACGACGGCACTCATGATAAGAGCCAGCGTTTTCGTGGGAGAGAACGCCTTTTACGATCTTGAACAGGAGCGCGACGGCAACGACCATGCCGCCACTCATCTTCTGGCGCGTGTGGAGGGCGTCCCGTGCGGAACCATGCGAATTCGCTATTTTGCAAAAATCGCCGTTTTCGAGCGTCTCGCCGTTACGCCGCCCTATCGGAAGAAGAAATTCGGCCCGGACGAGTTGTCTGTAACGGAGGCAATTCAGTCCCATGCGCTGGGTTTGATCCGTGAAAAGGGGTATGAGCAATGGACCTGCATGGTGGCGGACTGGGTGACCGGTTTCTGGGAGAAGGCTGCCAATAAATACGGTCGCATCGTCGAGGTCGAGGACAGCAAGAAGATTGTTAAGGGTGGCCAGAACGGAACGATTATTCACGGGATCTTGGAAAGGGAGAAGCTGGGCGACGTCGACTTCGAGTTCCCTTCAACCTACGCCCATCCGAACATCACGAAGAAGGAAGGGGACCTAGTGCGCCGCGTCTGGGTCAATGACTAGTGGAAAAAAGGGTTCCTAGAGGGGAGGCCGACTGATCTTCGCCGTGGGCGGCAACCTCCGCCACGCGGCCGTGAATACGCCTCAGAACGGTTTCAACGATCGATACGGGGCGCCCGGTGACACCGGAGATGGTTTCCGGGTCGAGGTTGAACAACGTGTTTAGGGAAAGGATTTCGCGGCCGCACCTGTCCAGCTCGACGAACCATGAGGGTGCTCGCCCTTCCGGGAAGTCGATGTCATTCTCCGGTGCCGTCTCTGACGTATAGCGGCAAACATGCTGAAGAACGCGAGTCGCTAGATCGTGCTGTATGCGACCGGCATCGTTTCTGCTGTTCGCCCTCAATGCCTGCCTAACCGCCGTTCCGGCGGTTGCCTTGTTGCCGGTGACCACCCGGGCGTGGGTAAGAAGGTTCTGGACGAATTCTACGATTTCGTAATCTCTGGACTGCGTAAGCATGATTTCGTTTCCAGGTTATTATGTTGACAAGCATAGAAATACTCAACTGTTCAGCGTGAATCCATTCGGAATTTGAAACACAAATCATCGATTTTGAAACACGATCAAAAAATCGCTTTATTTCAATAGCTTAATGTAGGTCCACCCTCTCTCCCTGTACTGAGGGGAGGGTGAGCCAGCCTAGTATACGGCATGCATTTGATACTCGAGCCGCCGTTTCGGAGCGGCGGCGGGGTTCGGTGGTACGTGCGGGAAACCCCTTTAATCCGTCGAGGAAACAGAAGCTCGTACATCCGTCCTGAAGACCGCAGCATGTTTTCGACATGCCGAACAAGGATGCGTTTCGTCGAAAGTGATCCACGAAATTCCGTTTGGAAGAACTAAAATACGAATGAAAAACGAAAAACTGAATAAAGTGGTCGGAAAACACCAATAACAAGTCGGTTTGTCGAATATGTTGTTTGACAATACGAATTGTATTCGATAAATCGAAGCGTTCGTTCGATAGGTCGATGAATTTAAAGCCGAAGGAACGAGTTTGCGAAGAAGGTGCCCGAGGCTTGGTGTCTTGGATTTAAATCTTCGCCGAGACGAATGCGTTGTTCGGAGACTGATATGGATGGAGAGAGACAGGAAAGAGCCGAGAGATTGCGAAAGGCCGTGGGGTCCGAATGGTCCTTGACTGGCCTCGCGCGTCATCTCGACGTTCCTGCGTCAACGTTCTCCTCGTACGTCAAGAAGGGAACGATCCCGCCTTTCGACGTCGGAAACGGAATCTGCAAGGCGCTTCGCATCACCCCTGAATGGTATCTCTTCGGAGAAGGAGAGATGCGCGTATCCGGCGACATCCGAAAGACCGAAGATTTCGACGTGATCTCGAACGAGACCCTTCGAAACGAAAGAGAGGAATTTGAACGGATCGGCGAGACCTTTGGGTATCGGAACGCCGGAGAGGCGATGTCGCCGACCATTCCGTCCGGGGCCAAGATCGTTTTCCGAAAGATGTCGGAGCGGGACATTATCGAGGACGCCTGCGTCTACCTCTTGAGACTGAAGGATGGACTGGCCGTCCGCAGACTACAAAGGTCCGTATCCGGAGGATTTATGTCCGTCTGCGACAATCCGGCTTTCGTCATCGAGAAACTCCCTGACGACGCGAAACCCATCGCCAAGGCCATGCGGATCGAGATCGACCTCTAGACATCCCGCCGGTGGATTCGAAGGATTTGACCTGCTGGTGATGTCGTTAAATTCTTAGGGGAGAGCAACTCCCGAGGTGGCGATTTTGGAAGATCAGGATACCCCCAATTTTCAGGAAGAATCCACGAAGCCCATCGCCGAAGGCGGGGCCGTCGAGCAGGGGGCAAGTGACGAATCCAAAGTCGCCGCGTTTGAGGCGCGCCTTCAGGACGAAAATGATATTCCGGTCGGACTTTCACTCGTCAAGACGGATGCGAAGCTCAAGGACGTCATCCTGCCTCAAATCGTGAAGGACGAGATCCGCAGCTTCATCGAGGATCAGAACGACTACCGAATCTTCTTGGATGGTGGAATTACGCCGAAAAACAAGATGGTTCTGATGGGGCCTCCGGGCAATGGCAAGACCCAGGTGACCAAGGCGATCGCTAACGAAATGGAGCTTCCGCTCTATTTTGTGCGATACGACATGCTTCAGTCCACGAAACAAGGCGAGACCTCGAAGCGTCTCGGGGTTCTATTCCGTTTTGTGAAAACGCATAGGTGCATTCTTTTCTTCGATGAAATCGACGCGATCAGCAAGGACCGCGGGGAATCCAAGGACGACGGGGACATGCAGCGCGTGGTCTCGAACCTTCTGGTTCAGCTCGACGATGTCCCGCCACACGTCATCGTGCTCGGAGCGACCAACCACCCTGAGATGCTCGACCGCGCCATCTGGCGCCGTTTCCACGGCCGCATGTTGTTGCCGAACCCAGGGACGGACGAACTCGAGAAATATACCAAGGTGGCGTTCAACAAGTGGGGGCACGCTCCGAACATAAACCTTCGGACGCTAGCGATCACGCTCGATGCCGAGAACTTCGCGGAGGTTGAGGTTTTCGTGGAGAACTGTCACCGCACGTTCGTGCGTTCGAAGGCAAAGGACGATGTGCCGATGACCATCGAGCAGGCCATTCAAAGAGCGCGGGACGAGTGGCCGCGCATCAGGGTCAAGATCCCGAAGGCCTAAGATGTGTCGCGCGCCCCTCCGGGCGCGCTTTTGTCTTAGGGAGCAGGTGCGTTCTTCGAAAGGCCGAGTTGGTCCAGCGCCTCATTGAGGTTGAGGCTGATCTGCGTCGGGATTGCCTCATTGCCCTCGGAAGAGAGGAGGTCCTGAAAGTTGCTTCGCATCAAGATCATAATCGTCTTCGCGACGGCGCCCCGTTCTTCGTCGGTCAGGTGGGCGACTTCGTTGAATTCCTCCAGAATGGGGAGGAGATCGCCTTCGGAACTAAAGATCACATAGGAGAGAGGATCCGATTTCAGGCGGGATCTGCGTTGTAGCTCCGCGAAAAAATCCTCATCGGAAACGGACGTAAGGTCGATGGACATGTGAAACTCCAAGAATGTGTCGTTCAGTCATTTTGTCAGTAGCATCCGCAAGAAAGAACCAACTGTTTGACATCGAATTACGTCAAGAGGTGACTGCTCCCCGCTCTGAGGGGCGGGGCTTCCTGCTTTAATGGCTGCTGCCAATCCCCCGGGAAGGATTGGTCTTACTGCTGCCTCACAGGCCT
>NZ_SMMF01000546.1:0-1729 GCF_009711355.1 Roseibium sp. RKSG952 | reverse complement strand
GGCACGAAACCAAATTGTGCAACAACGCCGATCAACGCCACGACTTCGAAACATTCCAAACCAACGCCGCCGTATATTCCAGTTTACCTCGCCCGCAAAATTTGCGACAAAGCCCCCTATATTAGGTCTCATATCCAAAAGTGTAATTAATTATTTCAAAATAATTTTTGGTCGGTATAGATACTGATAAATCCAATATACCGGCATTAAATACGATTCGATCACTTTTCTTCAAATCAAGATCGACAATTATTTTGAGATCTTCATGAAATGAGAACGGGGGTACTGCACCCTTTTCACATTCAGTAAGTTCAAATAATTTATCCTCGGATGCAAATTGTAATCTTTGAACATCTAAAATTCTTTTAATTAATTTGAAGTTTACTCTCTTGTCGCCAGGCAGAACAATCAAATAATATTCAAATTTAATATCTCTGCGTTGTCCTGCTTCAATTACTAGTGACTTAGCAGCCTCATTTAGATGGTTCCCGCGGAGTTTGCTTGCGGCTTCAGTCTGTCCCTCAGCATCATGTTTTATTAATTCATATGTAATTTTCGCGTTGTTCAAAAGTTCAAATATTTTCGTAGTGCATGTCATTTTTTTATTCCCCTGGCTAAGTGTAGAGGTTATTAATATTTGCAGATGCAGTGTAGCAATTTCATAAATATTTCTTTCTCATAATGAATTATTTTGGAATATCTCACTTATGTTAAACTGTAGTCACATTCAGCTGTTTTCAGTGCGACCAATCGTCGGCTTTAATAATTGTAAACGAGGCTACGGCCTAGCTCAGGAATGACCGTGCGTCCGGAACTGCTTCGATCACGCATTTTGAACTGCCGAATCTCTTTCACAATCCATTCCAATGGGTTGTTCGTCTAAACTTTTCGGCAACATTTTCGAAGCGCTTCTGCGGGCACTCCATTGAGTATTCATCAAAGCTATCCATCATGCTCCAGAGGTTGTACGAAGAAGATCCACGTCACGTATCTGTAGACAAAAACCGAAGAGATGAGGCAAGAGGCCCGAGCTACAAGGTTCGTCCTATTTGACGCCCGCGCAGATCCCTAGTGTATCCTTAGTATACCATCGAATTGCCTTCAGTTAATGGCACATTGTAATATCTTCATCTCATGCCCGCTTCACCGTAATCCCGTTAAGTTATAGATAAGATTGTTAGCCTTCAATGAAGTGCCACCATTTATTTTATGAAATAGAATTTCCTTTTCAGGTTAGACATCGAGCTTGTGCTCGCGCACATGACTGTCAAAGCGGTGATAACGCTTGCGCAAGGTACTCAACGCTCCAGTCGAAACGCCTACTAGATATAATTTCATTAACACATCCATGTAGCTGATCTACCCCCGCTGGTTGCGCTCACCGAGCGTAATCTCAAATGTCTGGTGATCCAGCTTCGATATCTACACCTGCAACTCATCCGCTTTTGGATGCAGCGACCGCTTATACCTGCCCGCTTCCATATTGTGACGGCCTTCACTACGATCACAATACTCGGTATCGAAAAGCTGACCTAGCTTTACCTCTAGCTACGTATTCATGGCATCTTTATAAGTGAAAAAGATCGCCAATTCGTGATTAATATCCGCATTTACATAATAATATGGCACAACATAATACAATAAAATACGTCCTAATTGTTAAATAGCAGAAAGATTTTACGTCATAGCAATTCCATTTGAACGTGGAGTTCGTCCCTGTTTCCGGACA
>NZ_SMMF01000238.1:0-418 GCF_009711355.1 Roseibium sp. RKSG952 | reverse complement strand
CGTCCTTCAGGGCGGGGAAGACGTTAACTCCTTCCTGAAGTCGTCTGGGATGCCGATTAACCCTCTCTACAGTCAGGGATTCTCAAGGGTCGGATGCTTCCCTTGCATTATGGCCAGGAAGGACGAAATCAGGAACATTGCGATCCGTTACCCGGAGGAGGTGGAACGGGTCAGGGAGTGGGAGGGGATCGTCGGGTCCGTTTCGAAGCGCGGAAAGTCAACATTCTTCGGAAACGGCAAGGTTCCGGGCATCGAGAACGCTGGAATGGACGATGTTGTGGCGTGGTCGAAGACGAAGCGCGGTGGGAAGGAAATCGATCCGGAGTCCCTGAAGGCTCCGCAAGTCTGCTCGTCGATTTACGGGTTGTGCGAGTGATCCAGAAGCACAGCAAACCCCTTCCTTCAGGGTGGGGTCAAG
>NZ_SMMF01000884.1:0-29179 GCF_009711355.1 Roseibium sp. RKSG952 | reverse complement strand
CGAGTGGCCCTGAAAAAAGGGGCAGGTCACATGCGCCGGACTATGTGGACTTCCTTGAAGCCTTTTGGGAATTGTGGACGGCGTCCGGGCGGAAAGGCGAGGCCCTGCCGATCGTGTGGCCTGTCAGGACGTTCCGGGATGATGTCATCCCGGACCATATCGATGGCAAGCTTGGACGGTACTCGATGGATGCGGGTACCCCGCTTGGCCAGTTCACCTTCGAGGCTGCAACAGCTTCCGCACAGGCCGCACTGACTGCTGCCCAGCTGGTCCAAAGGGGGGCCTCCAGCGCGTTTGGTCTCTGCCGGCCACCCGGACATCACGCCGGCGTCGATTTTTATGGCGGTTACAGCTTCTTCAACAATGCGGCGATTGCTGCGCAATGGCTCAGGGATCAAGGGGCCGGTCGCGTCGCAGTTCTGGACGTCGACTATCATCACGGTAACGGCACCCAGGCCATCTTCTACGAACGCCCGGATGTCCTGTTTCAGTCGATCCATGCGGATCCGGCCCATGAATACCCATATTTCCTGGGACATGCCGATGAGACCGGTGCAAATGCCGGAGCCGGTTTCACGCGCAACTGGCCGCTGCCGTTCGGAACGGCCTGGGCGTATTATTCCGAGGCATTGGAACAAGCTCTGTCGCAGCTACAGACCTTCAAACCGGATTTTCTGGTCATTTCTCTCGGACTGGACTGCTTTGAGAACGATCCGATATCCCAATTCAAGTTTACAAGTGATGACTTTTATCGATTGGGGCAGAAACTGTCGTCAGCGTCGATCCCGGCCATATTCCTCATGGAAGGCGGATATGCGGTGGACGCCCTCGGCACCAATTGCGTGAATGTGCTCGAGGGGTTTGAAAACCGTTAGGCGTGCGCGGCGCTGTTCAAAAATCCCATCTCCTGCAGATCGCGGCGCAGGTCTTCTGCGGTTTGAAAGTGGATGGCTGCCATTCCCAGTGTCCGCGCGGCATTCACATTTGGCAGGCTGTCGTCGATGAAGACACAGTCTTCCGCCGTCAAACCGTTGCGGGAGAGCAGAACCTCGTAGATGCGGGGGTCGGGCTTGACCAGCCGTTCATGGGCCGAAACGACCACATCCAGAAAATGGGTCTTCAGGAACGGAAAACGGACTTCTGTCTCGGCGAATTTTTCCGATGAAAAATTGGTGATCGCATAAAGGGGCACGCCGCTTTGCCGGAGCGTTTCAAGTATGCCAACGGATCCTGGGATTTCTCCTGGCACCATTTCCTGCCACCGGTCGGAGTAGGCGGCAATGAGGCCGGTTTTGTCTGGATGTTCCCTGGACAATGCGGCGACAGCCTCTGCCCAACTGCGCCCAAGGTCCTGCTGGATATTCCAATCCATGGTACAGACATCGCGCAAGAATGCGTGACGCTTGGCGGGGTCTGGCAGCAGCTTGCGATAAAGGAGCTCCGGGTTCCATTCGATAAGTACATTGCCGATGTCGAAGATGACGTTTTTCAAGCCGGTCCCCATAAGATTTCCGTCAAAGCTGGGCCAGGGTATGCTGGCGGATCATTTCTTCTTCATTTGTCGGGATCACCAGGACTTTCACGCGGGAGTCCTGTGCCGAGATATCGGTCTCGCTCCGGCTGTTCTTGTCCGGTTCGATCTTGAGTCCGAGCCAATCCATGTCCCGGCACGCCTGATCGCGTACCAGAGCAGAATGTTCACCGATACCGCCGGTGAATACGACCGTATCAAGGCCTCCGAGGACCGCAGCCAGGCCGCCGATTTCCCGTCGAATGCGGAAGACGAAATAGTCGATGGCTTCGCGCGCGCGCGGGTCACTGCTTTCGCTCAAGGTCCGCATGTCCTGACTGATGCCCGACAGGCCCTTGAGCCCGCTCTGCTTGTAAAGCAAGTCGGAAATGGCGTCGGCAGACATGCCCTTGGTCGTCAGCAGGTAAAGGATCACCCCGGGATCGAGCTGACCGGAGCGGGTTCCCATAGGTAACCCGTCGAGCGCGGTAAAGCCCATGGTCGATCCGATGCTTTGGCCATTGTTGATCGCGCACATGGACGCGCCATTGCCCAGATGTCCCACCACCAGTTTGCCTGAATAGGTTTTGGGATCAGTCTGCTTCAAATGCTCGCAAATGTACTCGTAGGACAGGCCATGAAACCCGTATCGCCGGACGCCTTCCTCGTAATAACGCCTCGGCAAGCCAAATGTGTCGTTGACCCATGGGTGATTGCGGTGAAAGGCCGTATCGAAGCAAGCGACTTGCACTGCACCAGGGAAGGCTGATTCTGCAGCCCGGATGCCGGTAAGGTTGTGGGGCTGATGAAGCGGTGCGAGCGGGATCAGGGTTTCCAGATCGGAAAAAACAGCCTCGGTAACGCGCAGCGGGGCGGCAAATGTCACACCACCATGGACGACCCGGTGCCCGACGGCCTCCACCCTTGATCCTCCAAGTTCCTCTTCAAGCAAGGGCAGAACGGATTTCAGCGCCGTATCATGGTTGGCGCCTTCTTCTGCAGTCAGATCGCGATCAACGGTTGCGCCGGTTGTTGCGGATCGGAATTTGATGTGCGGGGTCGCACCCAAGCCTGAAATTTGCCCGTCAACCAATACCTGTGGGCCACGGTAGAGGGTGAACTTGATCGAGGATGAACCGGCATTGAGAACGAGTATGATTGTTTTATCGCTCATCCGTCATCCCTCCACGACATGGACAGCAGCCGGTGCCCCGTTTGTCTGCCAATGATCATAGAGGAGGGCAAGCGCGCAGGATGCCAGGCGGGCCCGGCCATCGTCGGCACGGCTTGTGAGCATCACGGGCACCTTCGCCCCGATCACCAGCCCGGCCGCTTCGGCGTGGGTCAGGAAGGTGAGTTCCTTCGCCAGCATGTTGCCGGATTCCAGATTGGGAACGACCAATACTTCCGCATGCCCGGCGACAAGCGATGTAATGCCCTTGGTCCGGGCGGCTTGAACATTTATGGCATTGTCCATGGCAAGGGGGCCGTCAACGATACCGCCCCGGATCTGGCCGCGCTCGGCCATTTTCGACAGGATTGCGGCGTCAAGACTCGATGGGATCGCCGGGTTGACGGTTTCCACCGCCGAGAGGATGCCAACCTTTGGCTGTTCGAGGCCGAGGGCAAGCGCGGCATTGATCGCGTTCTGGGTGATATCGACCTTGGTGTTGAGGTCCGGTGCGATATTGATCGCGGCATCGGAAATCACGACCGGTGTCTTGCGACCGGGAACATCCATCACGAAGACATGGCTGATCCGCCGCTTTGTGCGCAGGCCACCATCGCGCTTGACCACGTGATGCAGAAGGTCGTCAGTGTGCAGGTGGCCTTTCATCAGCGCCTGAACCTTGCCCTCGTGGACAAGGGCAACCGCTTTGGCGGCTGCTTCCGATTCATCCTCGATATCGATCAGCTGATACCCGTCGAGCGAAACACCGATTTCACTGGCAGCGGCCTGAATGCGAGTGGCTGCACCGATCAGGATCGGGCGGATCAGGCCCTCATTCGTCGCCATCACGGCGCCTTCCAGAGAATTCGGATCATCCGGCGCGACGATCGCAGTCGGCAGGCTCGGAAGCGTCTTGGCCACTTCAATCAGCCGGTTGAAGTGCCGGTGACGCTCGACAAGGACTGCGGGGAGATCGGATGAATCATATTCGATCGTGCGGGTCGGCGCGGTTACTTCGGCAACACCATCGGCGACAGACGTACCGTCCTCGCGTGTGACCAAAACATCCATGGCGACAATGCCGTCAGGTTTCTTGCCGGTGACCTTGACCGAAACAATCAGGACATCGCCTACGGACACACGGTCATGGAAATTGAACGTCTGTGTGCGGTAGATTGTGCCCGGTCCGGGGAGAATATTGCCAAGGACGGCGGACACCAGGGCCCCGACCCACATGGACGGTGCGACCGGCTTGTCAATCTTTCCGTCGCCGGTCCAGTCGGTGTCGGGGAGGTGAAGCGGATTGCGGTTGCCCGATGCATGGGCAAAAACCAGAAGATCGTTTTCGGAACAAACGCGTTTTATTTCGGCTTTGTCACCGACAGAAATCTGGTCGTAGGTGCGGTTGGTTGCCATGAAAGTTGTCCCTGAACGTCGCCGGACCGATCGGCCCGGTCCGGGGTTGCCGCGATGCAGCATGAAATTTTCGATGAGACACTAACTTGAGATTGCGACGGAACAAATACGGTTTAACCGCTAGTTTTGAACGTCTTGCACTACGTCTCTTCATATGGTGCGCTGCAGCGAAAAGTCACCGGCCCGGGACGGCAACTTTTCAGGGGTGCGACGTCAAGGCTCAGGCGATTGGCACCTGAACGCGTGCCGTTGCGGCTCATCCCGCCGGTCAAGCTTGGTTTTGTTTCGAATTGATCGCCAGCTTGCCAAGCGCGGAACCAGTCATTAGGTGTCTCACTCGAAATTGTCGTCACCGAAAGGAAGCGCTGTGCTGAATGCTCTGGTTCGCCGCGAGGACGCGGATCTGGTCATCCCCGTCAAGGCCGTCACCGAGAATAAACTGGACAATCCCGCTTTAGGACTGACCAAGGCACACCTTTCCTGGTGCGAGCAAAACGGGTTTACGGGCAAGCCGGGAACCGCATTGCTGCTCCCGGCTGGCGAAACTGGCGATCCTCTGGCGCTTTTCGGCATGACTGCTGAAGGCTTTCATGAGCCGATGGCGTTTGGCGCAGTTGTATCGGCACTGCCACCGGCAACTTATGGTCTTTCGCCGGACTTTCCCGAACAGGCTCAGGCTGTCGTTGCATTCCTCCTGTCGGCCTATCAGTTCACGCATTACAAGCAATCGTCGAGACAAGGTCATCGGCTGGTCATTCCGGAAGGTGTCGACCTTGAGAAGATCAAGCAAATTGCGACAGGCGTGAAGCTCGCTCGCGACCTGATCAATACGCCCGCCAACGATCTTGGACCGGAAGAGCTTGCCGCTGCGGTCAAGTCTTTGTTTGAAGAGCATGGCGGGACCGGGAGTATCATTGAGGGTGATGCCCTGTTGAAAAACGGCTTTCCGATGGTGCATGCGGTCGGCCGGGCGAGTGACCGGGCGCCGCGCCTCGCCGACTTTTTCTGGGGCAATGACGCAGACCCGAAGGTTACCCTTGTTGGCAAGGGGGTCATTTTCGATAGCGGCGGACTGAACATCAAGCCGGGCAACTCAATGGCCTTGATGAAGAAGGACATGGGCGGAGCAGCCAATGTTCTGGGACTTGCATCCATGATCATGGAGCGCAAATTGCCGGTGCGTTTGCGGGTGATCGTGCCGTGTGTGGAAAATGCGATTGCAGGAGACAGCTTCCGGCCCGGCGACATCCTGAACAGCCGCAAGGGCCTGACGGTGGAAATCGGCAACACGGACGCCGAAGGCCGGTTGATTCTGGCTGATGCCCTTGCATTGGCGGATGAAGAAGCGCCCGAATTGCTGATCGACATGGCGACATTGACGGGCGCCGCCCGCGTGGCGCTTGGTCCGGACCTGCCGCCGTTTTACACCCACGACGAAACCTTTGCCGACGAGTTGGCTTTGGTGGCCGAAGCCTCTGCCGATCCAATGTGGCGCATGCCGCTTTGGCAGCCCTACCAGAAGTATCTGGACAGCCACGTTGCCGATCTCAATCACATCAACACGACAGGGGCCGGGTTTGCCGGGTCGGTCACAGCCGCCTTGTTCCTATCCCGGTTTGTCGAGCATGCCGGAACCTGGGCGCATTTCGACATTTACGGCTGGTCTCCTTCCGCCAAACCGGGCAAGCCGGTTGGAGGGGAGGCACAGGCTATCCGGGCCTTGTTCGACCTGTTATGCGAGCGGTATGAAAAAAAATAACGCATCCGAAATGAAATCGTGGTTCTTTGAAACGGAAATGGACAGGGGGCCACAGTTTCATGCCGGTTGAGTTGAGGGCGTCGCAAGCGCTGAGATTGCTTCATGATGTCAATCTGAGCCTTGTGCGCAGCAGCGATCCCGATTTGTCCGCGCGCCAGCTTACGATCCTGCTAACGGTCTATCTCGAGCCGCCTCCGCATACTGTCCGGGGGCTTGCCGCTCAACTCAATGTGACGAAACCCGCTATCACGCGCGCGCTGGACACGATGGGTGCGCTGCGTCTACTTTCGCGCAAGCGGGACGAGGCCGACCGGCGCAACGTGATTATCACGAGGACGCTGGAAGGCGCTCTTTATCTGGAACGCCTTGGCGATCTTGTATCGGAAAAGGCACGGGCGTTGCCCCGCTGAACACGCAGGATGACATGACGGAAGTCTACACGTTCGACCGGCGGCTGCATCCGGTGCGTCCGGATCTGGCAGACGAAAAGTTTCGCGGCATCTACAAGGCGGAGCGCTTTGTCGCTGGCGTTAGAAAAAGACTGGCTGCCGACAGTGCGCCCATGAGGCCTGCACCCCGTCCGGATCAGCCGATCGATACGGAAATCCTTTACGGGGAAACCGTCACCGTGTTCGAGGAGACGCCGGAAGGCTGGGCCTGGGGGCAAAATGAAACCGATGGTTATGTGGGCTGGCTGTCATCCGATGATCTGACAGATCCCGGAGTTGCAACGCATCGGGTATCGGCGCTCAGAACCTACCGCTATCCGGGGCCTGACCTGAAGTTTCCACCTCTTGGACTGATTTCAATCGGGGCTCAGGTGTTCGTGGCCGGCACTGCCCGGACACGCGGACTTGATTATGTGCGCTTGCCGGACGGTTCCTATGTGGTCGAAAAACACCTTGCTCCTGTCGATACCATTGCCACGGACTGGGTGGCGGTTGCTGAAGACTTTATCGGAACGCCCTACAGGTGGGGCGGACGCAGTTCGCTCGGGCTCGATTGCTCGGCGCTGATTCAGCTCGCTGCACAGGCAGGTGGTCACAAACTCTTGCGCGACAGCGACATGCAGGAGCGGACCGCGGGGTCCAGGATAACCTTCGATGGCGATCTTTCGCGGCTGCAGCGCGGTGACCTTGTGTTCTGGAAAGGTCATGTCGGGGTTGTCGCCGGACCCAACCGGCTGCTGCACGCCAATGGTCACACAATGACAGTGGCCTGCGAACCGTTGGACAAAGCCGTTTCCCGGATCGCAGAAAGTGAATTCGGGGCCATCACCAAGGTCCGGCGGCTATAGGGTTATCCGCGGACGCAAATCGGTTTCATCATGTTCCTCAGCAGGCGTCCCGCAAAAGCCACCGGCTTTATGCGGGATCGGAGAGCCATAGTCTCCGGCCGATTGATCTGCGCTCCGATCCCGGCTCTGCGCGTTGCTGGGCCGGGATGACTGTCGCATGGGTGATTTGGGTTTTGTCACTCAGGTGAGCCGATTGGGAAAGGGGCTGTCCACCTTTCCCGCAATGACCGGCAGTCTCAGCCGGACGATACCTGGCGCGGCTCGGCATCGGATTGCGACGTCTGCCCTTCGATTTCGCCCAGTTCAAGATCCTCGATCTTGCGCCCTCGCTTTGTGATCTTGTCCGTCGAGATCAGGATCTGGTCGATATCCTTGTTGGCCTGTGCAAAGTGTGATTGCAGCTTGCCGACGCGGTCGTTCAGGCGTCCGACATCGCCGATCAGGTGATTGACCTCGGCCTGGATCAGGTGGGCCTGTTCGCGCATCTTGGCATCGCGCAAGACAGCCTGGATCACCTGAATGGACAGCATCAACAGGGACGGGGACACGATCACCACCCGTGACCGGTGGGCTTTCTGGATCAGGTCCTCGAAGCGCTCGTTGACTTCTGCAAAGACGCTTTCGGACGGCACGAACAGGAAGGCGGTGTCCTGGGTTTCGCCGGGCAGAAGGTATTTCTCGCGGATGTCCTGGATGTGTTTGGTGAAGTCGCGCCTAAACTGGGCATGGGCGGTCTTGCGCTGCTCGTCCGTTTCCGCGTTCCGGATCAGGTTGAAGGCTTCCAGCGGGAATTTTGCATCGATGGCCAGCGGTGGCGCACCGTTTGGCATGTGGACGATACAGTCCGGGCGCGAACCGGTCGACAGCGTCGCCTGGAAGTCATAGGCGCTGGGCGGCAACTGGTCCTGAATGATCGCCTCCATCCGGCCCTGACCAAACGCACCTCGGGTTTGCTTGTTGGACAGGATCGACTGCAGCTCCACAACCTGACCGGACAGTTCGGTAATCGTTCTCTGTGCCCGGTCGATGACGGCAAGGCGCTCGTGCACGGCGCGAAGACCGTCATGGGTCTGCTTGGTGGTCTGGGACATGGACAGCCCGAGCTTGTGGCCCATGCCGTCCAGCCGCTCGTTCACGGCGCGCATCATGTCCGACTGGCGGGAGCCGAAGACTTCAGCCATGGTCTGCATGCGCCCGGTCATTTCCCCCTGTGACTTGAGGAGTTCCGACAGGTGGGTTTCCAGTTCGTGGATCCGGGCGGCGGCTGCGTCTTCGACATGGGCGCGCTGCCGGATCTGGCCGAGAATGCGCCCGGCCAGCAGGCAAACGAACAAGAGCAGGGCAAGACCACCGGCCACGCTCGCTTCCAAAATGGTGACGGCGTGGCCGCCAATGATAAAAAGAACATCTGACATGAAACAAACATAGAACGATTCGACGGCAAGTGCAGTGTCTGCTTCACTTTTGCCCCGTCTTTCACATTGACCGGACGGCTGCCTTTGCCTATGTGGAAGCAATGACGATACGCAACATCATTACCATTCCAGATCCGGTCCTGCGCGAGGTCTGTGCACCGATTGAAACGGTCGACGATCACGTACGCAAACTGGCCGATGACATGCTCGACACCATGTATGACGCTCCCGGAATAGGGCTTGCCGCAAGCCAGATCGGGATCCTTGAGCGCATCTTCGTCCTCGACGTTGCCAAGGAAGACGAAGACAAGGCTCCGATGGTGTTTATCAATCCGGAAATTGTCTGGTCGAGCGAGGATCTATCGGTCTATCAGGAAGGCTGTCTGTCGATCCCGGAATATTATGAAGAGGTCGAGCGTCCGGCATCCGTGCGGGTCCAGTTTCAGAACCGGGAAGGGGCGGCCCAGGAAATCCAGGCTGACGGTCTTCTTGCAACCTGTATCCAGCATGAGCTGGACCATCTCAACGGAACGTTGTTTATTGACTATCTGTCTAAGCTGAAGCGTGACAGGGTCATGAAGAAGTTCACGAAACAGGCAAGGTTCGCGTCCAAGGGCTGACGAACCGGGGTTTGATTGGCGGGGGCATGGACACAGCATTTTTCCTGAAAATGTTTGCGGCACTGTTTGCGATCATGAACCCGGTCGCCAATCTGCCCGTGTTCCTCTCCCTGACATCTGATCGCGACGCTGCGGGGCAGCGGGCAGTCGTCTACACGCTTGCCATTGCGCTTGTGCTCGGGATTGTGATTGTCGCGTTGGCGGGCGATGCCTTGCTTGCGCTTTTCGGCATCAGTGTGGATGCCTTCCGGCTGGCGGGCGGATTCCTGATCCTGTTGATCGCGCTGAACCTGATCTCCGGTGAGCAGAGCAAGGCTCATCACGGGACCGACGCGGAAAAGGCGCATCACGCCCAACAGGACAATCCGGCGATCTACCCAATTACAATTCCGATCCTTCTGGGGCCGGGAACAATCTCCACCTTGATCATTTATCGGAGCCAGATTACCGGGATTGAGCAGGACATCGCATATGCAGCTGCCTCGTTTGCGGCGGTCGGTCTTTTGATCGGGACTTTCCTTGCAGCCCCGTTCCTGTCCAAGGTGCTCGGCCAGACCTCGACCAGCGTCATGAGCCGCTTGATGGGCATGATCCTGGCCGCAATCGCGATGGACATGATGGTGTCCAGTCTCAAGAGTCTTCTTCCGGGCCTGACCTGATGCCGGTCCACACCTGACAAAAACACAGGTTTTTCATGTCACTTCGCATTGTATTCATGGGGACGCCGGAGTTTTCCGTGCCCACGCTAATGGAAATCGTCGGACAGGGTCACGATGTGGTTGCGTGTTATTCGCAGCCGCCACGGCCGGCAGGGCGCGGGATGGACCTCAGGAAATCGCCTGTTCATGAAGCCGCCGAATCTCTCGGCATTCCGGTCTTCACGCCGAAGTCTCTCAAAAGTGCTGAGGAACAGCAGCACTTCGAAGGTCTGCAGGCAGATGTTGCGGTCGTTGTCGCCTACGGGCTTTTGTTGCCGAAGGCTGTTCTGGAGGCCCCGGCTCACGGCTGCCTGAACCTTCATGCATCGCTTTTGCCAAGGTGGCGGGGCGCGGCCCCGATCAACCGGGCAATCATGGCGGGCGATGCCGAGACGGGCATTCAGGTGATGCGCATGGAAGAGGGGCTTGATACCGGCCCGGTCTGCATGGCGGAAACCTTGGCAATTGATTCGTTGATGACGGCTGGCGAGTTGCATGACCGGCTGTCGGCGCTGGGCGGAGACCTGATGGTGCGTGCGCTGGCCGCACTTTCGCGCGATGCCCTGACCGAAGCCGCACAAAGCGGGGAAGGCGTCACCTACGCCTCCAAACTGTCGAAGAACGAGACGAGGATCAGCTGGAGCGCAGATGCGCAGCAGGTTCACAATCACATTCGCGGACTGTCGCCGTTTCCGGGCGCCTGGACGGAAATCGATCTGGGGGGGAAGACCGAGCGCTTGAAGGTGCTGAGGTCCGCCCCAGCTGATGGTGCGGGAGAACCCGGTACCGTTCTCGATGTATCGGCAGAACCGGTTGTTGCCTGCGGCCAGGGGGCGGTGCGATTGCTTCAGGTGCAAAGGGCGGGTAAGAAGCCGATGAGCGGCGGCGAGTTCTTGCGCGGTGTTCAGCTCACCGTGGGCAGCAAACTGGTTTAAGCCTTTCAAAAAGGACATCTACATGAACAGGCCGGAAAATGGGGCCGAATTCGAGATCCGGCACTTCGCGGCGACGGATGCAGCCTCCGTGCCCGAGGTGATTTCTGAGGCGTTTGGCCAGGAAACGGAGGCGCATCTCGTCCACACCTTGCGCCATTGTGGTGCTCTGGTTCTGGAGCTGGTCGCAGTCAATCCGGCAGGCCGGGTGATCGGACATATTGCGTTCAGCCGTGTGACCGCCGCAGCAGTCGGACCGGGTGCAGCCTTGTCGATTGTATGTCTTGCGCCCGTTTCCGTATTGCCCGACCTCCAGAAGTCCGGGATAGGGTCTGCCTTGATCCGCAAGGGGATCGAAGAATTGAAAGCCACGGGCGAGGACCTGATCCTCGTGCTGGGCGCGCCTGCCTACTATAACCGGTTCGGATTTGATTCCATGCTGGCTCGAAAAGTGAACGGCCCCTATGCGGGGGATCCATTCATGGCGCTTGCCCTGACAGAAGCCGGATCGCGCGACCTGCCGGTCGACGTGGCTTTCGCGACCCCGTTCCAGGAATTCGAATAAGATCCCGATGCCCCGTTACAAGTTGACAGTGGAATACGACGGGCGGCCGTTTTGCGGCTGGCAGCGCCAGTCGAACGGGCCTTCCGTCCAGGCCGTGATTGAACGTGCCCTGAAAGCCTTCTGCGGTGAAGAGATCACCATTGGAGGGGCGGGCCGTACCGACACGGGCGTGCACGCAACCGGGCAGGTGGCGCATGCGGATCTGTCGAAGGACTGGCCAGCCAGAACGGTCATGGGCGCGTTGAACTTCCACTGCCAGCCGGACCCTGTCGCCATTCTCGGTGTCGAGAAGATGCATGAGGGTTTCGATGCCAGGTTTTCGGCGGTCCGGCGTGCCTATCGCTACCGGATTCACAACCGGGTTCCGCCTCTGACCCACCAGCTCGGACTTGCCTGGCATGTCAAGACCGAGCTTGACGCAGACGCCATGCACGAGGCGGCGCAGGAGTTTGTCGGCCACCACGACTTTACCACCTTCCGCCATTCGCGGTGTCAGGCCAAAAGCCCGGAAAAGACCCTGGAGACCTTCAGTGTGCGCCGGGAAGGGGAGTTCGTGATTGCCGAATGTGCTTCCCGCTCGTTCCTTCACAATCAGGTGCGCTCCATGGTCGGGACCTTGCGTCTTGTTGGCGAAGGGAAATGGGGCCCGGGTGACATCAGCGCCGCGCTGGAGGCACGTGATCGCAAGGCATGTGGCCCTGTGGCTCCGGCGGATGGTCTTTATCTGACACGGGTTGATTACCGGCCAGCCGAGGTTGACATTGAGGCTGCCCGTGACTGGGCCAGAAAAAAAACTGCCGCGGAGGCAAACGCGCCGTCACGGGAAGACGACGCGTTGGAGGGTTAACTCATTGAGCGACTGCCTGCGGGCTCAGGCTTGTGCGGGTTCCTGTTCGGGAAACCGCACACATCTCTTATATAGGTGCCAGGTCGTATGCCCGAGAATTGGCAGGGTCACCAGAAGTCCGAGGAATCCGGGTGCCATCGACACCAGCACCGTCAGGGTAACGATAACGGCCCAGCCGATCATCGGGACCGGTGACGTCACGACCGCGCGCACACTGGTGATCATGGCAGTGATGAAGTCCCGGTCCTGTTCCATCAGCAGGGGAAAGGACACCACGGTCAACGTGAACAGTACCAGTGACAGGGCAGCTCCCACCAGATGGCCTATAGCCAGAAACATCAGGCCTTCGGGCGTGGACACCACCTGAACGACAAATTCCTCGAAGCTCGCAAAGGACTTGAAACCGAGGAACAGCGCCAGAAGTAGCCGGACCTGATACATCCACATGATCTGGATGAAGAGTACGACAAACGCCATCCAGGACAGTTCCCGGCTTTTCTGGGCCCACATGGTCCCGAGGATCTTCGGCAAGCTGACCTCTTCGTCAGCACTCAGTCTCCGGCTGATCTCGTAAAGGCCGACCGCTGCGAACGGTCCGATCAGCACAAAGCCGACCGCGAGCGGGTAGCTCAGATAGCTCATGTTCAGGGCCGAAGCCGTCAGCACCACCAGCAGGCCGCCCACTGCGAAGAAGGCCCCTATGGCAACGCCATATGCTGGCGCACGCTTGAAGTCGTCTATTCCCGAGGCCAGGGCATCGACGACGTCGTTGAAAGTGATCTTGTTGACGATCGGGGCTGGCAGCGGTGCCGTGACCGCGACCGTTCCCGGTGAAGGGGATTGTTGAACCATACCGCATCCTCCCAAATGCATGTCTAGAGAGTGGCGAAAAAGTGCGTTGCCGCCAACCCCCTGATTGCACATGGACGCGATACTGCTTCGCATTCTGCTTGATCGTTCGGCCCGTTCCCATTACCTCCAAGGCCAACGCAACCAGACCCCGCTACACGGAAAATTTATGGCTCCGAATCCTCCCGCTGCAAACCTGACCCCCAGTGTGTTCTGGGCCTTGCTCAGTCCGATCGGACGCATCAGCCGGGAGGCCTATTGGCTCGGGTTTGCGTTGATCTGGATCGTGATTGGCATCGCAATGCGCATGTGGTGGAGCACGATGGACCCGAATGTCCCGATAGACCAGCTCAACCTCATGGATTTTGTCGGGTCCAATCCGCTGTTTCCATTTCTGTTTTTTGCGCTTCAGTGGATTGAACTGGCTCTTGTGATCAAACGCAGTCAGGATGCGGGCCTCACCGGCTTTCTCGGGCTTCTGGTGCTGGTGCCGTTCATCAATCTCTTGGCGGTGATCATCATTGGATTGCTTCCCGCCCAGCCTGCCCCCAATCGATATGGACCGGTCTCAAACAGTTACTACCGGCGCCGCACCTGACCCATTTGAACGACAGCACGGATTATTCATGACCAAATCTCACGCGCGCGTGACTGAAATCGCGCAGGAACTGATCCGGTGTGCGTCGGTCACGCCAAATGAAGGTGGCGCATTGCAAGCGTTGGAGACACGGCTTTCCACTGCCGGTTTCAAGGTAGACCGCGTGACCTTCAGCGATGCAGACACCCCGGATGTCGAAAACCTTTTTGCGACCATCGGGACAGGCGGGCCGCACTTTGTGTTTGCGGGCCACACGGATGTCGTACCCCCGGGACAAACGGCGGATTGGCGGCATGATCCGTTTTCAGCGGAGATCGAAGACGGGGTGCTCTTCGGGCGCGGAGCCGTTGACATGAAGGGCGGTGTCGCTGCGTTTGCAGCAGCAGCACTTGCATTTCTGGAAGACAACGCAAGCGGCTTTCAGGGCAGGATCTCGTTTCTGATCACCGGCGACGAGGAAGGACCTGCGGTCAACGGCACCACCAAGCTGCTTGATTGGGCCGAGGCTGAAGGGCACCGGTTTGATGCCTGCATCGTCGGAGAGCCAACAAATCCGGACCGGCTCGGCGATGCGATCAAGGTCGGGCGGCGCGGTTCCTTGTCCGGAACCGTCACTGTTCGCGGCACGCAAGGCCACGTGGCCTATCCGCATCTTGCCGACAATCCGGTTCCGAAACTGGTCCGGATCCTCGCGGCTCTAGATGCGCTGGTCCTTGATAACGGCAACGATCGGTTCCAGCCGTCAAATCTTGAAGTGGTGACGATCGATGTCGGCAATCCGGCCTTCAATGTCATTCCCGCTCAAGCGGTTGCCCGGTTTAACATTCGTTTCAACGACGGATGGTCACTTGATACGCTGAAGGACAAGATATCCGCAACAGTCTCCAGCGCTGCGCAAGAGACCGGTGCGACAAGCTATGAGCTTGACTTCAAGCGTGATGCCAGTGAATCCTTTCTGACCAGAGACAATGCGTTGATTTCAAAGCTCAGTCAGGCGGTCGAAGCGGTAACCGGACGTACACCGGAACTGTCAACGGGCGGTGGCACGTCAGACGCGAGGTTCATCAAGAATTTCTGTCCGGTGGTCGAGTTCGGGCTTGTCGGCCAGACCATGCACAAGGTGGATGAGTGCGTTCCGGTCGATGATCTTGTTCAACTGGAGGCGATTTATCGGGCATTTCTGGATCGGTTGTTTCTTGTTCGGGAGTAATGGGGCTGAATGATCAGTCAACGTGAAGTGATTTCGGCTCTGAAAGGCTCCTGGAGGCTTTTCCGGTATGACCAGCGCGGAATGTCTCAGTTTGACCTGTCGGTAAACGGGTTTTGGCGGTCCTTTGGTGTCGTTTTCCTGCTGTTGCCGCTGTTGGCCGTCAGCTTTCTTGCGGAAAAGCGGCTGATCCAGAGTTACCAGAACATTCTTCCCGAGAACTTTCCGAATCTGACCTACTGGGCCGCCCAGCTGACCGGCGTGGGACTTGACTGGGTGGCCTTGCCGCTTGTCCTGTTGTGCCTTGCCGATTTCCTCGGTGTTTCGAAGGGGTACATACCCTTCATCGTCGTGCGAAACTGGACAAGCCTGCTTACAGTTCTGCCGTATTTCGTTGTCTCGGTGTTCTATATTTTCGGAATTGTGTCGGCCGAAGTTCTTCTGTTCACAACACTTGTCACGCTGTTTCTGGTGATCTGGTTTCGCTATGTCCTCGCCCGGATTGCTCTTGGCGCCGCCAGTTTCACAGCAATTGGTGTCGTGATGCTGGACATTCTCCTGTCACTGTTCGTCACCGAGTTTGCCGGCCGCATCTGGGGCTTGTGAACGGTGTGATTTCACTGCGGTCCGCCGGTTTGGACATGGCCCAAACCCGGGCACGTTCCCCTTGCCATGCGATACTGCGGCACGAGACACGTTGGGTGCTTCGTGCCGCAGGAGCCATGGTTTAGCCACGCAGCAATTCGTTGATCGATGTCTTTGAGCGGGTCTGTGCGTCGACCTGCTTGACGATCACCGCACAATAGAGGTTCGGAGCCGCAGCGCCATTGCCCATGGTGCCGCTCGTCGGCATTGATCCGGCGACCACGACAGAGTAGGGCGGCACTTCGCCATAGGTGATTTCACCGGTCATCCGGTTCACGATCCGGGTCGACTTGCCGATGAAGACGCCCATGCCAAGCACCGAGCCCTCACGGACAATGCAGCCCTCGACAACTTCTGAACGGGCACCGATAAAGCAATTGTCCTCAATGATGACGGGGCCTGCCTGGAGCGGCTCGAGGACGCCTCCGATGCCCACGCCGCCCGACAGGTGCACGTTCTTGCCGATCTGCGCGCAGGAGCCGACCGTTGCCCAGGTGTCGACCATGGTGCCTTCGTCGACATAGGCGCCAAGATTGACGAAGGACGGCATCAGAACCACGCCCTTGCCAATATAGGCGGAGCGGCGGACGGTCGCGTTCGGCACCGCGCGGAACCCGGCTTCCTGAAAGTCAATGCCGCGCCATCCGTCAAATTTCGACGGGACCTTGTCCCACCATGTGGCATCGCCGGGGCCGCCCTTGATGATTTCCATCGGATTAAGGCTGAAGGACAGAAGGACGGCCTTCTTGGCCCACTGGTTGACCACCCAGTCCCCGTCCTTTTTCTCCGCGACACGCAATTGTCCGCGGTCAAGCAGGTTCAACGTCTGTGTGACGGCGTCCCTGACCTCTCCGGTCGTGCCGGTGTCAATGTTGGCGCGGTCTTCGAAGGCCGCATCAATGGTCTTTTCAAGTTGTGCGAGATCGGTTTGCATGAATGGTCGCTCTCCAGAGGGCAAAAGTCGCCCGCGAACTAAGCGGGGTGTTCCGGCACTGTCAAGCCGATCTGCGACACCTTGGGCGGCATCGGGAAAAAACGCAGCTGATCGCTATGTTTTTCACTGCCAATGACTTTAACGCATCGTGCTTTGTTGAGAAAAGCTCATGTATCACAAGCGGAGCCCGGTGATAGGCTCGGTACACCTTCCGGTCTCAAGGTATGCCGATGGAACTCTGGATACCCATTACTCTGGCTGCGGCCTTTTGCCAGAATGCACGTTCAACCTTTCAGAAATTGTTGCAGGGCCGGCTTGGCACAGCCGGGGCCACGTTCTCCCGCTTTTGTTACGGTGTGCCCTTTGTTGCAGGTTATGTGCTGATCCTGGCTGCCGGATTTGGTACGCCCCTGCCGGATGCAGCACCGTTTTTTCCGGTCTATGTCGCCTTGGCCGGTCTGACACAGATCCTTGCGACCTTTCTCCTGGTTTATCTGTTCAAGTATCGGAATTTTGCTGTTGGAACCGCTTATTCGAAAACCGAACCGCTTCTGGCTGCGGGCTTCGGGTTTCTGGTTTTGGGCGAGGGGAATGGCTGGCCGCTCTTGGTCTCCATCCTCGCCGGGATTGTTGGTGTCGTGCTGGTGTCGGTCCGGCGGTGCGGGGGCGTTGACCGGGCAATACCGGCTTGGCTGTTCAGCCGGGCAGCGCTGATCGGGGTTTCATCAGCAGCACTGTTCGGCCTTTCCGCTGTGTTTGTTCGCGGCGCATCGCTGTCTCTGTCGGGGACCCCTGTTTTCATGCAGGCGGCTTGCGCACTTCTGGCGGTCACGCTCTTCCAGACCCTTGCGATGGGGGGCTGGATGTTCGTCCGGGCACGTGCGGAGTTCCTTCAGGTTCTGGTCAGCTGGCGGCAGGCGATCTGGGCGGGAGCTGCCGGAATTGCGGCCTCCATTGGCTGGTTCACGGCCATGACCCTCCAAGAGGTTGCCTATGTCCGAGCGCTGGCCCAGGTTGAACTGGTTTTCACCCTGGCCGTTTCCTGGTTGGTTTTTCGAGAGCGGTTGGCGGCCAGCGAGTTGAGTGGCTGTATCTTGATCGGATCAAGCGCGGCTGCGGTGGTCCTGTTGAGTTGATTAAACTGACGCTAGCCTGAGTGAGAACCGTGCATTTGCCGCCGGTATTATGGAGCTCCGGCCTGGAGCCATTCCTTGAAGGCTGCGACCGGGCGGGACAAAGGCCGGACCGGAGACCGGACAAACCAGTAGCCACTTGCCAGTTCAACGAGGGGCCAATCAGGTGTCACAAGATGGCCTGCTTCCAGTTCGCTCTTGATAAAGCGGCGGTCAATGACGATTGCCCCCATCCCTGCAATAGCGGCCTGGATTGCCAGATCCCGGGTTTCCAGAACGGTACCACCGCCCGTATCGGGATGTTGGGCACCGCAGCCCGACAACCACACATCCCAATCGGCCCTGCGGGCCGCGCTGTGCAGAAGTCTCAGGCTTTCCAATTCTCCAAGCGCGGGAGCAGCGGGGTCGCTCAACAGGCGCGGGGCGATCGCGACGGTCAGATGCTCCTGCCACAGCAAAGTGCTCTCAACGCCCGGCCAGTTGCCCTGGCCGAGACGGATCGCGCAATCATAGTTCTCACGATCAAGATCTATCATGCGCGTTGAGGTGGACAGAAGGATTTCAACATCCGGCTGGCGCGCCTGAAAGTCCGGAAGACGTGGGATCAGCCACCTTGTGGCAAAGGTGGACACGGTACTGATCCGCAATTCTGTCCGCCCACGCCGCTTGAAACTGTCAACGGCTTCGTCGATCCGGTCGAACGCATCGCCCAGTCCAAGCGCCAGTCTTGTTCCTTCATCGGTCAGCGTCAGACCCCGTCCGTCGCGCAGGACAAGTGTTGTGCCCAATTCGCCTTCAAGCTTGCGCAAGAGGTGGGAGAGTGCAGAGGGGGATACCCCGAGCATGTCGGCGGCCACCGACGCCCTGCCATGGCGGGCCAGCAAAGAAAAGGCATGAAGGGCGCGAAGCGAGGCCATATGGATTCCAACTGCTTCTGGGTTTGTTATCAGTACTCAATACAACACGGACGAGGAAAAACATCTGCATTTGCCATGTGCGTCGCGCAGACTGGAACATTTGGCAAGTGCAACGTGCGTGGTACTTGATATGCCTAGTTCTATCCCGCTTTCAGTGTGCCGTTGAGGCGTTTCAGGAATGCGGTCAGGTTGTCGGTGACGAAGTCGACATGGGGTGCGCCTGCCCCTTCCAGCTCCCAATCCTCGCGGAACACTTCGCGCGTGCCCTCGGGCACGATCAGGGTCGTGCGCATGCCCAGCCGGTGGGGGACTTCCAGATTGTGGTGCAGGTCTTCAAACATGGCCGCACGGACTGGCGACACCCCGGTGCGGTCCATGAACAGTTCGTAGGTTTCCTTGTTCGGCTTCGGCAACAGGCCGGCGGCCACAATGTCGAAAATGTCTTCGAAATGCTCGGTGATGCCAAGGGCTGCAGCGGTGCGTTCCGCATGCGGGCGGTCGCCGTTGGTGAAGATGTACTTCTTTCCGGGAAGGGCGGCGATTTGCGCACCCAACTCCGGATTTGGAGCGACCCCGGAATAGTCGATGTCGTGGACATAGGCGAGAAACGCGTCCGGATCGACCTTGTGTTCCAGCATCAGCCCGCGCAAGGTCGTGCCGTGCTCACGGTAATAGGCTTTCTGCTGCCTCAGGGCCTCGTCCCGGCCCAGATCAAGCAGCTGCGCCACATAGGACGTCATCTGGTCGTTGATCTGCGAGAACAGATCCGTTTCGGCCGGATAGAGCGTGTTGTCGAGGTCGAAGACCCACGCTTCCACGCCGCGAAACACGCGGATGTCCTGTGCCGGGGCCGTCCGGCTTGTCTCGTCGGGCTGCTTGCGTTTGCTCATGGGCAGATCAGCGTGCCGACGCCGCGGTCGGTAAAGAGTTCGAGAAGCACGGCATGGGCAACCTTGCCGTCGAGGATCACGACACCTTCAACACCCCGGCCAAGGGCCTCGATGCAGGTTTCGACTTTCGGGATCATGCCGCCGGAAATGGTCCCGTCCGCAATCAGTTCCCGGGCACGGGCAACCGTTAGCTGCTTGATCAGGTTGCCGTCCTTGTCGAGAACGCCCGGAACATCGGTCAGGAACAACAGGCGGGTGGCATTCAGGGATCCTGCGATGGCGCCGGCAAATGTGTCGGCATTGATGTTGTAGGTCTCGCCATCCGGACCCGGTGCGACCGGGGCGATGACCGGAATGAGGTCCTCTTTCAGAACCATTTTCAGGACGGTCGGATTGACCGCGCCGGGTTCGCCGACAAAGCCGAGATCGACCACCTTCTCGATGTTCGAATCGGGGTCGACCACGGTCCGCTCAAGTTTCTTGGCCGTGACCAGATTGCCGTCCTTGCCGCACAGCCCGACTGCCCGGCCGCCTTCGGCATTGATTGAATGGACAATTTCCTTGTTGATCGATCCGGCAAGAACCATTTCGACAATCTCGACTGTTGCTTTGTCGGTAACGCGCAGTCCCGCCTTGAATTCGCTGACGATTCCGAGCCGTGTCAGCATCTTGCCGATCTGCGGACCGCCGCCATGCACGACAACCGGGTTGACGCCGGACTGGCGCAGCAAGGTGACATCGCGGGCAAAGGCTTTGCCGAGCTCCGGATCCCCCATGGCATGTCCGCCATACTTCACGACAACAGTCCGGTCGTCATATCGCTGCATGTAGGGCAGGGCCTGAGCAATGATATGAGCGCGGCTGTATTGGTCGGGCGTTGTCATGGTGGAGGGGATCTCGCCTGCTGGGAAGTGAAAAGTCGGATTGGCTCTATAGCCGGTTTAGCAGACCGGCTCAATTAAACAGTGCATGAAAGCCATTGCGGCACTTGCAAAATACCGGGCCCTACAAAACGGACAGGCGGGCGATTTCAGCCTTGAGAAGATCGACGCCGAGGTTCTTTTCCGAGGAAGTCGCGATGATTTCCGGGTAGGCCGCAACACGCTTCGACAGTGCGGTCTGCGTTTCCGAAATGAGCCGGTCGAGCTGCGTGGGTTTGATCTTGTCCGACTTGGTCAGCACGACCTGATAGACAACGGCAGCCTTGTCGAGCAGTTCCATCGTCTCCAGGTCGTTCTTCTTGATGCCGTGTCGGCTGTCGATCAGAAGAAACACCCTGCGAAGGGACGGGCGGCCCCGGAGATAGGAAAAGACAAGCTTTGTCCAGGCGTCGACAAGGTCCTTGGGGGCCTGCGCATAGCCGTAACCGGGCATGTCGACAATGGTAACCGGCACGCCACCGGCGCCGAAAAAGTTCAGCATCTGGGTGCGTCCGGGCGTGCCTGAAGTGCGCGCAAGACCCTTCCGGCCGGTCAGGGCATTGATCAGGCTGGACTTGCCGACGTTCGACCGCCCAGCGAAGGCGATCTCGTTTATCTGCGCGGGCGGCAGATTGGCCATGTCCGTGACGCTGGTTTGAAACTCCCAGGGGTTGGCAAAAAGCAGGCGCCCTGCTTCCAGTTCCTCTGCCGTGTAGATGTCGTCTTCTTCGGTGCTCATGAAGCAGATTCCTGCTTGCGGGGCTGGTTTTCAGCCCCGCTTGTTCTTGTTTATGACTTTGCGGCCTTTTCCAGCGCCTCGATATCCGCTCCGCGGATTTCCGGCAAGTGCCGCGTGACCTTTTCGATTGGCCAGTCCCACCAGGCGATCTCCAGAAGCCGTTCGACAGTTCGGTCGTCAAATCGGCGCTTGACGGGCCGCGCCGGGTTCCCGGCAGCAATGGCGTACGGGGGAACATCGCTGCCGACAACCGCCTTCGAGCCGACGATGGCACCGGAACCGATGGTGACACCTGGCAGGATGGTGGCGTCGGTTCCGATCCACACGTCGTGGCCGATGATTGTGTCCCCACGGCTTAAATTGGCGTAGATATCGGGTGTGAGATCCTTCTCCCAGCCGTTTTGAAAGATCTCGAACGGATAGGTGGAGAAACCGTTCAATGCGTGGTTTGCGCCATTCATGATGAACTGAACGCCTGCCGCAAATGCGCAGAACCTGCCGATGATCAGCTTGTCGTCGAGAAAATCGAAATGATACCGGACGCATTTCTCCTGAAAGCGTTCCGGGTTGTCCGGATCATTATAATAGCTGTAGTCACCCGCTTCGATGGTCGATGCCGTAATCACGTTCTTGATGAAAACGGTATGATCAGCGCCGGGAAACGGAAAACAGGCCTTCGGATCTGGTCCGTGCATGATGAAACTCCGGGTGTGAGAGGAAAAGTGCAAGGTTGGGTGCGGCTTATGCCGTCTTGACCCGCCGGTTGGCTCGTTCGCCTTGCAGATCGGGTCCGTCTCACTTGTTCATCGATGCGCGCTCCTGCAGCTGGGAACAAAAAAGGGCTCCGAAATTCGGAGCCCCGTTCTCTATCAGCTTTCCCGAAACGGGTCAGCTTTTTTCTTCGCCTGCCGGTTTCTTCCGACGGAAAGTGTTCCTCAGGTTGTCCCAGAGCTCGATTTTCACACCCTGGCGGCGCATGATCACGTATTGCTGCGAGATCGAGAGCGTGTTGTTCCAGGCCCAGTAGATCACGAGACCTGCCGGGAACGACGCCAGCATGAAGGTGAAGACGACGGGCATCCAGGTGAAGATCATCTGCTGGGTCGGATCGGGCGGGGCCGGGTTCATCTTCATCTGGATGAACATGGTAATGCCCATGATCAGCGGCCAGGCACCGAGCATAAGGAATTGAGGCGGATCCCAGGGGATGAGGCCGAACAGGTTGAAGACCGTGGTCGGATCCGGTGCCGACAGATCCTGAATCCAGCCGAAGAACGGCGCATGCCGCATTTCGATGGTGACGAACAGCACCTTGTAGAGCGAGAAGAACACCGGGATCTGGATCAGGATCGGTAGACAGCCGGCCAGCGGGTTGATTTTCTCTTTCTTGTAGAGCTCCATCAACGCCTGTTGCTGCTTTTGGCGGTCATCCTTATGCCGTTCGCGGATCTCCTGCATTTGCGGCTGGACAAGCTTCATCTTGCTCATCGAGACATAGGATTTGTTCGCCAGCGGGAAGAAAATCGCCTTGATGAGGACAGTCACCAGCAGGATCGCGACGCCGAAATTGCCGACGAGATGATAGAGCCAGTCAAGAACGTAGAACATCGGCTTGGTCAGGAAGTAGAACCAGCCCCAGTCGATCAACAGTTCAAAGCGTTCGATTCCAAGCGACTTTTCGTAATGGTCAAGCAGGCTGGTAACCTTGGCACCTGCAAACAGATAGTTTGATGTATCCGCCTTGCCGCCAGCCGGGACAGCCGTCGCCGTGCCGAGATAATCCGCCTGGAAATTCTGCGTGTTGGCGGAATAGGTGTAGCCGGGCTGGAAAGTCGTGCCGGGTTTCGGGATCAGTGTGGCCGCCCAGTACTTGTCCGTGAAGCCGAGCCAGCCGTTGTCGACCTGCGGGGGCTTTACGGTGCCTTCATCCTTCAGGTCGGAATAGTCGATTTCGTTGAGCCCGTCCTGACCGAACATGCCGATCGGGCCTTCATGCAGGATGAAGAAACCCGTCGTTTTCGGCTCGCCTGTACGGACGACCATGCCGTAGGGATAGAGTGTGACCGCGGAGCTGCCATTGTTTTCAACCGACTGATCGACGGTGAACATGTACTCGTCGTCGATCGAAAAGGTGCGTTTGAAAACAAGCCCTTCACCATTGTCGTAGGTGAGGGTGACCGGCGACGACGGTGTTAAAGTCGGGTTTCCGGAAACCGACCAGACCGTGTTTGGTCCGGGCAACTTGATGTTTTCGCCGTTGCCGGCCACCCAGCCATAATCCGCATAATAGGGGTCAGGGCCGTCTTTCGGCGACAGCAGAACCACGGTCGGGCTGCTCTTGTCGACCGTCTCGTGGTAGTCCTTGAGCCGCAGGTCATCCAGCCGGGCGCCGGTGAGGTTGATCGAGCCGGAGACGCTTGGCGTGTCAATCTCAACACGTTTGGACTGGGCAAGGGCCTGATCGCGGCTCATCGTCGTTGTTGCGCTGCCTGCGGAAGGTGCGCTGGTGGAACCGGGCGCAGCAGCCGGGCTTGGAGCTTGCGGATTGCCGCTTGCCGTCGCCTGCTGTGAGGTTTCCTGTTGGGCCTTGCGTGTCGCCTGTTCACGTTCGAATTGAGGCTGGGCGACAAAATACTGCCATCCGAGCAGTACGGCCAAGGATAAAACGATCGCGAGGATCGTATTGCGGTGTTCGCCAAACAACTGAGTTACCCCTGTTCTTTCTGCGGCAAGACGGGTTTTGATTGCGCATTTTTCCGGCTGCGCGGTGTGCGGTTACCGGACTTCCGTTTTGGATCGAGTGCCAAGGTCATACCCGATTTCAGGTCCAAGACCAATTTTTCAAAAGGCAGTGTCAGCGCATTTTCACGCGCTACCAAGACAAAATCTGCCCCAACGGGTATCTCTGCAGGGGCAAGAGCCTCCACCGCGGCTTTTAGCCGCCGCCGGATACGGCTGCGCGCAACCGAGTTGCCGGTCTTCTTGGTGACCGTGAAGCCAACTCTCGATGGTGTTTCCGGGCTGGTTTTCAGTCCCTGAACGACAAAAGCGCGCCGTCCCACGCGGCCACCCTTGGCAACTGCGAGGAATTCGGAGCGCTTTTTGAGAGTTTTCATAACGGGCAGCGTGCGGTTGTTTGCGGAACAAGCTCCACCTGACGGTACCGCACGCATGCGCGGATATTAAGCGCTCAGGCGCTTGCGACCCTTGGCCCGGCGGCGCGCCAGAACCTGACGGCCATTTTTGGTTGCCATGCGTGCCCGGAAGCCGTGACGGCGCTTGCGGACGAGGCGGCTCGGTTGATACGTACGCTTCATCAATCTTCCCCGCGCGCAATGCGCGGCCCTTGTTTTTCAAATTCTTTGGAGGAAGCACTCGAAGCGCCATAACGCGCACGGCGATTGCCTTGGGTCCGAATGCATGTCCCAGTCGCGAGGCTTATACGGGCCGGAAAACCTCAAGTCAACGATCCTCGGTCAAATTCCCTGCCTGCTTGGCCCTTCACATCGGATTGAAGCCGGTTGCTTGTCCGGTCACTTGTGAGTGAGAACACCTCCACAGGCCTGTAAATCGTTTACAGGTGAGGGGACGGAGCAGAAAGTCTCCACGAGTTTGGCGTAAAAAGACCGGTGGCAAAGTTCGCGTGGATGAGTGACGAGAGTTTGAATGTGAGCAAATTGCCGGAGGAGAAACCGGAGCATGGCAAACTGGCAACCCGCACCAATGTCCGGGCCGCAAAGCGCTGGGGCCCGCTGATCCTGCTGCTGGTTTTGATGGTGCTCGGCTATCACAGAGGCTGGTTTGAATATCTGTCACTGGCATCACTGATTCGCGAACGCGATGACCTCATTGGTCTTGTGGATGCGAATCTGACCGGCTCTCTTGCCGTGTTTTTCCTGATTTACGCAGTCTCTGTGGCCCTGTCTTTTCCGGGCGCTTCGCTGCTGACCATTGCCGGAGGGTTTCTGTTCGGCTGGGCCCTTGGCGGTGCCGTGACTGTTCTGGCTGCCACGGCCGGTGCCGTGATCGTCTTTGTGATCGCGCGCTCTTCTGCGGGGGAGTTCCTGACCGAAAGGGCCGGACCGTTCCTGTCGAGAATTTCAAGCGGATTTCGCGAGAATGCCTTTCACTACCTCTTGTTCCTGAGGTTGACTCCTGTCTTTCCGTTCTGGCTGGTGAATATCGCGCCTGCCATGTTCAAGATGCCACTTGGCAGTTTCGCGCTTGGCACCTTTCTCGGGATTATCCCGGGGACGTTTGCCTTCGCCTTTATCGGCTCCGGTCTCGACAGCATCATCACGGCGCAGGAGGCTGCCGATCCCGGATGTACGGCGAAGGGGACGTGTACGATTGATGTCGGTGCATTGGTTACGCCTCAGTTGCTTGCCGCCTTTTTTGCGCTTGGTATTGTCAGCCTGATCCCGGTTGTCCTGAAACGCTGGCGGAATACCGGCAGCTAGATTTTCTCCCGTTTGTCTCCTTAGGTGAAGCTTCATGAAACAATTGCGCCCGGACATTTGTGTGATCGGGGCAGGGTCGGGCGGACTGTCCGTCGCTGCTGCTGCTGCCGCTTTCGGCGTGGATGTGGTTCTGATCGAAAAGGGGCTGATGGGCGGCGATTGCCTGAACTATGGCTGCGTTCCGTCCAAGGCTCTGATTGCTGCCGCAAAAGCGGCCGCCTCGGTCGCCAATGCCGGAGCTTTTGGCGTGACCGCAAAAGGGACCGGGATTGATTTCGCCAAGGCGAACGATCACCTCAAATCCGTGATTGCAGCAATTGCGCCGCACGATTCGGTCGAGCGGTTTGAAGGGCTCGGGGTGACCGTCATCAAGGGCCACGCCCGCTTTGTGTCCGAAAGCGCGGTCCGGGTCGGAGAGGCCGAGGTCAGGGCGCGGCGGTTTGTGATTGCAACCGGTTCGGCAGCGTCTATCCCGCCGATCCCCGGTTTGGAGGATGTTCCGTATCTGACCAACGAAAGCCTCTTTGGCTTGCGTCAGGCACCTGAACATCTGGTGATCATCGGCGGCGGTCCGATTGGCATGGAGATGGCCCAGGCGCACCGGCGTCTTGGATCAAGGGTTACGGTTGTCGAGGCTCAGGCGGCTTTGGGGCGCGAAGACCGCACCCTTGCGGGCATCGTCCTGTCTGCCCTCAGGGACGAAGGTGTCGAGATCCTGGAGCAAACCTCGATTGATCAGGTGGCACGCACGCCGGACGGGGTGGAGTTGCAACTGCGCAACCCGGATGGCGCGCCAAGGGTCCTGACGGGAAGCCACCTGCTTCTGGCGGCCGGGCGCAAGCCGGTCGTCGACCGTCTTGATCTGGAGACAGCGGGCATCGTCTTTGAACCCTCAGGAATAAAGGTCGACAAGGGGTTGAGGACCACGAACCGCCGGGTCTTTGCGATCGGCGATGCCGCCGGTGGCCTGCAGTTCACGCATGTTGCCGGATATCATGCCGGGCTCGTGATGCGCTCCCTGCTGTTTCGCCTGCCTGTCAAGGAAAACCGCAACATCATCCCCCGGGTGACCTATACCAGCCCGGAACTTGGTCATTTGGGGCTGAGCGAAGCAGAGGCCCGGGAGCACTATGGTGACAAGCTGAAAGTGTTGACCGCCGACTATTCCGGCAATGACCGGGCACAGGCAAACGGGCAGACGAAAGGCCGCCTGAAGCTTTTCGCAGGGCCGGGCGGAAAGCTTGTCGGGGCTGCGATTGCAGGCGCGCAGGCGGGCGAAATCATCAACCTCCTGTCGCTGGCCATCTCGCAAAACATGCGCATGAAGGATCTCGCGGGTTTTGTGGCTCCGTATCCGACCGTGGGTGAACTGGTCCGTCGCGCTGCGATATCCTATTATGCCGATGCGCCGCGCAACATCTGGGTCCGGAGGCTGATCGCAGTGCTGCGGTATTTTGGCTAAGGTTTGCCCAAGGGGTTGTGACCAGGCGGCCAGCCCTTGTATCCTTTGCGGAAATTTCTGATCGAGAGTGAGTTGCATGAAGCACGAGGGCCCTCAAAAAGGTGCTTCAGACCCGAGTGCCGCAAAACCCGGTCCCCTGTTTCCGTTTTTGTCCGGAAGGCGCCGGCGCTCCCGCATTTTGGCGGGGCTTTCCGGCAAGCTCCTGCTTCTGACGGTTTCCTTCGTCATGCTCGCCGAAGTCCTGATCTTTGTTCCGTCGATTGCGAATTTCCGGAACAACTGGTTGCATGACCGGTTGACCACGGCCGGGGTTGCTGCGTCGGTTCTGGCGGAAACCAATACGATCGCCCCGCGGCTTCAGGAAGAGCTGTTGCGCACGACCGGCGCTGTCGCCATCGCGCTGGATCAGGGCAGCCGCCGCAGCCTGATTGCCATGGACGGAAAAGTGCCGGCGGACATTGACCATGTGGTCGACATGGCCGACATCAACCCGATCGACTCCATCCTCGAGACGTTCCGGGTCCTGTTCTATCATGGCAATGGCTACATGCGTGTAATGGGATCTGTCAGCATGGGTCATGTGGAACGGGTCGACGTGGTTTTCCCGACCGAACTCTTGCATCAGGACATGCTGGCCTTTTCGGTGCGGATCCTGGCTCTCTCGCTGATCATCTCCGCGATTACCGCTGGCCTCGTCTACGTCACCCTCAGGGCGGTGTTTGTTCGTCCGTTGCAGCGCCTGACCCGGTCAATGGATCATTTTGCCGAGGAGCCGGAGGATATAGCGCGGATCATCAAGGTCTCCGGCCGCAGCGACGAGCTTGGTGACGCCGAACTTCGTCTTGCCGCGATGGAAGAGGCTCTGTCGCGTGCCTTGACCCAGAAGCAGAGACTGGCCGATCTGGGGCTTGCCGTTTCCAAGATCAATCATGACCTGCGCAATCTGCTGGCATCCGCACAGCTGTTTCTCGAACGGCTGGAACATGTGCCGGATCCGACCGTCAACCGGCTTGCTCCGAAAATTCTTGCCACGCTGGATCGCGCCGTTGGTTACACCCAGGCTGTGATGTCCTATGGCAAGGCAAATGAACGCCCGCCCCAGCGCCGTCTGATCGCCCTGCATCGTCTCGGGTCGGATGTTTCGGATGTTCTCGGGCTTGCCGAGCATGCCGGCGTCTGTTTTGAAAACCGCGTTGCCAAGGATCTAGAGGTTGACGCCGATCCGGAACAGATGTTCCGGGTCCTGCTCAATCTGAGCCGCAATGCCCTGCAGGCTCTGGAGGCGGAAAAGCACCCGGCGGTGGTGCGCCGGATTGTGCTTGAGGCCGAGCGCGAGGGGACCCTTGTTCATATCCGGGTTTGGGACACGGGGCCGGGCATCCCGGCCAATATCCGCAAATCCTTGTTCAAGGCCTTTCACAGCGGGTCCAAAAACGGCGGCGTCGGGCTTGGACTGGCGATTGCAGCCGAGCTTTTGAAGGCCCATGGCGGCCGGATCTATTTGGATGAGACCCGGCCGGGCGCGTGTTTTTGCATCGATCTGCCTGATCGCCAGACCGCCTGACGGCATCGGAAATGCCCTGCGGTGGACAACCCGTTCCGCGAAAATGGCGGAAAATCGCGGAGCTGAAAAATTATCAACCGCATTGTCAAAAAAACATCAAAAACCCTCTTGCCAAGGCCATCGGTCGGAAGTAGGTATGCGCCCAGTTCAGCGGGGCACGCAGAAACGGCCCGCAGGAACCAATCGCCGCGGTGATTTCATAATCACCGGACAGGCCATCCGCACCGGTAGCTCAGCTGGATAGAGCACCAGACTACGAATCTGGGGGTCGGGGGTTCGAATCCTCCCCGGTGCGCCAATAACTTCAATACCTTAGCATAGTTTCGAGTTTTTAGAAACACCTCGTGTAAGAACTGTGTAAGCAGTCGAATTCTCCGTGTTTTTAACAACTCTCCATTCCTCTGCAACACAAAAAAGAAACGCCCGGTCAAAGCCGACAGGGGTCGTCTTTCCGTTTTGAGGTTACGGGTTTACTGAATGCGCAAAGCCGTCAACGGCTGTCATGTGCCGTCAGCAAGGCTGTCCCTTCTATAAACAAGAAGGTCACCAACACGGGTTTTTTAAAAAACACCGCGCGTCTTATCGCCTGGTGAATTCAGAGGTGAGGTGCAACATGGTCGGCGGATTTGAT
>NZ_SMMF01000698.1:0-4772 GCF_009711355.1 Roseibium sp. RKSG952 | reverse complement strand
ACCGGCTTTAGCCGGTGGAGTATTCACAAAACCTCTTCTTGATCCAAGCGGCTACAGCTTTTGCTGTTAAAACAGTCATTTTCCCCATAAGAAGCTGCAAATGATCGCTGTTCAGATCAATGGTTTCTAGATCATTGCAATAATGCGACCACCCAAAAAATGCATCCTCTTGGATTCTACTTGTATCTCTCGCCCGTACCAGAAGTGTAGGGCCGTCAAAGGGTGACTTATCCGCTGTAGACGGCAAAAGCGCGCCCTGTTCATTCATCATGCGAAGAATGTGGTTGGTCATATCACTCGAGCTGACGTCGCTGCCCTCTGGCAGCAAGCCATGAGCTTGAAAATGATTTCCAAGCCGGGCCACTTTTTGCTCAGTCGTCAGGTTGTCAAGGATTGGCACCGGTGTATCTTCAAAAATTCTCAAGAGGCGGTTGATCCGTTCACTCTCGGTCCATTTCGACACTATCCTGTCTTCATCAAGGCTTTTCCGGCTCGCAATGGCATCCAAAATGACCAGTCCATCAATCCTTTCGCCCCTACACTGCAACCGCGCGGCCAGTTCCTGAGCGAGATGCCCTCCAAGCGACCAGCCGATGAAAACAAATGGCCCCTCAAGTTCTTCCTGAATAGCTGAGGCGTAACAGGTCACCATTTCCTCATAGGATTCAAAAGGCTCCTCACCATGTTCGAGCCCTCGGGCCTGGACACCAATTACAGCGCCGAATGCCCCCCATTCGGACAAAACACTCTTCTGACCATACACGCTCGCCAACCCACCGCCGGGATGAAAACAGACAATCGTTCTTGGAGAACTCTCAGAAATAACCTTATCTTGTACAAACCGGACCAAGGGCGAATACCGCTTTGCCCCAACCTCAACACGTTCAGCCAAACCGTGAACCGTCGGCGCTTCAAACACATCACGGATAGTCACTGACTTGCCCAAAACAGTTTCAATTCTTGTAATAAGTTGCATCACCATTAGCGAATGACCGCCCAAATCAAAGAAACTATCATGACAACCGATATTCTGTTCTCCAAAAATCTCCTTGAATATTTCCGCAATGGCTTTTTCCGTCTCTGTTGTCAACTCTGCAAAGGGTGCTTGTATCCGTTGGCCGAAAACGTCAGGCAAGGCCTTGCGATCGACTTTTCCGGACGGGGAAACTGGGAAACGCGACAGGACAACAAATCTGGCAGGGATCATGTGTGCTGGAAGATTCTTGGCGAGGCCAGCCCTTATGTCAATAAGATCAACACTGCTCGCAGAATCAAGCACGAGGACGGAAGCATGGTCCTCCTCGTTGATCTGATTTTCTTCTATACCCAGCGCAGCGGCGAGTACCTGGTCATCAACCACATCAGGCACAACATATGCGATTAGCTGTTTCTGTTCGGGCGTTCCATCGTGAACGTCCCGAGCAACAACGGCTGCCTGTAGAATGCCAGCCTGTTCTGCCAACACAGCTTCAATTTCCTCAAGTTCAACCCTCATGCCGCGTATTTTAATTTGGGTGTCAATTCGCCCCAAAAACTCAAGCGCACCATCAGGCCTCCGTCTGGCACGATCACCGGTACGATAAAGCCGACTGCCTGGTTTGTCAGTAAAGGGGTTTGCGATAAACTTTTCGGCCGTCAACCCGGGTCGATTCCGGTACCCCCGTGAGACCTGACCGCCTCCAATCAAAAGTTCCCCGGCAACCCCTACTGGAACCAGATTCAAGTGCCTGTCAACTACATAAACCTGCGTATCCGCCATCGGCGATCCAATCGGAATTGGGTGTTCTGACCGAGGGGCTTGGACGGAATAGGTTGTCACAACGACGGTAGTCTCTGTCGGACCATACGCATTGATATATCGGTAACGGCTTGCTGCGATACCGGCAGCAATATTGTCCGGCTTTTCACCGCCTGTGATCAACATTCGCAAGCTGGACAGATCATTTTGAACCAAGTCCGGCAGCAGCAATGGAGGAAGAAATAGCGCTTCTATACGCGAGCTGTTCATGAACCCGGCCAGTTTATGACCATCGGTTCTGACTGCCTCCGGCACAACGATCAGCGTTCCAGACAGTCGAAAGCTCATCAGAATGTCCCATACAGAGGCATCAAACCCAACAGAGGAAAACCAGCCAACCTTTCCGATTTCTTCTTGGCTACACAATGTTCCCAGCCCCCCCGCGAAGCTAACACTGTTGCCATGATCGACAACTACACCTTTTGGTCGTCCAGTGGACCCCGACGTATAGATCAAATATGCTGCGGAAGAAGAACTCGGCCTTGATGAACATTCCTTACCAGTAATGCTGTTGACTGACTGTTGACCTAGATTTTTCCTGAACTCTGGCTCATCCAACTCGATCCACCGGATGTCATATTCTTCAAGAAGTGCAATTGCACTGCAATACTCGCTCGTGGTGAGCACCAATTGTGCAGAGGCATCCTTTATCATGAACCCAATGCGTTCCGTTGGATAAGCTGGATCCAGCGGCATGTAGACACCGCCGACTTTGACGATTGCCAAGAGCGATACAATCAGTTCTGCTGACCTTCCGATACAAACGCCAACAACATCCTCTTCACCGACGCCAACCGAAATCAGATACCGGGCCAGACAATTTGAAGCAGCTTCAATTTCACCGTAGGTTGTATGACTTTCGCCGTCTATGACGGCTATTGCATCTGGATTTGTCAGTGCTTTTTCTTGAAACAAATCGACAATCGTTTCGCCCGGCAGAAGCCCACTCGCAGTATCGTTGAAACGCTGAAGCAGCTTTTCACTACCAAGGTCTGATAGCCCCTTTTGATCGGAGTGTTTCTCATCTGACGCAGACAATAACTCCTTCAATACCAAAAAGAACTCCCTGGCCATAGAGCGTATCAAGTCACCCGAAAGCTCATCTGCCTGGTAGGTCAGGACAAATCCCAAGCGGTTGGTTCGCGCATCCCTCCCCACGTTTGCAGTCAGTGAAAAGTTGGATTTTTCAAATGCACCATATCCACCTTGAACCACTTGTTTTCCAAGGTGATCAACTGCGTTTTCGAATACGTGGAAATCAATATAGTTGAAAACTGACTGAAAGAACTCGGTCTTACCAAGTTGTCTCTGAATATCGAACAACGGGCTCCGGCGATGCGCCATTACTCCACGTTCGACATCAAATACCAGTTTCACCAGTTCCTTCCAGGTTTGACCAGGCTGAAGGATAACACGCATTGGCACCGTATTCAGGAACAGGCCCAGAACCTGATCTCCACCAGCAACCTCCGGACGCCCGTTGCAAACCAAACCGGTCACAACATCCTCTGTACCTGTGTAGCGCGAGAGCACTTTCAGGTAAGCTGTCAAAAATATGGTTCGGAGCGGCACTCCCACGTTTGCAGCAAACTGCTTCAGCGAACGGGCCATACCTTCAGACAACACGACAGAGTGATCTTCAACTCCGCCAAAATCATTAGGTTCAGAAGCCGAACCCGCGCGGTAAACCGACACGTCGGGCAGTTTGACACATTCGGCCCCACCAAGGTGTTCCCGCCACCAAGAGCCGTCTTCCTCGCTTTCAATGGCAAGACGTTCAAGGGCAACAAAGTCCCTGAACTTGCAGGCGACCTCGGTCCCGCCAATACACGATACTCGCCCCTCCAAGAGGCATTGGTAGAGGTCCACCAACTCCGTAATCAAGGCAGCAACGCTCCATCCGTCCAGAATGGCATGCAGGAAACTGAAGGTCAGCGCGAATGCCTCGTCATCTTGAACGTGAACAAACACCCGTGCCAAAGGCGGTTTCAACCAGTCAAACTGCGTCTTGCGTTCTTCATTAATAAACTCTCGGACGATATCTTCTAAAGGTGCGCAGCCCTTACCGCCCGCAATGACCGTCAACGGCAATGTTGCGTCGGCATAAACCAGCTGTATTGGCTCACCAAAATTCACGGTATCAAAAGCAGTACGAAGCACGTCATGGCGGCGCGTCAGATACTCCAAGGCACCTTCCATTGCTGTCTGATCAAATGGCAGTCCTACAACATAGTTGAAGACGTCATGATATGCGGATCCGTCATCGTCCTTGCGGCTGTGGAACAGCATGCCTTCTTGCAAACGCGTCAATGGATAGGCATCAACAACATTCGCGGGTAGTTGCCCAACCAACTGGCGATCAACAAGTCCAAAGGGTGAGGAATTTGCAGCGATATACTCTGCGTCTCCCGATACGCCCCCCCCTTCGAGGGAAGTCGCAAGATCACCCAGAACCGGTGCTTGATAAAAATCCTTGACACTTACGGACACTCCGGCGTGAGACAAACGCCCAATGACACGGAGAGCTTTCATTGAGTCGCCACCAATATCAAAGAAGTTATCCGAAAGTCCGACGCGTTCGACTTGCACAACCTCTGCAATTATATCGCACAATAGAACTGCTGTTGGTGTAACTGGTGCGATATAGCCAGCCTGTACGACTTCTCCCTCTGAATCGGGCAAAGCTTTCCTGTCCACCTTTCCGGATATGGTCAAGGGTATGCGGGATAGCCGAACAAAACGCGAAGGCACCATATGTTCCGGCAAAGTCCGTTTCAGTTTGGAAAGCAGATCACTCAGGTCGAAATCCGTTCCGAACTCCAGAAGCTGTGGACTTTCCTTTTTGTCGGACTGAACACTATCAGTGACGACAAAACCGACCAACTGGGTATCGGCGTTGGAAGCCTCTGCTGTCTTCCGAACAACTACTGCTGCCTTGGCAATGCCGTCTTGCCGGGCGAGTGCCTCCTCAATC
>NZ_SMMF01000801.1:0-10491 GCF_009711355.1 Roseibium sp. RKSG952 | reverse complement strand
AACCCACGTCCCGCAGGGCGGGGAAGACGTCAACTCGGTCATCTTTCATAACAAGAGTACGTCAAGGACATGCGGCTGAGGTTCGTGACAGACAATCCAAAAGGGGTCAGCGAAGCGGTTGGTGCGGACCTCTCATTCGAAACGGATCTGGGGGAATTCATGCCGCCCGAGGACAGGGAGAAGGCAATGTCAATGACGATGGTAAAATGCGCTCCGGAGAACCTTGAGAAAGGATTGACAGTCCACTGAAACGCCACCACCGTTAAAATAATTCGCCGCTACCAAGGATTCATTATGAGACTTACGGTCACCGAAGCCACCAATGCGATCAAAGCACTCGCAACGAGCCTAGAACCCCTGAAGCCAACCCTCGTCGCCGTGATCGATGCTGCCGTTCCGCGCGCGGAAAGCGAGCTTGAAGCCATCCTTGACGAGAGGGGAAGGGAGATCGGTAAGGACTGGATGTATTTCTCCAGACTGTGCCTCGTTCTCGAGAGACTGGAAAAAGCAGTTTCGAAAGCGAATTCGGATCTTCGCATCGGAGAGATCATTGCCGAGGAGGCAGACCATGAGCGCCGGGCCAGATATCTGAGGTACGTCGTGAACTCTCAGCCTGCTCCGCCGGTTAAGTCCCTCAAGGATGCGTTAGCCGGATCGAGGGACGGGGTCGAAACGTCGGTGCTGTCGGAAGTCGTCCTGCAAAGATACGCCGACAAGCTCGACTACTCCGAACAGAGCCGAAACGAACTCGCTGCCAAAAGGAGGTTTCTAGGCATCACGAACAACATCGAGATCTCAGACGACGACTACGAAATCCTGAAGGCGCTGAATGCCGTCTGAACCGAGCAAGAGATGCGGGAATTGGCGGTGTTTTAGACATCATTTCTCAAAGAGAGGGTAGCGCGAACTTTTGGCGTTAACGACCTCTTCGACTGGTCTGAAGCCGATTCATGGAAAAGAAAAAACTCAATTCGGATTGACCAAAGCCGGATCCAACAAGACCCTTTGAGGAAGGAAAAAGGGAAAGAGCATGAACAACATCAGGGAATTCAGACAGCAAGCAGGAATGAGCGCGGCAGAACTGGCGGCGAGAACCGGATTCGACATCGTCGAGCTGGTCATGGCGGAGCGCCAGTGGCCGCTGGTTCGCCTTTCTTTGGTATTCTCGATCGCTAGCGCGCTCGACGTTTCACTGGGCGAATTGTTTCCGACCGTCGGTGAGATCCTCGAGGGAATCAAGGAGTGCGATGATCTCGGCGATTGCAGGGAGATTGCACTCGATGACCACAACGCGAACGCTCTGGTCTCGGCAAATATCGACCCGGACCCGCGCGACCATTTTGCCAGATTTCGCTTCAGATCCGGGAACGAATGTCATTTCCGGATTACTTCCGGCGTCATGATAGCGCTCAAGGACACCGTCGCCAATGGCGAGGATCCGGTCATCGTTTTCTTCGCGGATTGCAAGTACGTCATCGTTCGGAGGTCCTCCATAAAGGAAATCACTTTCCCGGAGAGAATCAGCTACCCGGAATTCGTGTCGGAAACGCACGCCGGCATGCTCGTGATCCACACCGAGGACGAGTCCAAGCCTGAATACTTCGACACGCTTCCAGACGGCTACGGAAATAATCACGTCTTCGGTCCGCTTGTCGAAAGCGCGGCCCAGGGGAAGCCGCTTCTGAAGTTCATTCTGATGGAGGGTGTGGACGGTGAGGATCGAATCCTTTCAAGCGCCCACATCGAAGCCCTCGAGATCCCCATGGGACTGACCGACCCGACCTTCTACGAAGAGGAGAGCGAGTCCGTCCTGATGAACCCCGAAGAGTGCGATCTGGCGGACATGGCAACCGTCGGTCGCGCCTGAAACGGAGAAAATACGAATGAGGACGGATTTCACGCCCAAGGAAGTGACCGAATTCTTCGTCGCTCGGGCGGCGGCAGTGATGAACGTCGAAGAGGCTGCTGAGCTTCTAGGGAAATCCACACCCCAAATCCGCAAGTGGGATTCGGGGAAGGAGGAATGTCCCGGCGACCTTCTGTCCGTTCTCAAGAGCAAGGATATCGGCATCGGCGAACGGAGGACGGGTAGAACGACGTTCATCGACCTCTTTGCGGGTATTGGCGGAATGCGCCGCGCATTCGAGGCCGCCGGAGCAGAATGCGTTTTCACGAGCGAGTGGAACACGCACGCCCTGAAGACCTACTTAGCGAACCATGGGGCCGGTCACCGCGTTGTAGGGGACATCACCAAGGTGGATGCCGCCGACATTCCGGACCACGACATCCTCGTCGCGGGGTTCCCTTGTCAGCCCTTCTCAATCGCGGGCGTGAGCAAGAAGAATTCACTCGGCCGAAAACATGGTTTTGAAGACGAGACCCAAGGGACACTCTTCTTCGATGTCGCCCGGATCATCAAGGAGAAGAAGCCGAAGGCGTTTCTACTGGAGAACGTTAAGAATCTGGCCTCCCACAACAAGGGGCAGACCTTCGAGGTCATCAAGCGGACGCTGACCGAGCAACTTGGCTACACCTTCAGCTACAAAGTAATCGACGGCACGCCCTGGGTGCCACAGAAGAGACCACGGATCTTCATGGTCGGACATCGAGACGGGGAGGAATTCGATTTCGACACGGTGTTCGTGCCCGAGAACGGACCGAAGATGAATTCTGTGCTTCACGAGGAGGGGGAACCCGGGTCGAGCGACTGCCCATACGCTCCAAACGGCGTTCCCCTAGACAAGTACACGCTAACCGCCGGGCTTTGGGACTTCTTGGAGAGATACGCCGAGAAGCACCGCAAAAGGGGTAACGGCTTCGGCTACGGCATGGTGGGTCCGGACGATGTCGCGCGGACGATGTCGGCGAGATACGGCAAGGACGGGTCTGAAATCCTGATCAGGAACGGCGGCAGGAATCCGCGGCGCCTGACCCCCAGAGAGGCGGCCCGTCTGCTGGGTTTCGACCAGAAGGACGGGCCGAGAATGCGGATCCCGGTAAGCGACGCGCAGGCATACAGGCAATTTGGCAATTCGGTGGTTGTACCGTGCGTTTCCGCCATCGCGGAGAGCCTCGTTACCGCCCTAGAGAAGAACTTGGGTGAAATCCTGAAAGAGGCTGCGTGACAAAGTTTTTCAGACGGACGGCCGTATAGAGACAGGCAAGCGATCCGTGGTATTTGAGCGATAGTCCGGCGATGATGGCGGCGGTTTGGTCGCCAACGGAAGACGCGAGAATATGAACACCCTTCATCGGGCAATGAATTTTGCCGGACTTGATCAGTCTGGAAACGGTAGTCGGGTAAATTCCGTGATCCCGGAAAAAACGGGAATTGCGCGCCCGACCGTCGGACAGAAGATGAAGAGCGTTTTTCGCCTGGCTCATGGTTCGCCTTGAATGTTATTTTTGCTATACTGGAATGTAGTCGAGGTATATTAAAACTAACACATCACCCCCCCCATAGCCGTCATGTCGACCGAGAGAACGGCATCGTCCTCCGGAAGCATAGCCTCGATCATCTTGCGAAACCGTTCCTCATAGCGAGCGATCTTTGATTGCATTTCACATATCTCGTACCCGCCATCCGGTGTCGAAGTAGCTCTCGCCAAAGCGTACGGACCGGCCTTGTCCTCTATTAAGATAGCGAAGCCGTCGCCAGAGAGGACCGCGTCCGCAAGGCGGTTATCGCCACCCATGGAACGAGACACTCTATAGAGATCGCGGGCGTTCGTTACTTCGCGGAAGAGTAGGCCGCCGTCAATCCTGGACTCAAACCCCATGGATGAATCCATCCAGTCGAGATCGCTGTCAGCCCTATCGTCCCATGCTTTCAGTGCTTCAACGAGAGAAGTGACGGTATCGTCGAAACTCGTTTCCGAGAGCGACCACCCGGAGGTGCCGTAAACGACATCGGCACCCTTCTGGTACTCGGCGATCTTCCCGGCGCAACACTCCAGGAAATCCCTAATCGCGGAAATGGATTGCTGGGAAAGACGACCGGGCCTCAGGGCCATGTGAAGGCGGTTCCATACGAACGCGAATTCCCGATTCGAGGTCGGGACGAAATTCCTCGTGCGCGAAAGAGCGTATTTCGCGGCATTGAAAAGACGACGGTCATCGTTTCTGAACGTGACCATATCGGCGGAAACGTGCTTGATGACCGTGCAGTCAATGCCATTCTCCCTGGAAAGAAAGGACCTCGCGAGATCAATCTCATCAAGTCCGAACCGCAACGTATTGAAGTCATCGTTGCCCAAGTCGCCGCCGAAATTGCGTGCGCTGCTTTTGATGGCCTCCCCCACGACGAGAACGCACTTCTGGGAGCCGATGCCCGCGTAGGCGATCGAAAGTACGGGTTCGCCGACCTTGGTGTGGACTTTTCCGTCGACTATGATCAGATCGCGCGCCCGCCCCGTCACGAGGGACGCCGCAGTGTCATAGTTCTCGATCCACTTGCGAATTTCTGTTTTTCCCGCCTCGATGTCTCTGCGTTCTATGTTTTTATAAACACCGATTTTGGTCCCCTTCGGACCAAGGGCCAGACCGGCATAGCTGCCTTCGCCATAGAACGGGTTGAGTCTATTCTCTTCGCGGATCCTGTCCTCCATCTCCTCGACATCGAAAAGAGATGAGTAATATTCGCCTTCGTAGAGGACGACCTCAGACGTGAAGTTGCCTTCGGCGCGAAACGTGCCAGTGAAATCGTTCATGGTCCTCGATGTCATCGGGATATCCGGCTTAATGTTGCCGACGATATGGATGATCGGCGCCTCGACCCGATCTACCTCGACGATTTCGATTTCGACGGAACCGTGGGACAAGCAAGGCCTCGAATTGCGCGCACCTTTCGGAACGTAGCCGTCTTCGAACGTTATGGGCAGAGTGAACTTCATGACATCGCCGCCTTTAGATTGTTTAGCGAACTGATTGGAAGAGCTTTCATGTGCTCCTCCGAGAACTCCCCGAACGCTCGCATGTCGCCATCAGGGGAAACTTCGGCGACACCTCTGTTTCTTCTCGTCTTGACCTCGAAGTACCGAAAGCCGCCGTCGATCCTTTTTTGAAGGTCGATCACGTCAATGCCCGTACCATAGAACGCCATGGCGATCTTGCCGACCGAGTTCAGCTCGGAGACCGCCCCTTCACCACCACTTCCAGCGAGCGGTTTCCCAGGGAGTGAGCCAACATCAGGCCAATAGCGCTCGACCTCCCTGGTGTTCCAGTGCTCGAGAGCACGCATGGCCATGTGGCCAAAATTGTCGAACTGGTCACTGGACCAACCGAAGTACTCGTCTCTAAAGAACGTGTCACCGTTGTGCCTGTCGTCCTCCCGCGCGAACGCGTTGAATTCCCTGATCTCGTCGTTAATCTTTTTCGAGGCTGCCGTATCGCATGCGGTGACCCGTTGCAGGGCATTCTCGATTTCGAGGGTGACGCATCGGTTGGGCGATTTGTCGATCGCCTCCTTGAGATCGTAATAGGCCTCGATGAAATCGTCGCCCATTCGCCAGACCGCGCTCTGCATCGCTTGAAACAGCGCCTCGGCTTGTCCGTAGACACCATGCGAAACGCCGTCGAACAGGAACGGACGCGGATCGAGAATTTCATAGGGAGGCATCTCACCCTCCTTCTCCAGTCGCCCGACGGCATCGACCAAGTTGTCGGCCCATTTGGTCGATGAGAAGTGGTCCCAAGAGTATTGCAGGTCGCTCTCGTAATTCTGATAATAGTTGGGGCAATAGGTCGGTTGAACCTTGCAGGAGCCGTAATTCGTGAACTCGACGATCGGTTCAGGCGTTTCCTGGAACAGAACACCCTCGACAACCACGAAATGTTCAGCGAATTTGCGAAACATCTCTTTTGTCTCGGCATTGTTGTCGGAGAGTTCCCGGCATCGGGGATTTTCGCGCGCGATGTCAGAGACGGTTTTGTAGATCTTTTCGGGCTTGCGTCCAAATCCTGCGTAACGGCAAGCATGAGGGTCTGTGCCGATGAGTTCGGTTCCGATCTTTTGAAACGGAGTATTCCGAGTCCCGGTCGCAAGCGCTTCTTTCGTCTCTTCGGCTGATTGGACCTCAATAAAGAAACGGCCGTTAATATATCGAAGTTCACGCCTGTCGCCGTTCGATTTCAAAGCGTATGAAGGCTTGTCGGAGATCACTCCCTGGTCCTCGCTGGTGCCAATGCGCGCGACGAGAGGCGCGTCGACGAGATCGACTTCGCGAACCTCGATCGAAGTGTGGCTCAGCGCCGGACTGGAGCGTGGATTGACCGCCCTGAACGGCTTGTAGGAAATGGCGTATTTGTAATCGAATTCGAAACGCATGTCGTCCCCCAATGAACCTTTGGATAATGACATCCGGTGCGGCAAGAAAAAAGATCTTAAGACGGACGCCGTGCGGCCCTTGCGCCGATGCCTAATTGGACCCAAAATTCAGGATTGGGACAAGAAAGGTGATCGGCAGTCCGGCATGGCGCATGGAAGATGGACGGTATTCAATACGGCGGTCGGCACGGCCAACGGCATCCGTCTCACGTACGTTGATCTGACGGTCCCCGCTCTCATGTGGATGAGAAGAGAGGCTATTTGCCCGCTCGGGGAATCCGGGATCGTCATTCCCCTTCACGAAACCTGCATGAGGCTCGGACGGATCGAGAGAGACCTGTGCATGAAAGGAAGGCTTATTGCCTCCAATGGACTTGAGTCCCTCATGCGGTATCGCGCCGATGTCGATTCTGACGGCGGACCGGACATCGTGTGGGAACGTATGAAGGATTTTTGCTCGGCCGAGACGGTGCGAAAGCGCGCCGCCGTCATGTTCCTAAATCTCAAGTCCGCATCGATCATTAGCTCACCCGGTAATTTGGCGTTCGATCCTGTCGACATGAAGCTGCTGGAGACGGAATCGATACCTCCATGCAACGGCGTGAGCCCTGGGTTCGCCTACGCAACGACGACAGAGGCGTGGGGCGATAGCGATGAATTCGGTAAGATCGAATCCGATGGGTTCCATTTTTGGAGCGAGAATTCGGACCACGAATTCGTGCGCCCGGACGCGAGTACCGTAATCCTCTCCCCGAGACGGGGGTGCATCGAAGGCTCGAGGAGGTGGGTCACTGCCCATCTGCTCGCATGCGCGAGCCTTTCGAGCGAATTGAAGGGATTCGTTTGCCACTATTGACGCGCGGGTTTTTTTAGAGCGATCCTTGAAGCTGAAACCATCCATGGAAGGATTCGGAATGAACACTCGCATCAAATACATGATCGGCGCCGCGGCGTCCCTCGCGATCTTCGGCGTGAGCGCGGGACTCGCGAAGGCCGACAGCGCTTTCGACGGAGCGACCCTCGGCATCGACGGCGCGGCTGCCTACGGTTCGGCCGACGACCTGTCCGGCTTCGGATACGGCGGCGGAGCGTCCGTCGGCTACGGACAGGTGCTTGACAAGACCTACACCGGCGTGGAGCTGCGTGGCGAACTCTCCAACCACGAACTGGATGACGACGGAGCCTCGATCACGAAACGCCAGTCCTACGGCGGCGCGGTCAAGGTTGGCCGACAGGTCGCTCCGGATACCATTGTCTACGGACTTGTGGGGTACGAGCGCGGCGTGTTCGAGGTCGATGGCGGATCGGACGTATGGGCGAACGGCATTCGTTCGGGCCTTGGTTTCGAGAAAGTCCTGACCAGCGACGTTTCCGTCAAGACGGAAGGCTCCTACACTCGCTGGATGTCCAATGCCCTGGATGACTCCCCTAACGAGTTCGGCATGCGCCTCGGTCTGTCGTACCGCTACTGATTTTCCGGGGACTACGGAGGCCTCATGAGGGACGTTTCCGACGAGGCCTTCATCGTCCGAATGGAATCTTACGAAGGGCCGATCGAGGCCCTCCTTGAATTGGCGCGGACCCAACGTGTCGATCTGGAAGCGATCGATATCGTGGAACTCGTACGCCAATTCGAAACTTTCATCGCGCGCGCAGCCGGTCTTAGGCTCGAGTTAACAGCCGACTGGCTCGTGATGGCATCGTGGCTGACCTTTCTGAAATCGAAGATTCTTCTCAGACGCCCCAAGGAGGACGGCACGGAGAATCCGGATGCAGAAACGCTCGCCTTTCACCTGAAACGACTGAACGCAATCAAGGCGGCATCAGACGCTCTTGCAAGAACGACCAGGCTTGGCAGGGACTGGTTCGGACCGCGAGGCGATCAGCAAGGGGTTGCGGCAGCGAGGCTGAAAGCCTCCCTCAGCGAACTGATAGCCGCATATCCGAAACGCGTCGACGGAACTCCCTTGTTGCCTCAAAGGCCTCTCAAGCCCTTCGACATCGCCAGCGTCGACGAAGCCATTACGGACATCAACCGGAAGTCTCCAATGGAATGGACGGATCTCAGGACGCTTGTTCCGAGGGCGGAGGGTCTGAGGTACAGGTCGAACATCGCAACCCGCCTCGTGGCCAGTCTGGAACTCACAAGAACCGGAACGATGGAACTCAGGCAGGACGCGGCCAACGAGCCTATTATGGTGAGAAAGGCGGTGTCAGAATGACCAGTCCGAAGAATGTCCTCGAGTGCGCCCTGCTGATGTCGGAAACGCCATTGACAAAGGAAGACCTGGAAATGCTGGTTCCGGTGAGCGTGAACGTCGGCGACATCATCCGGGATCTCAGAGCCGACTACGAAGGGAGAGGCATAACGCTTATCGAGACGGCCGAAGGCTGGGCTGTACGGACACGGCCAGAATACTCGGATATGTGTCGAAGAATGGTAGGTATCCCGCGAAGGGTTTCCAGAGCAGCGATGGAAACACTCGCCGTCGTCGCCTTGTTCCAGCCCGTGACGAGACCTGAGATCGAACGCGTCAGAGGCGTGTCTCTTGCGAGGGGGACGCTCGACCTTCTCATCATGTTGGGTTGGGTGAGGCCGGGTCCAAGAAGGTCTTCTCAAGGGAATCCGATGACGTTCCTGACCACCAACGACTTCCTGACCAATTTCGGTATGAAGTCGTTGCACGAGTTCCCGGGGATCGCGGATATGCGCGAGAGCGGATTACTCAATGCCGAAGTTGAGGACCCAACAAAAGTCCTCGAGCAGGAAAACTAATCCCCTATTAGGGGGGTAGCGCGTGCTCCCGAGAGATGCCTCGAGAGCACGCGGTTTGATCAGGCACTTATTTCGGTCTCTCCGGTGGATGTCAGGATAAAGGATGAGGCTTCGTGTCCGGAGATCGCCGAAAGCTTTTCTTTCGTGCGATACGCAAACTGAGGGGAGAATTCATCCCACAGACCCAAATTGATCCGGGTTGCCACCGAGCCGCCGATTCTGGCCTCGAGAAATTGGGTGGACAGGTATGAATTTTCGCTGACGATCACGCAGGTTTCGAATACGTCCGCAGTTTCAAGGAACCGGTTCCAGCCGTCGTTCCAGAAGCAGTGAGGACGATTCAATAACAGCAGAGACGGATATTTGGAGGACCTTCCATGCCGTATGGCGGCCTGTCGAAACGCCTCGAACGCCATAGCCGCGATGGACTGGGCATCGTCCTGGGAAATATCCGCGCACGGGATCTTGAAGATGACGAACCGCCCTTCCTTGAAAATGAGGTCGAAGTCGACGTAATTTTCAGGACAGACCAACACCTCTCCAAACCTATTTGTCGGCGTGGACAGGCAGCGAGCAAACTGCATCTGACAATAGCCATGCTGATCCAGTGTCGTTTGGCATTGCGCCTCTCCCTTTTCTTTACGGTAGCCCGGAAGGGAGTCGAGGTATGAGAGCAAAGCCTTTCGGATGGCGAGCGGCATGTCTGGGAAATTATCCTTGTTGCTAAGATGGATAATCCGCCTGAGTACGAGATTGTCTCTGATTTCCGCGAGGCAAAGCTCGATTTGATCGCTGTCCCTCAACCAAACAAGCGCTTGGATTACCGCCTCGATCATGGCGACAGCCCGACCGTGCCACAATGCACCGTCCTTGCCGGGATTGTCCAGGAGAGACACGATGAGACGGGTCAGGGAGACGGCGTCACCGTCCCTGAATGGATTGATACCGAGGTTGGTAGGTGCTCCGGCATCAACGATTGAGATGTGGTCAACACGACCTGCGTTGCGCGCGGCGCCGCTAATGTCGTCGAGAAGGGACTCGTCACCTTCGCTGATCATCGCGAACCCGCCACCCCCTGCGGTAATGTGCTCAGACAGGGCTTCGGAGAGCAATCGGTTGGATCCTTTCCGAGACGAGGCGCTTATCAGGATATTCGGAGTGCTCCTGAAGTCACTGACCCACACCGGAGATCCGGTTTTTTTGTCCTTGCCGACGCGGACGGAGTGGTTGCCTGGGCGAGCGATGCCCACCGACAGATGCGAGCGCTCTTCATGCGACGAGATGTTTGTCATGCGAATCCTTTCAATACTTGCCAAAGGAAAAAGTAACCCCTAACCAATCCCTTGTCTAGCAGTCGGTAGTTTAACGTCTTCCCCGCCCTGAAGGACGG
>NZ_SMMF01000729.1:0-5891 GCF_009711355.1 Roseibium sp. RKSG952 | reverse complement strand
ACATCATCTACACATCGGGTTCCACCGGAAGACCCAAAGGCGTCTGCGTCCAGCATGACGGTGCGGTAAACTGTGCGTATGGCGCGGCATCTGCCCGGAACTTTGAACACAGAAGCACAGTTCTATCCTGTTGTGCGCTGGGGTTTGACGGTTCCCTGTTTGAATGGTTACCGGCATTTGCCTCAGGAGCCTGTCTGGTGTTGGGCGGCGCGGGGTTGCCGGACCCGAAACTCATACAGGACCTCATCGGAACTCATGGAATTTCAAACATATTTGTGACACCGGCATTGCTGGCCGAGTTTTCCGAACAGGATTATGGTGTGAAGACCACCGGGGTTGGCGGAGACAAATGCAGCCCCGAACTGTTGAACCGTTTCGGCGATCAAACGCGGTTCGTCAATTGCTATGGGCCAAGTGAGGGCACCATATTTGCGACAAGCGGTGCGATGTCCAAAGGCCGTGAGATCACAATCGGAAGCCCTGCGCCAAACACTCAGATATATATTGCCGATGCAAGGATGCATCCGGTTCCAGTGGGAGTCGCGGGTGAACTCCTCATTGGCGGGATCCAGGTATCGCGCGGTTACCTTGGCAGAGCGGGGTTGACCGCGGAGAAGTTCATCGCCGATCCGTTCTCTCCGGAACCGGGAGGGCGATTGTACCGGACCGGAGATCTGGCGCGGTGGCAGCCTGACGGGAACGTGGAATTCCTTGGCCGGATCGACAGTCAGATTAAAATTCGCGGTATGCGGGTGGAGTTGGGTGAGATCGAGGCCGCACTGACGCGTCAGGATTGCATTGCGCATGCCGCAGTAAAGCTGCTCAAGGGAGCAGGAACCACGAGCGCGGACAACCGTATTGTTGCCTATGTTGTGCCAAAAACCGTTACAGACGAAATGATCTCGCGAAGTCTGGACCTGCCGTTGGGGCAGATAAGTGATGCGGACAGGGCAGATAGCCACCAACTTGCGCGTGAGCTGTGTCCTGAAGTTTCACTTCTGCGATATGCACTCGGCAGGGTTCTGCCGGACCACATGGTGCCGACCGGGTATGTCTGGTTGTCGCGCTTGCCGATAAACACGTCAGGAAAAGTGGACCTTGCGGCTTTGCCTGCACCGGCATTTTCAGACCTGGAGGTCCACGAATATGCAGAGCCATGCGGGGAGGCGGAAACATGCCTTGCGGCAATATGGGCTGACATACTGGATACTCCCCAGGTCGGCCGTAATGACAATTTTTTCGAGATGGGGGGGAACTCGCTGCTCGCAGTCAGGGCGGCCTCCAGACTACGAGAGGCTGGATGGCACTGTGAGGTCGGCGCCTTTTTTTCGGCGCACTCCCTAATGGATCTTGCGCAAACCATGGAGCCGACGGTTCGGCAATCGACAGCAAGTCTGGGAACTATTCCCGCTATGTGTGATCGCATTGAGCCGGGCATGTTGGAATTGGCGGTCCTTGATCAATCTGAAATCGACCGGATCACTTCACAAGTGCCGGGTGGTGCCCGGAACATTCAGAATATCTACCCGCTGTCCCATATGCAGGAGGACATACTCCTGCATCACTTGAGTGGCGGGGAGACCAGCGGGGACGCTTATCTGGTGCCAAACCTCATGGCATTCGATACGCGGGACACGATGGAGCAATTCCTTGGTGCGTTGCAGACTGTCATCGACCGCCATGACATTCTGCGCACATCCTTCTACTGGAAGGGGCTGAGCGAGCCTGTGCAAATTGTTTGGCGGGAAGCCGAAGTTCAGATTGACGAAGTGCTGGTTCAAGAACAGGGCCGGGACGCGGCTGACGCTCTGTGGAGCCAGATTGATCCGCGCCGTTACAGGCTTTCTCTTGAAACAGCTCCTGTCATGCGGGGATATGCCACCTGGGATGCTCAAAATGGCCGCTGGCTATTGTTGCTCCTGATGCATCATCTCATTTCTGACCATGAGACCATGAACCTCCTGTCCAATGAAGTCCGGTTGCTGGTTCGGGGACGGGAAAATGAACTTCATGAGCCTGTGGGATTTGGTGCGTTCATAAAAGAGACGCTTGCCACCGACCTAGCCGCGCATGAAGCCTATTTTACCGGGCTCCTCGGCACATTCTGCGAGCCGGCAATCCCGTTCGGTTTGTCCGACACCAACAATGATGGCACAAATATTGTCGAGGCGACAGTACCCCTGCCGGGAACCATGTGTGAACGCATTCACGCGGCAACGAGTGGGCTCACTATCATGCCCGCCAGCCTGTTCCATCTTGCATGGGCTTTGGTGTTGAGCAAACTGACGGACAAGGAAGATGTTGTCTTCGGGACCGTTCTGCTCGGGCGCATGCGCGGCAGTGCCGTGACGTCGCAAGATCCCGGATTGTTTCTGAATACACTGCCTGTCAGGTTTGCATCGGCAGGCGAGCATGTGAGCGAAGCCCTCATCAGTGTCCACGAGCAGCTCAGCGAGTTGGTTCTCCATGAGCACACGCCACTGACACTTGCCAGCCGGTGCAGCTCGGTTCCGCCGAGAACACCCCTTTTCACCACACTTTTGAACTACCGGCACAGCCAGCGTCCGAATGACACCGAAAAGGCCAAATCCCGGGCCGGTATCGAATATCTGGCTGGAGAAGACCGGTCTAGCTATCCGGTCGCACTCATGGTCGATGATTTTGGCGGCAGGTTCTCGATAAGTGCGCATGTTTTGGACCAATTGGATCCAAAACGTCTGTGCAATCAAATGGTCGAGGCAATATCCGGCATTTTATCCGCGTTGGAAGCCGGGCGGAACACTGCGTGCCGCGAGATCGGCATAGTTGATCGCGAAGAAAGAAACATCCTGCAGACCTGGTGTCGGGAAAACCGGTTTGTTGATACCCGACCCCTTGTGCATCGCATGTTTGAAGCGCGAGCCGCCGAAGCGCCGGGTGCCGTTGCCCTGACCTATGGCGGAAGGGCTATGACCTATGGCGCGTTGAACAGTTGCGCAAACCGCCTGGCCGGTTACCTGGCAGATATGGGCGTCGGACCGGAGCAACGTGTCGTTGTCTGTTTGCAACCAGGTTTTGAGATGGTTATAGCGTTTCTTGCCATACTCAAAGCTGCTGGTGTCTATGTACCGTTGGATCCCCTGACACCCAAAGACCGCTTTGCCACCATCGAGAGTGGCTGTGCCCCCTTGCTGATATTGAGCGATGGAACGGTCGACAGGAAACGGCAAACAACTGATATCGAGGTTCTGGATATCACCCGGGATCAGCATCTTTGGGCGGATTACCCTGCATCAGACAATACCGGGGAAAAACTTGGCGGACATAGCCTTGCTTATGTCATGCACACGTCCGGCTCGACGGGCCGCCCGAAAGGTGTTGGCGTCGAGCATCAAGGTCTGGCTAATCTGGTCGAAAAGCAAATTGAACTGTTTGCTCTTCGGCCAGAAAGCAGGATCTTGCAATTTTCTTCCATTGGCTTTGATGCAAGTATTTCAGAAATACTGACCAGCCTTTGCAGCGGAGCAACGCTTTGCCTCGCCCCTGTACTCGATAAGGTGCCGGGTGCGCCCCTGGCACACTTCATGGCAACCAACACCATCAGCCACGCTACGCTGCCGCCTTTTGCGATCCTCGGCCTTCCGTCTGCCTCGGACTTGCCAAGTCTCCGGATGCTGATTTCTGCCGGGGAGGCCTGTTCGAGTGAATTGGTCAGAAAATGGACGAGCAGCGCGCAGGCGCATCCCGGATTGATAAACGCCTATGGACCGGCAGAGGCAACGATCTGTGCAACGGCCATGACGTGCTCTCCCGGCATGGTGATGCCGCCAGCGATTGGTACGCCTCTGGAAAACACAACTGTTTACGTTCTCAACAAGCGAATGGAACTGTGTCCGATCGGCGTTGAGGGTGAGCTCTTCATAGCTGGCATCGGAGTGGCGCGTGGATATGAGGAGAATCCTTGCCTTACATCCGAGTGTTTTGTAGCCAATCCGTTTTCGAGCAAGGCTGGAGCCCGTTTGTACAAGAGCGGAGACCGGGTGCAATGGCGGGCAGATGGTACTCTGCAATTCCTGGGACGGTCGGATGCGCAACTGGAAATCCGCGGCATTCGAATAGAGCCCGGTGAGATTGAATCAGCCTTGCTGGGAGAAAACGAGATCGTTGATGCGTGTGTGGTCCCGACCCCAAAGGCATCTGGCGGAGTGGGGCTGACAGCATATGTGGTCCGCTCCAGCAACACCGGTTGCATGCCCGAAGGACAGGCTTTGTCCTCCGGTTTATTGGCGGCAAAGGCCACGTTTGATCCGAGTGAATATGGCGATCTCGATTGGTCAGGCAGCATACGTCAACATTTGGCACACAGGCTGCCGCCGCACATGCTGCCAAGCCAGTTTGTTGCCTTGGACGATATCCCTCATTTGCCTTCCGGAAAAATCGACTACCGTGCGCTTCCGAAACCTGATGAGGTTTACAAGGGTCCGGAGGACGATGGGCCATGTACCCAGGCGGAACGGCTTGTTGCCAAGATGTATGCAAGTCTTCTTGGGGGACGACCTGTCGGGAGAAGGGGAAATTTCTTTGACCTGGGCGGAGATTCCTTGTCGGCCTTGCGGCTTGCGGGGCTCTTGAGCAAGTGCACGGGCCACGACATTACCCTGCTGGACATTTATGAAGCCCCAAGCGTTCAGTCCCAGGCCGCATTTCTGGAAACACTGGATCGACGGCAATCCTGAGCCAGGAAAGCCGCTATAGATCGCGCTGCCAACTCAAGCCCAATAATTGGCCTGCGAGTTGAACTGAAGGTTGTTCATTAAGGTGAGCGAAATGAAAAAGCCAAATTTTTTCCTAATAGGTGCCCCCAAAGCCGGAACCACCGCATTTGCCGATTATTTGGCAATGCATCCGCAAGTCTTCATGAGCAGTATCAAAGAACCACACTTCTATTCCTCTGATCTTCCTAATCTGGGTATAAATGACAGGTCCCGTTATGAGGCATTGTTTGCTGATGCTGGAGAGCAGCACAGGATTGTAGGGGAAGCTTCCGTCAGTTACCTGGGATCTCAAGTTGCTTTGCCCCGAATACTGGAGGAATACCCAAATGCCAAGTTTCTCGTATTGCTGAGGAATCCGATCTCTATGGCAGTGTCCTTTTACTACCATGCGATTATAAACGGTTGGGAGCGGGCCGCGACATTTGAAGAGGCTTGGAACTTGCAACCTGCTCGAAAAAGGGGGGAGCACATTCCACCGCGCTGTTCGTCTCCGATTGTTCTGCAATACAAGCATTTGTGCAGCATTGGCAGCCAGTTTGAGAAGGTCTGCAAATTGGTCAGCCGGGAAAACCTGCATACAATCGTTTTTGATGACTTTGTTGCTGATCCGTCAAGGATATGGATGGAACTGCAAGATTTCCTCGGTGTTGACTATGACTTCCGGGAAAAGTTCCCTAAGATGAATAAACGTAAAGTCTACCGATCTTTGTTCTGGGCTGACCTTATGTGGCCGCTTATGCGTACCATGCGCACTTATGCTACAAACAAGCTTATAAGATACGCATTGATCGGCACCTATAAGGTGTTGACCAAACCCAGTACCGAAATTTCAATGTCACCGGATTTCGTCAGGCACCTGAATGCAGAGTTTGAATCCGAAGTTTCTTTATTGTCATCGTGCATGAAACGCGACTTTTCTCATTGGCTGCAAGAGCCGTACGGGACCTGTCCCAGTTTGACGCCGCCCCGAGTTCTCATTTAAGCGACCCTTGTTTCGAATGCTTATGGGCTTTTCCATGCCAGAGCGGAGTTCCTGCGGCGCGGATTGTAGAAGCCATTGAAGTATTCGAAGACGGCTACTTCATACCGAGTCCATTTGAACGTGGTTCATATTTAAGCTTCGCTCTTCGGCGCATT
>NZ_SMMF01000666.1:0-3616 GCF_009711355.1 Roseibium sp. RKSG952 | reverse complement strand
GGCGCGATCTCCAAGACAATCAACATGCCGGCCAACGCGACCATCGAGGACGTGAAGGACGCTTACCTGATGTCCTGGCGTCTTGGCGTGAAGGCTAACGCTCTCTATCGCGACGGTTCCAAGCTCAGTCAGCCGCTGAATTCGGCTCTCGTGGATGATGAGGACATCAGCGAAAGCGATGAGGTCCAGAGCCGTCAGGTGGTCGTTGAGAAGATCGTCGAGAAGATCGTCGAACGTCATCCGGGTCGTCGTCACCTGCCGTCCCGCCGCAAGGGGTACACCCAGAAGGCGGAGATTGGTGGCCACAAGGTCTACCTGCGCACGGGCGAGTACAATGACGGGTCTCTCGGTGAGATCTTCATCGACATGCACAAGGAAGGTGCCGCCTTCCGGGCCGTGATGAACAATTTTGCGATGGCTATTTCTCTGGGCCTCCAGCACGGCGTTCCTCTAGAGGAATTCGTCGAAGCTTTCACCTTCGTGAAGTTCGAGCCGTCCGGATTGGTTCGCGGAAACGAAGCAATCAAGACCGCGACGTCGACGATAGACTACATTTTCCGTGAACTCGCGATTTCCTACCTGGACCGCACGGACCTTCAACACGTGGCACCTCAGGATGTCCTGCCGGACACCATCGGTAATGACGGATCCGGTCAGGATGAATTTCCTGAAGTCCAGGACGTTGTTTCGAGGGGCTTCGCCCGGAAGCAAATCCCGGCTTTGCGCTTGGTGCAAGGAAACCTGGATCTGCCGCTGCGTGAGACGGATCAGGTCGAGGTTGGTGTTAGCGAGGTGAAGATAGAGGCTCTCGCGGCGGGTGTCGCAAGCGCTCCCGCGCCGTATCAGGTAATCGACGAGAGAGTGGCCGAGAAGCCTCAAGAGTTGTCCGAAGGGGCAAAAGCCAAGATAAAGGGCTACGAGGGGCAGGCTTGTACCGAGTGTGGGAATTTCACCATGATCCGGGCTGGTTTTTGCCTTCGGTGCAACTCGTGTGGCGCATCCACAGGTTGTGGATAGACGGACCCTCGCGCTGTCGGTGACAGCATGGGATGGGCTCCTGATGCGTCAGCCTATCTTGCCCTACGTCAGGATAGACTGCCCATCCGGCACTTGAAGACTGCCCACCCTCGCTGAGGGACGAAAAACCCCCGGACACTCACGTGCCCGGGGGTTTTCATTTTTACCGCAAGCTCAGCGTCGAAACTGACTGAAAGCTGACCATTCGTTTTGCTAGGTCTTGATTGGCACCAACCTCGGCTGCGCCTCGATCAGGTTGCTGATATCGTCGGCGGACCCCTTCGTTGACCCCTGCGGATTTCGCGGCAATCATCGAATAGGAAATTGAGAAATGTCACTTATTATGATTGAAACACCTGTTTCGATTCGCACTCAAAAGGATTCACTTGATATGAAGATGGATTGCCTTGATCGTTTGGCTTCGCAGGAGCGGGATCTCGGCAATGAGTCCTTTCCATCAACCAAGACGACGACCCCGCCAAAACGCAAAGAGCAAAAACCTACAGCGATCTCCCTCTTCTCCGGGGGCGGCGGGCTGGATCTCGGGATTGAGGCGGCTGGGTTCGAAACCTTGGCCTGTATCGAGAAAGATGAGAACTGCTGCGAGACACTGAAGTCGAACCAATCGAAATATCTCAAGAGCGCCAAGATTATCAACGACGACGTCGATAACGTCGACGTACGTAAGCTCATGAAAGAATTGAAGATTAGAAAAGGTTCGCTGGATCTTCTTTTTGGTGGCCCACCATGCCAAACATTCAGCCAAATCGGAAAGAAAGAAAGCGTGAACGATGCCCGCGGACGCCTGCTTTTTAGCATGGTGAATTATGCGAGCATTCTTAACCCTAAAGCGGTTCTCATCGAGAACGTTGCGGCATTACAAAATGCGAAGGATTCGTCCGGTGAAAAGGGCGCAATTCTCAGAGATCTGATTAACCAGCTCGAAGGCCTAGGGTACGTTGTTTCTCATCAAGTGTTGAATGCTGCGGAGTATGGCGTTGCACAGCTCCGAAAACGCCTATTCGTGGTTGCTGTTCGCAAGAAGGAGACGTTCGAGTTTCCGGTCGGCTCATTCGGCGACGATCGCGAGAACCCTTTCGTGCATGTTGGAGAGGTGATCCAGAACTTACCAGGTGCCGTCCCGAAGGATTCGGACCCCTTACATGCCAATCATGTCGATGTGACCCCGGCCGGAGATATTCGGCGGATCAGTCATGTTACGGAAGGGGCGCATTTGGCGAAAATGCACGATGCGCCATCGGAAATAAGAGGGCGTCTTTCGAAAAAAGACACCACAAAATTCCTGCGTCTTTCTCGCTCCAAGCCAAGCAACACGTTGCGGTGCGGCGAGATCTTCTTCCACCCTATTGAAAGCCGATACCTAACGCCTCGCGAGTATATGAGGATTCACGGTTTCCCGGATGACTATGTGTTGAAGGGACCAATCAGGGGGCGCTCCGGCTCTGTTCGAAATCTCGATCAGCATCGTCAAGTGGCGAATTCTGTCCCACCGCAGCTGGGAGAGCAGGTTGCCAAATCGATACTAGACGCCATCAGGAAGCCCTGCCCTTCAGGGCGGGGAGCAGTCACAGTTATTCAACTTGAATCGAGTGAGTTTTCAGAATGAATATCAGGGCATCGTCGAGCCAAAAGGTTGAGAAGCCGACAATCGTCAGATGGTCCACCAGATCGGACATCTCTCCCCTGAGATATCCGGGGGGCAAGCGAAAGCTTGCGCCGATTATCGCCGATCTCCTTTCGCGAACCAATCGTCGGACAAAGTTGTTCATTGAGCCATTCGCAGGTGGAGCGGCCGTTTCCATATCCCTTTTGGAGGCCGATCTCGTAGACCAGATTGCGCTGTCGGATGCCGACGTTTTGGTGGCTTCCTTCTGGAATACAGTCTTCTCCAGCAATGCCTCTGCGCTGGCTGACAGAGTATATGATTGTTCAATTACGTTGGATGAATGGAAGCGACAGAAGGATTTAATCCCTGAAACAGAACTTGATGCCGCATTCAAGTGCTTTTTCTTGAACCGAACCAGCTTTTCAGGATCGCTGCACGGTAAGGCAGGTCCTATCGGCGGGATGGCTCAAACGAGTAAATATCCTATCGATTGCCGATTTAACAAGTCGAGGCTCGCGGAACGAATTATCGAACTTAGTAAGCTACGCGGGCGCGTACGCTTTACTCGGAATGAAAGCTATTTGAAAACGATTAGAGATGTACGGCGGACGAGGTTATTCCAAGAAGATCCACTATCGTTGGCATGGTATCTTGACCCGCCGTACTTCGCCAAGGCGGACAAGCTATACAGGAAGAGTTTCGATGAGCACGATCATTCGCGTCTTCGAGCTGAAATAGACGACCTTCCGGGGCATTGGATCCTTTCTTATGACAATCATCCAGATGCACGTTTGCACTACGGCGACTATGAAGGATTCGCCTGCGTGAACCTGCAATACACAGCGCGTATCGATGAACGCGAACGTCTTGTCGCTACCGAAGTGATAGTTTCGGACATTATCGCCGATTTGCGGCGGTGCGGTGAACTCATGGATTCGGCTGAATTAACGTCTTCCCCGCCCTGAAGGACGT
>NZ_SMMF01000294.1:0-520 GCF_009711355.1 Roseibium sp. RKSG952 | reverse complement strand
TTTCCGGCCGCCCCAGCTTTTGGCCGCATAACAGCCCGTTGAAAAAGTCGATCTGCCGGGTTTGGGTTCAGTGATAGCCAAAATGACGGCAGCGCGGATGTTTTCGGATTGGAATCCAATTTGTCCGCTCAGGGTGGTTCTCGCGGTATGTTCGGTTCTGAAAAGCAAGAAAATGACCCCATATCCTCCCGAACCCGCACCACGAGCTGTCTCGTAACCAATTGTTTTGCGCATTAGCAAGGATAGGTTGTATTCGGCATCGTGTAGGAGGCAGTGTTTTTGAACGTTGTCCCGGCCACGCAGATGTGTTCGCCTCAGACCGCCCCGGTCGACAATGTGGGCAAAGGAACGCTCGTCGATTTCAGCCTTCAATTTGAACGCCAGCCGTGCTGCCTCATCGCCGTGCCAGCGCGAAACCCCTTTGCGATCCGGGTTTTCCACGGGCTGCCGTCCAGCCCCTTGAGGACCGCACGGGAATGGTAACCCTTGCCGGCAACGCATTCGGCAGGCGCTTGCGGGC
>NZ_SMMF01000007.1:0-203 GCF_009711355.1 Roseibium sp. RKSG952 | reverse complement strand
CCATGTGGACTTGATCCGGATTGGAGGCTGGCGTTTCATGGCCCGGTAGTATCATCAGCTCCTCCAGTGAAAAATCCGAGCCATGACCCATGGTAATCCCGCACAAGGCGCCTCCCGACATCCGCTTGTTTCTTTCGGTTTGACGGTGTTTTTTAAAATCCGGATGTTCAAGACTCGAAGGATTCATTTGTGAACAAGCGCAT
>NZ_SMMF01000417.1:0-895 GCF_009711355.1 Roseibium sp. RKSG952 | reverse complement strand
AGGTCAACGAAAATCTTCTCCAGATTGTCCTGTTGGGTATGCAGATCCTTCAAACGCAAGCCGCTCTCGCGAAAGCTGTTCATCATCCGTGTAATCCCGGTGCGATCTCCAAGGCTGTCATAAGTATAGACAAGTTCGTCTCCGGCGCCGGAGAGCTCGAGATTGTAGGGCCTCAAGATATCCGGCACCTGTGTGATTGCATCGGTGAGCTGCAAAGTCAGGCGCTTGTGCCCGAGTTTGCGCATCAAAATATCCTTTTGCTCGACAAGAATGATCTCCCCCTTGTTGATCACGCCCACCCGGTCGGCCATTTCCTCGGCCTCTTCGAGGTAATGGGTTGTGAGGATGATCGTCACGCCCGAAGCCTGAAGCCCGCGAACAATGTCCCACATGTCGCGCCGGAGTTCGACGTCCACACCCGCCGTCGGCTCATCCAGAAACAGGACCCGCGGATTGTGCGCCAATGCCTTTGCTATCAACAAACGGCGCTTCATGCCGCCCGACAGGGACTTGATGTTGTCGTTGCGCTTGTCCCACAAGGACAACTGCCGCAGAATCTTTTCGATATATTCAGGGTCCTTCTTCAGCCCGAACAGCCCACGGCTGAGATTGACCGTGGCCATCACTTTCTCAAAAAGCTCGGTGGTCAGTTCTTGCGGAACCAATCCGATCAACGACCGTGCCGCACGATAGTCATCATAGATATCATGGCCCTCCACAGTCACCCGTCCGGACGTTGCCTTGATCAGGCCGCACACGATGCTGATCAAGGTGGTCTTGCCGGCACCGTTGGGCCCCAGAAGCGCAAACAACTCACCGCGCTCAATTTCGAGATCGACGGACTTGAGTGCCTGAAAGCCGCTGTCGTAGGTCTTGGACAGGCCGTTAATGGTAA
>NZ_SMMF01000579.1:0-2067 GCF_009711355.1 Roseibium sp. RKSG952 | reverse complement strand
CAAGATAGAGAAAGTGGTCCCACTTTCTGATTGTGCTTTACGACGCGATATCTGGAAAATGGGCGTGAGAGCACATACTTATTCGCACGTCGTGCTCAACGCGGGCAAAAAACCGCTGTCGCGGCCTGCTCCGAAGTGCCCCCACGCTCCGCGTTGAGTTTGTTCGCACGGGTGGTCCCCCTTGCCGACTCCGGTCCTTGACCTGACTCCCCCGTTTTCGGTGACACAGAAAAGAAGGTGGCAACTGGGGAGCAAAACATATGGCATTCATCAAAGTTGCCGCCGTGTTGATGAACTTTAGGCAGTTCCAGTCAGGGCTGTTTGCCATTTACGCCGGGCTGGGTGGTTAAGGGGAGATTTTGCGAAGACCTTTTACATGCGTACAGCCCGTTATAATCTTGGTCAAGCTATGACTGAAGATGAATTGCGGTGTAATGCAAATCGCGGATAGGTGGTAATACGGTGGCAATGCTCTCTCTTGGCACAAACAACAGCCGCACCATTTGGCGTGAGCTGCTTGTAGCGAGCAAGGCCTAGACGTTTACCCGACAATAAAGTTATTGACGGGTAAAGTTCTTATGGTATGTCTACCCGACAAATATTTTTTTGTCGGGTACAAAATGGAAGCCAGATACCACAGTGCAATTGGGATCGCCGCATGGACAGACCTAAGACGGTCCCTCATGGATAGTGCCGTTTCGGATCTGCGAGGCACACCCCGGGCAAAATCGATTGGATCAAAGACCTATTGGTACGACCAGTATCGCATTGGAAACCGCCTCGTAGACAAATACATCGGCGAAGACACCCCCGAGCTCCGCAAACGATTGGAAACTTACGATGAACGCGCACTTTCAGCAAAGCAGGCCGAACGCGAACGCTCTAGGCTGATGCGCGTGCTGCGGGCGGAAGGGTATCTGTTCTCAGATGCAGGAACCGGCCAGATAGTCACAGCGCTTGCTCGTGCAGGTGTGTTCCGGCTTGGTGGCACCATTGTCGGGACACAGGCCTTTCGATGCTATGAGGGCGAGCTGGGCGCGCGCATCGGTTTTGACCAATCCGCAGCAACCGACGACATCGATATTGCGAGCTTCGAACGTCTGTCCCTCGCGCTCGCTGACACAGTCGAGACACCGCTGTCAGATGTGTTTACTGATCTTAAATTTGATCCCCTCCCCTCCCTTGATGGCCGGAAAACATGGCGCTGGCGGCAAACCAATAAGGAAACACTCGTCGAATTTTTGACGCCTTCCTTTGAAGAGGAAGAATCCGTGCGTGATCTCCCTGCACTCGGGGTCAACGCCCAGAGCCTGCACTACCTCAATTTCCTGATTGCGGAGCCAATCCGGGTCCCGTTCCTTTATCGCTCCGGTACACTTGTCCAAATTCCCCGACCAGAACGCTATGCAATTCATAAACTCATCATCGCTGATCGGCGGCAGGGTGGGCCTGACACACTAAAATCACACAAAGACCGGGCACAGGCTGCATTTTTGATTGATATTCTATCGCAGATTCGGCCCGATGACTTGGCAGAGGCCTATCAAACAGCGCTCGAAAAAGGCCCTGCGTGGCGCCGGCGTATCAATGCGAGCCTCGAAAGAATGGACGGCTATGCTGCCAAACTCGATAAATTGCTCTGAACGCAACGAAGAGCCTGCACCAGTTCAGCAGCCAAGGGACCCACAAGTTGGAAATACAAGTTATCAGGCGAACTATAATTTGATGCAACCAGTAACGTCTATCGTCGACACTAAATCACCTTCAGCATTTCCCGTGCTTTCTTGAGGCGTTCTGTCCCACGGCGGTCATAGGCTGCCGTGGTTGTCACCGAGGCGTGGCCCATGGCGTCCTTGACGGTGACGATATCGGCGCCGGTGTCGAACATGGCGGAGGCGAAGGTGCGGCGCAGGTCGTGGGGGGCGAAGCCCTTGAGGCCTGCCAGTTTTTCCCATCGTTTCAGAATGCTGTAGATGCCTTCCGGTTGCAGCCGGTCCTCGGTGACATCGCCGTGGCGGCGGATGCGCAGGAACACCGGGCCGGGATAGGCGCCGCGCACGTCCTCGA
>NZ_SMMF01000583.1:0-2098 GCF_009711355.1 Roseibium sp. RKSG952 | reverse complement strand
AAAGTCTTCCCGAACATATGGTTCCCTCCGCTTTTGTCGGTTTGTCGCGCTTGCCGCAGACCCCGTCTGGCAAGATTGACCGGAAAACTCTGCCCGATGTGGAAGGGGTTACTGTCAAGACCGATTATGTTGCTCCGCGCAGCGAGCGGGAGGCAGTCATGTGCCAAATCATGCGGAATGTGATTTCTCATGACCGGCTGCATCTGGACCGGGTCGGAATCGACGATCAGTTCTTTGACATTGGCGGGCACTCGATTTTCGCGGCCCAGTTTGCCATGCGCCTGGAGAAAGCCTTGGGGACCCATGTACCGGTTCGGCTTGTGTTCGAATGCCCGACAGTACGCCAGATGGTGGGCCGGCTGGATGAGAGTTTCGGAGAAAGGCTGCCGCCGGTTGTGGCTGTGGATCGGACGGCGCCGGTACCGGCCTCATTTGAACAGGAACGGATGTGGCTGGCAAATAGCCTGTACGCAGGCCAGCCAGTTTACAATGAAGGTCTGCCTCTGAAGATCACAGGACCTGTTGATACAGAGGCGCTTTTGATAGCGGTTCAGGGTATCCTGGACCGATATGAGACCCTGCGAACCAGGCTTGTGAGTGAAGATGGCCGTCTTTACCAGAGGATTGACCCGGTTGGAGCGCTCAAGGTGGTGTTTGAAGACTGGAGCGGCGGAGCGCTTCCAGTTGAGCAGGTTGAACAGGCCGCACAGGAGCGCTGTGCCAGCTTAATTGCGGCCCCTTATGACCTTGGTGAAGACCATCCCTGCCGGGCCTTGATCTTGAAACTATCCGATGAGTGTCATGTCTGGTGTTTGGCAACTCATCACAGTGTCGGCGACAACTGGTCCTTGGGCCATGTCATGCCGTCGGATATCTTTGAGCTCTACACGGCAGCGGTCGAGGCGCGTGCCCCGGAGCTGCCCAAGATTGCCTTGCATTATGCTGACTATGCCGCTTGGCAGCGCTCGGATGCGATGTCGGAGATCCTGACTACCGAACTTGCATGGTGGAAGACCAAGCTTGAAGGCGCGCCGGAAGTGATCGACCTTCCCAGTGATCGGCCCCGTCCGGCAAAGAGGGATCACCAGGGGAGCCGGATTGCCACTGCGGGCTTTGACAAGGTGGAGTGGCGGGCGATTGAAGACTATGCGGTCCGCCACAACGGCACACCGTTCATGGTGTTTGTGGCCGCCCTTTCCGGACTATTGTCCCGCGTGACCCTGTCTACGGACATTGTTTTAGGCACGCCCCATGTGATGAAACCGGACGCGGCCCTTTGGGATGAGTTTGGCTATTTCGGCAATACACTGGCGCTCAGGACGGAAGTGGATGGTCAGGCGAGCTTCGACCACTTGTTCGAACTGGCTCGCACAACGGTGAACGAGGCCTTTGACCATCAATATGTGCCGTTTGAACAGGTCGCGGCGGCTTTGAGTGCAAAGCCATCCAACGCGACACCGGTGTGCCAGGTTCTCTTGGTCATGCACGCCTATCTGGATGAAGGAGCGTTTGACAGGCCGGACATGGCATTTGGTTTACTCGGCAACACCCATCCGCAGGTTTCCAAATACGATCTGGCGCTCAACATCAATCCGGGAGCAACCGGTGTTGATATGTCTGTTGAGTATGCCACGGACCTGTTTGACGAGACAACGATCCAACGCTTGGGTGAGATGTTGCAACGGTTTTTGACCGCTGCTTTGGCAACTCCTCAGACCTCCGTCACCGCTTTGCCACTAGTGGACGAGGCGGAGCGGGAACTTTTGCTGCACGATTTTAATAACACTGCTGCCGACTATCCGCTAGAAAAGACCGTTATTGATCTGTTTGCGGAGCAGGTTCTGACACGTCCGGATGCTTGCGCGGTGATCGATGGCAACCGGGAGCTGTCTTATGGCGAACTGGACGCAGCCTCGAACCGCTTGGCGCGCTATCTAATGACACAAGGGGTTGGCCCGGAGCGCGTGGTCGGCGTGTGCCTGGAGCGTTCAGCGCAGCTGATCATCGCGCTCCTTGCAATCTGGAAGGCGGGCGGCGCCTACCTCCCGCTTGACCCGGACTATCCCCCGGAGCGACTTGCCTTCATGCTGGAGGATGC
>NZ_SMMF01000081.1:0-240 GCF_009711355.1 Roseibium sp. RKSG952 | reverse complement strand
CGATACGGAAGGTCACATGATCACTGGTGAGATCTGGCCCGCGAACGTGCAGGACCGGGATGCCGCTGCCGTCACGTTGAAAGGCTTGCGCAAACTGTTTCCCTGGCTTGAGAAGCTCTTCGCCGATACCGGTTACTCAGGCGACAAGCTCCAGTTGGCCCTTGTCGGAGAAGCGGCGTCACAGCTTGAAATTGTCAAACGCCCAAAAGATGCGAAGGGGTTCATTCTACTTCCCCGCAG
>NZ_SMMF01000572.1:0-1969 GCF_009711355.1 Roseibium sp. RKSG952 | reverse complement strand
CCCGTCCTTCAGGACGGGGAAGACGTTAAGAACCCCTATGCGATCGATATCGATGAAGACCACGAAATCTACAAAGCCTTTTACAAGGCCATCTTTGATGCCATCGAAGAAATCGGCATGGAAAAATTTAAGCAGTGTTCGTTTTTCCCGTCTAGCGACTACCACAAGCCAGGTGGCCGGGGGCACATGATCGTGCAGCGGGTTGAGCGTTGCCGCCAGAACAAACAGATTGCGGGTGTAGCTCAGGGGTAGAGCATCTCGTTGCCATCGAGAAGGCCATGGGTTCGAATCCCATTATCCGCTCCAAAAAATTCGAATCCCTAAAAAGAGGGTTTACAAAATAGATTTAATCCTTACATTGGGATTTATCGGCGTTCGTGTGCTGGACAAAGCTTAGGTTTTGGTCAGGTGCTCAAACATCGTATGGCGGTATGGCGTCATTAAAGAATATCCTCAGCGATGAGGCCAAAGGCAGGAGGGTCACACACTGCCGCCGGGAGTCCGGTTCATCCATACAAGTCCCGACATCTCCGAGAGGAGGGTTCGCCTAAAAGCGGAAATAGTCGTCATGACGGCGTTTGGTCTTCGAGAGGAGATGCAGACCGTTCGATGCCTCGGTGCTTGTTGCGCCGTAAAGCAGGCGGTTTGAAAGGGTGTCGCAAGCCCTGCCAGACACGCGAAGCTGTTCAGCGATGAATGTTAAGGGATAGTGGAGAGGTTCGATCCTTTGCGGGTGAGGGCGCTTCGCAATGCCATGGGCAGAGATGTCCGGAAGCATGCTCAATTAGCGTTAGCAGCGTGAACGAGATTTGGCGTGTTGTATTCTTGCGGTCAAAAGTCGTGGGAGCAACTGGGACAGCGCGTCGAAGTGACTTGCGATTAGCTCAGATGGACAGAGCAACGGTTTATGATACCGTCGGTCGCGGGTTCAATTCCCGTATCGATTGAAAAACGCAAAGACTGTCCCGGTTGGACCTGAAAGATGCCTAAGCCTTGGCACGAAAGTGAACCAAGGTCCTGGAAGTCCGCAAGACGGAAGGGATTGACGCGGAAGCGTTCGTTGGGGTCGCGCCCCCATAACAGCTCGCAAGGCTGACGGATGTGGAAATGTCGAAGTGGGTCTGACGACGAGAGAAAAGCCACTCTCTAAAAAAGGCGGCATTGATCGGATACCGCGTTACATCGAGAGATGAGCGTGTGTGGATGAGACGGCAACCAGGACCGCAAGTCCTCGGGTACTCCGTGAAGACCGATCGCCAAAGGCCGTAATCTCAGGCCTTCGTAACCCCTCCGGTTCGCCGGATGCAAATTGGGTCAGTTTTAAGGAAGTATTCCCACTATTGATGTTGCAGGCGGCAGGACTGCCCGCCTCAGTCCTGTGGAGGTAGCAGTAAAACCAATCCCCCTCGAGGATTGGCCGCAGCCATTGAAGCAGGAAGTCCCGTCCTTCAGGGCGGGTAGCAGTCACCGCCGAAGACACCAATCACCGCTATCCCGCGAGTTTAAAGCTCCGGGCAACGACGGCAGCACTCTTTGGGCCTAAAGCCTACTTAGAACCCCTCAGACACTTTCGGGGCCAATATTCGCGAAAGGGCCAGCCCGTGAAACTGGCACAGACGCGGACAAGCGGACCTAAACCGCTTTCGGGACCCGGTTTCGGTGGAGCCACGGATGTACTGGCACGCCGAACCGGGTTTTCACATTTGTCAAATCTTTCAGCCAACAATGTCGTATGCCGCTGTAGCTCAGTTGGGAGAGCACGCCCTTGGTATGGGCGAGGTCGAGAGTTCAAGCCTCTCCAGTGGCTCCACACAAGCCTACAAACAGATTATCGCGAACGCGACCGAACGACGCGACCGGGAAAACAGCCGGGTCACCCTGAAATCGGCGTCGAGCGATTATCTGACCAGAAAGCGAAACGCGACAAAACACAGCTGATTTGGCTCTCGTCGACAAGCAGTCTCGACAG
>NZ_SMMF01000818.1:0-12613 GCF_009711355.1 Roseibium sp. RKSG952 | reverse complement strand
AACCTTCACCCGGGCCTTGGCCCGGTTGGCAGATCCTTTCTTCGCGACTGATCGCGCTGGTAGCGCTTCAGCGCCGCCAGCGCCTTGCGATATGGCTTCGGGTTCGGGAACTTTACGTTCCGTCCGTACGTGCCACTTGGCAGGGTGGCGTAATCTGTCAGACCCATTGTGAACAACTCCTACGCCGCTTCGAGCTGCTCCAGCAACGCGTCTTGGCGCTCGAGCCATTCAATGAGCGGCTCCCACGTCTCCCGGGCTTCCTCACGTATCGTGACCGTGTTCACCTTATCCTTGACCTCGTCGAAGGAGAACACATAGGCGCTGTCGTTTTCCCTGCAGTATCCCGCCAGGAAGTGGAAATCGCCCTTGTTAAAATTGTTCGACCTACCCTTCCTGTAACGACGGAGGGAGATGTAGGGGAGCCCGGCCTTGTTCTCGGGCTTCTGGGTAACCCGCACCTGAATGAAAGCGACCCTCTGACCGCCGTCCCGGCGAACGTAGACATCCACTACGTCGCCGTCCGCGGTGCACTCCACGACCGTCAGGTTCAGGAGATTGAGCCGACCCTTTACGAAGCATTCCGCGGCGGCTCCAAGCCTGCTCGTGGAGATGTCGTCGGCGATCTTTAATGGCGTGCGGCCCTCGGAATTCAGAGCCTTCTTCGGAGCGACGTAACGCGGAGCCTTCACAATGACATCGCGCTGCTCCTGCTCTGTAAGAGGGTGATCCTTGAGCCAATGGTGTAGGGTCGACTGAGGAACCCCAGTGCGCAGACGGATCTCCTTCATGCCCAGCCTCAATTCGGCCCGAAGCCGAATGACCTCAGGCTTCTTGTCGGTGTGATGGCTCTTTTTCGGCATGTCGGCCGGGTCTCCGTAAACATGTAACTCTGTTTATTGGAACCTAATCCCTGAAGATTGGCAATGCGAATCCTTTAAAAAGTGGACGAAATGTATAAGTACAAGGATTCGGTCGACATTCGGGCGGATGATTTTGGGCGAATCATGGGTTCAGCGTGGTCGTCCGTGCGGCTTCGCTCCCCGAATGCTGCGCCGCGACACACCGCCGGACGCAAGAAAGGCGCCCCGCTCAACAAAACGCCCTTCCGAACGGCTGATGACCGCTTAACGTTGAACTCGGGAGCAGTGACTAAAACACTTCACCGCGACTGACCTGCTGCATGCGGAATTCCAGATCGTATCTGTCCGTTGCCTGGCCTAGGTATATCTCGACACGCTCCCGACGCGTCGGAACGCGAAGGGTGCTGGCGATTTTACGAAGTTGCTGGAACATCCTTATTTCCTTCCATACATGTCTAGCTTCATTTCCCAATTTTAATATCGCGGTGCAACAATGGCAATCTGGCAAACTGGATGGCGGACCGACGTATCGCGCATGGCTCGACGGGTCCGACGTCTCTCGATGTGAAGAGGAATGGTGACCCCGACTGGATTCGAACCAGTGGCCTAGCGCTTAGGAGGCGCTCGCTCTATCCTACTGAGCTACGGGGCCGATGCGATGTTTCTATTCAACTCAAGGATTCGTGTCAACACCGCTTTTGGGATTCGCTAGTTAACGTCTTTCCTGCCCTGAAAGACGGAGGTTCCAGCGTACGGTTCAGATGATCCCGGAGTCCTTCACGATGGCTAGAATGCGGTCCCCGACCTTCGCGACTACTTCGGAGACCAGCTGGTCGGGAATTCGCTCCGTCCACCACATCCAGACAACCACGACGAGACCGAGAAAACAACCCGCGACGGCGGCATCCAGTGCCGCCACAACCAGACGGAACGGCGCGAAAGCGAGAGCCGCGCACTTCTGAGCGACCGACAGAGCTTCAGTCCACCATGGTTTCGATGCGGCCTCGAGGCGGTTGAAGTCCTTCCGGATGCCTGGCGCCGTCGCGGGCTTCCGGACGTTTTTTTTCTGCTGGGCCTGTGCCATGGTCGAGCCTTCCGATATTGAATTCTTCAAAATTGCACACCGAGCGGGGCGTTTTGTCAACGAAACCTTGCTTGATTGGCGCGGCCGCGAGTGCGACCATTTGGGTCGACCATCGAACACACGAAGGCGTATCAATGCTTCGAAATCTCTTCAAAACCTCATGCGTCGCTCTTTCGCTTCTTTTGCCCCTTACTGCGACACATGCCGAGGGCATCAAGCAGGACGAAGTCTGCGTTGTGTTCGATTACTCCAACACGACCAGCCTTCCGTGGTTTCTCGGCTTTTACGCGAGCGACGATCTCATGACGGCTTGGTGCCGGATCCAGCAACTCCCCGGAAACGTGCGCTTCAATGTCTGGTTTCCGCATACCAACGTCCACAAGTCCTGGGATACGAACTTCGATGGACAAACACTTCCCGCCGAGCGAATCGTCGAGCTGGTTCAGGGGTTGCTCCCCCAGTCCGATGGTCCAGTTCTCGACGAGGACGGCATGGCCTTCGCTCGAGTGCTCGGAAACGTCGTTCAGGCGGCGGCGGAAAATACACCCGGACCCGACATCAGGAAACTCGGTTTCGCGGCCAACCATCCGGCAGCGAAGGAACTCATCTTGTGGGAACCGATTGTCCTTCGCGTTCGCCCGGTGGCTCTAATGGGACAGAATTTCACTCTCACGGTCACCCTCAGGCCAAACATCGGTGCCTTCGCGATGGGAATGCAGGGGAGGGCGACGGACATCCAGTTCTACGGAGCCAGGAAGCGTCTTCCCGGAACGGGCATCATGAGCGACTGTTCGGATCAGATCCCCTACTGCGAGCATCTGGCCGATGTCGATCGGGCAACGATACACGCCCCGTGGATTGTCACACGCGTTCATCTGGAAGCCAATGGGGAGAACATGACCGAGACGGCTGTCAATCTTTTCAACAGCCTTCAGGCGCGCTTCGGATCGAGTGGCGGATCGAGCATTAACCGCACCACCGGCGAAGGTGACATGACATTGAGCGACGGGAGAGCTGATCTGGTATTCCGCGCCTATGGCGGCGCCGGAGGCACGAACAGGATCACCATGACCTACGAGGAGGCGAACAAGAAAAACTCGGTCGCCTCGTATTTCGCCGAACAGGCCGAGGAATACCGGATCTTGAAACAAATTCCGGACGAACCCAAGGTTCTTAACCCCGATTCCTCCGGTCTGTTGTTCGGAAACTAGAAGCGCGGCCCCACCGCGGCTGTCCTATCGTAGGACCGTTCCGTCAAGCTCGGCGTCCACATGGCGAAATCGCCGTGACCGCGATATCTCGCGACCTCGCGAACCGTCGAGGCGAAGTAATCGTCATCGGCATCGTGCGCCGGGACTACCCTGTCGAGCGCGATTCCGACCGGGTTTCCGTTGTCCGGCTCATGAAGCAGGACCTCGATCACACCCGGTTTGTCCTCCGTTCGCCCAGCCGTTGAGAAACCGGCGCTCTCAAAGCAGGCTCCTGCCCGAAGCCTGAGCTCCCAGCCCTGAAGACCACGTACACCTCCGCCTCTTTCATCGGGTTTGAAGTTGGTTTCACCCAGACGCGCGGCAATCTCCGGAATGATGTTCGACACGAGATCATGCTCTATCGTTCCAACTCTGGCGTATAGATCCGGCTCTAATTCCTTCGCCTTGCGCGCCAAACGCACGAGATCCGCCGCCAGCCACCTGTCGGAAAGCTCGTAGATGCGCTCGATCTCGTCTGCCATGGATTCGTTCTGCCGACGCGCGGCCGGGGTCATCAATTCGTGAAAGTCCATTATACTCACCTCTGTGAAAGAGGGTTGCATCGCTTTTCGCCTGGCACAAATGCGCATGGAGAAGCGGCCAAAAAAGCGGACGCCAGATCTTGTTGAATTCCATCAAGTATGTGAATTCACGACCGAAATGATGGAGTACGAAGCGGCCAAAAAAGCGGACACCAGATCTTCTGAATTCCGTCAAGCCGTTCAATTTACGACTGAATTCATGAAGTACGAAGCAGCCAAATCAACGATGCCGGATCTTGCGCATCTCTGTCCTGTGAATGACCGAAATCCAGGCCGTCGTAAGGCGGGAGGCGACGAACAACATGCCGAAGATGATTCCCGGGACAGACCTCATGGCGAAGCCGTAGTTTGCAAATCCTTCCAGTCTGATTTCCGGGACTCCGGGTGCATCTGTCAGTACGAAAAATGTTCGTATGGGATCAAACGTGACAAACAGTCGGGCATCCGACCCCGTCTCCAATAGCACACTCACCCCGTTTGTCGCCGCCTCAGAGGCACAAACGACGCCGGGCATTCCGCAAACCTCCTCGAAACGCAGATAGGGCAGGGTGCCAACGACGAAATCGACCACGAGCCGATCCGAAGTCGCGGTCAAGATTGGCGGCAGGATCCCGATCGTTACGACACCGCAAACCAGCAGACCCGCCGCCATGAGGCGTTCCAGCGAAATCGCCGACGGACTTTCACGAAATTGCCGTTTGGCGGCGAAATAAGAGACACCAACCAAGATCATAGCGCTCCACGCATACGCCATGTGCGCCGTGTTTCCGGTCGGCACCTCCCCTAAAGTTCTGGCAATGACGGCCGGAAACACGGAAAGAATCAGGGTAGTGAACTGACGGTCAGGGAAAAGTCCACCAAACACGCATGCCGCAGCGCCGCCCGACACGAGCCAAAACGCCCACACATCCAAACGCATGGCGACAACCCGGTCCGCAGCGCCGCTGGTCAGTTCCGAGACATCGAGAACCATGAGACAGAGACCGCAGAGAGCCAGTGCCGCCATGAGCGAAAAGACCGACCAATCCAGGACATTCCTCTTATCGACGCCCGCCATGAGACCTCTCAATCATTCTCCAGCCGAATGGGATCAGCAGATACAACAGCGAGATCGAAAGAACGCCCGTGTGAACCGCGTAGCCAGATGAGGTCACGCCGCGCCAATCCGCCAGCACGAGCAGAGCTCCGTTCTCCTCCGCCTTGTAGACGCTTACGAAGGTCGATCCGTTGATTTGAGATATACCCTTGATCCGCAGCCTCGTTGTCGACCTTTCCAGATTCTGGTCGTAAAGGATTCCGTAGTCCATAATCGCACTCTCGATGCTCCGTACGACACCCGTGGGGACAGCGTGATCTGACCCAGTACGGACCAAGGCGTGGGTCTCTGAATCGAGTGTGAAGCAGATCCTTCCCGAAGATCGACACAAGGGAAGCAATTCCTCAATCGATCTTTCATCAAGAACGACATCCAACGCACGCCCAGCAGCCTTATTCATCCCGAAATTCGCAAGAACCAGACTGCCGTGAGCGGCGACCTGAACAAAAAAAACGAAGCTGAGCGTCAGGAACATGCCGAAATGCCTTATTCTTAGCGCCATCGAACGGCGACAAACAAAAGACACCAGATGTGCGACCAAGGCGAAGAGAGCGCCGTAAAGCAGCACGTCGTCGACCCGGTCCGCCACCGTTCGCGAACCGTCAGCAGCGAAGGGCGCATCCATCGCCCAAGCGAAGAAGATGGCGGTCACGACGCTTGCGGCCGCGAGATGTCCGGGTGACAGCAACGCCTTCCTCATGACGACGGAGAGTATCCCCACGATAAGGAAAGGAGCGGCCACGACGTGAACGAACCAGTCGTAGACAAAATCCAGCTCATGAAGTCTCAGAACGCTTTCTGCCCCCTGTTCCTCCGGCTCGAAGAAGACGTGAGCGAATGGAGACAGCTCGAATCCTTGTGAAACGAGCGCCGCGCAGAGGCAAGCGCACGCGACGGCCCAATACCCGAAGTCGACGCCTAAAGATTGACAAGCCTGTCTTTTGATCGAATCCATTCCGTTCCTCGAACCTTTTTCGTATCAATAGCTTACAATGCCTACGGAGGAACTGGCTATTCCTATTGCTGCCTCGAATCACGAAAAATCAGGCCGCCGTCACGTCTGGCCGCCTGCGTGCTGTACACAAAGCGCCTTGTGTCGAAATATCGGAGCGCTGCTCGCCGTAGGAACGGCAAGCTTGAGCGCCAGAAAAACATAAGGAATTATACGAAATTCGGCCCGCAAGCCCAATTGCCGGACCACATCAGGCGACGCTAAAACTCTCCCCACACCCGCATCTACCAGCCTCGTTCGGGTTCTTGAAAACGAATCCTCGGCTAAACTTCTCCTCTGCCCAGTCAATGGTCATTCCCGCCACGAAGACAATGGCCAAGGGATCCACGTAGAGCGCCGCGCCTTTTCCGGCCTCGATCCTTTCGTCGTGTGGCCCAGGCGCGTCGGCGTAGTCCAGCTTGTACGACAGTCCTGAACATCCGGAATTCGGGACCGAAAGGCGCACGATCTTGCCTCCTCCTTCGGCGCTGAGTTTCCCGATCCGCTCCGCAGCGGCTTCGGTTAGGTCAATAATAGCCGGAAGCATCGTCATCTCCTTAGTAAATTCCCAACGCGACGCGGCCGATCTCGGACATCATGTCCGGATTCCACGGAACGTCGAACGTAATATTCACCCCGACGTTCGCCGCCCCCTTGGTTCTCGCGGCAGCCTCAGCGACTTCTCCCGGAAGGATTCCTGCAGCCGGGCAGTTCGGCGCGGTCAGAGTCATGAGAATCCCGACATCACCGTTCTCCGAGACGTTGATGTCATAGATCAGTCCCAGATTGTAGACATCGGTCGGAATCTCCGGATCGAAGACGTCCGTAATCGCCTCCGCAACGTCCAGAGGGGCTGGAGCCTGGCCGTCCGCGGTTCCTGCGGATCTGGCCTCATATTGGGCTGCGTCGTTGAACGGACTGGCAACGAGTCCCGGATCGTACCGTTCCGGAGACCCGCCTAATTCCTGCTCGTCCTTCAATACCAGAAACAAATGAAATCCTCCGCCTGGAATTCGATCACGCTCATGAATATATATGTATTTCGCTCAATTCCAAGGAGCGACTTCAGTCAATCAAGGATTCGTAGAAGATGGTAAACTCGATGCGCATAACCCCGGCCGCCGCAGCTAAAATTCGAGAACTCATGGACGCTGACTGTAGGGAGGGGGCCTTCTTCAGGATCGGAGTCAAGGGAGGTGGCTGTCAGGGGTTCGAGTACGAAATGGAAATGGACGACCTCGCGAGGGAAGGCGACATCCGCCTCGAGCTGGACGGAGGCGTTCTCGTCCACGACGATGTCAGCACGCCGTTCCTTTCGGATGCGGTGATCGACTGGAAGTCCGATCTCATGGGTGATCGCTTCGAGATCGAGAACCCGATCGCGACCTCCTCATGCGGGTGCGGCATCTCCTTCTCCGTCTAGTTCGGTTTCCGGCGGATTGGTTAAATCCTCCAGTTCATCCGGGTTCGGCAGGTCTGAGAGCGCGGTTAGCCCAAAGTGCTCCAGAAAATGGTCCGTCGTGACGTAGCTGATCGCCCCTCCACCGCGCGAACGGCGTCTCGAGGCCCTCACGTATCCCGCGTCCATAAGTCCGTCGAGCACCTTCTTCGACAGAACGACACCCCTTGCTCCCTCGATATCCTTGTAGGTCACGGGCTGGTTGATGGCTATGAAGGACAGGGTTTGAAGGGCGGCCGGGGACAGGTGCCTCATCGGGTCGCCCCGGCGCTCCTCGATAACCCTGATGCAATCCGGATCCGGCACAAGAGCGATGCCGTCCTTGGTTTTGCCCAACGTCATGCCGCGCCCCGACCAAAAGGCCTCAATCTCCGAAACGGCGTTCTCGAACATCGGTCCGATCTCGCGGCTCAAGGCCTCCTGCTTCAGCGGCGTGGTGGTTGCGACGAGCAGGGCTTCCAGTTCTAGTTCCAACGCCTTAAGAGACACGCTCCTACTCCGCCACGATTGCTCGAATACCGAGGCCGTGCTTGTTCAGGTACTCGGGCACCCTGATAACCGTCACGGCCACCGTCTGCTCCTGGTTAGTGACTTTGAGCGCGTCCTTGAGGTCCTTCCTGGATGCGCGATAGGAAATAAGCATCGGAAACTCGACCTTCCAAGCGTACCGCCCCATCACGTTGCCGGTCTTGATGATCCGTCCGGGACCAATAGGGACCGCCGTCGTAACGAACTGGTTGCCGATGATCGCTTTGAAGTTTCCGGACAGCCTCATGGCGTCCTGATAGCTCTTCCACCCCATTGTCGTCAGACTGTGACGCGCCTCCTGAAGCTGGGTGCGGTAATTGATGTAGTCGATCGAGTGGAGCCTGGTCATCGCATCGATCGTCCAGTCGATGACGTATTGATCCTCGTGGTTTGGCCTGTCGAGCGGAACGAGCGGCAGAATGCGACCATCGTCCTCCGTCAGGATGTATCCGTATTGCGGAGGTTTTACCCACAAGGCGACGGTCCCGATGCAGGATGCCGTGGCTACGACGAGCACCATGACCATCAGGATGGAAATGTAATGAAGTCTCACGTTGGCGAAGGCTCTCTCGCGCAACTTGGTCGCGATCACGTCCTCCACGTTGGGCCAAGGATTCGGTTTCTGCATCCGTTTGAAGTTCCCTAGTCTACATCTCATTAAATCGTCGCACGAAGCGCATTCTTGGGAAAGAAAAGGTTTCGCCGGCGACTTTCAACCATGTTGAGATCTCAAAAAATGGCAGAAAACAAGGATTAATCTCGTCGAGTTCCGGTTTTTCGTCGGCGCGCTTGTCGTGAGTTCATCGTGAACCTACGATTCCTTATGGGCGCATTTTCCTGCGCCGGTTCTGGAGTCGAACTGACGGAGATTAGTTCAATGCGCAAATTCGTAGAAAAAATCGGCAGCATGCCCCTGGCGCTCGCAGCCATTATGACCGTCATGGTGTCCGAGGCTCGTGCCGAACTCGAAGGAGGTGGCGGCGGAAGCGGCGGAAGCGGCAGAAGCGGCACCATTGGCGATGCCGCCGATGGCCTGATGAACGACATCGGTAATGTCGGCAAGGTCGCCGTGGCCGGTGGTTTCCTTATGGGACTCTTCATGGTCGTGACCGGCCTCATCAAGCTAAAGGCTGCCGCCGAATCCCAGGGCGGTCAGGTCAAGTATTCGGAAGGTCTGTGGCGCGTCTGCGTAGGCGCGGGCCTCGTCTCCATTCCGGCATTCACCGGCATGCTTACCGGAACCTTCGGTTTCGGCGACGCGACAGGCGACATCTCCAATCGCGGCGGCGCAACATTCTAGGACTTGACCAAACAGTCTTCGCTTAGCCCACCGGGGCGGGGTTCCCCGTCCCGGTTTTTCTATGCAGGAATCGAAATGAAAAAGATCATCCCGGCGATTCTCACGCCCCTCCTGCTCACGGCCCAAATCCAACACGCGCACGCTCAGACTATCGGAAGCACCCTTGGGCAGTTTGTCGACGACGTCGGCAATCCGTTCATGATGTTGATCTTCTTTTGCAGTGCTGTGGGTGGCCTGTTCCTGTTCATTAAGGGGCTTTTCAAACTCGCAGAGGCCTCCCAGGAGCGCGGCGGAGGCGGATACGGCTCCGGAGTCGCCTGCATCCTCGCGGCGGCCATCCTCATTGCGTTGCCCGATGCGGCCGGAATGGGAATGAAGTCCTTGTTGGGCGATGTTCGCGGTGGCGGAACGCTCGGCGGCGGAGGCCTCGACTACAACGACAGCATGACGGATTCCGGCACTTTCCTAGACCAGCTCATGAATGGCACCAACAGGAATGTCAAGGCCCCCGAAAACTGTCTCGACGCGTCAGCCCCCATGACCTGCGTTGCGGAAAACCTTGCAAAAAACATCGTCCCGATGGCCGTCTACGTACTGTTCGCCCTAACGTTCCTCGTCGGTTTCCTGGGGTTCGCGGCAACGATATTCAAGATCGTTCAGTCAAACGACAGACGAGAGACGACGGGAGGGCACTTCGTCAGGTTGGCTCTCTGTGCTCTCCTCATGAACTCACCCTTTCTCCTGACACTCATCAACACGACCATCGGCATTACCGATAGCCCCATCACGGCTGGAGGGTTGATTTCCAAATCGTCCTTGCTCGAATATTCGGTCTCCAACGAGAGTGAAACGCTGGCGCAATACGCGGAGCTGGTAACCCATTCTTTCTGGATTTTGGCATTATTCGGAGCCTGGGCCTTCATTCGCGGGATCGTGATGATGAAGAGTGTATCTGAACAAGGTAGTCAAGGCGGATCCTATGCGATGGCCGGGGTCTTCATCGTCGGCGGCGTGTTGATGGTGAACATGAAGTTTTCGATCTGTCTGGTTGTCAATACCATCGGATACGACACCGCCTTTCCGGGATTCTGCACTTAAGATGTCGCAGTTTTCGAAAAGAAGTGCAGTGCCCGCTTGCCCTGTGAAGTACGCGATCTCCCTTTCTAGGTTGCTCTGAACGAATAGGCCGTGAGAAGCAACCACCTCCCAACCCTCTTTCATTTGAACTGTGCGCTGGAAACCCCGTCCTTTTGGACGGGGAAGACATCATTTCCACCGCAACCAGGATAAACCCCGAAACAGGGGTGGTTTTCGACATTAAGGAAGTGGATGGTATGGACGAGGAAGGCATGGAGGTCCAAACCTTGAGTAGGGGATATGTCGTCTCCCTTATGGGCACTGGCGAGTTCGAGGTCGAACGTAAGAGAATGAAACGTCGCGGACAGACTTCCCGATATCGTGGAAGTCCTAGAAGCATTGCCAACCGCAACGTCACCGAGGTTTTAACCAACCTCCTTGATCACAACCGTTTCGCCGCAAGGATTGCAATCTGATCCTTCAGGCCCGTCTTTTCGCAACCTTCTCGATAATGTCCTCCGGAACCTCCGTCTGATCAAGTAAGTCCTGAAAGTACTTTTCGATGATGTCGTCCACGAGCGGGTCGGCTCCCGGCTCCCGGTCGGGTTTCGAATCCGTTACCGCATTCTGATCGGTCTCGGTCTCGGTCTCGGTCTCGGTTTGCATGCTTAATCACCTTGCGGTCGGGCTTTTCCAGTCTCAAACGGCCGCCGTTTCAACGACCCCATCCCGAGTAAGGTCGTTGGCGATCTTCCATTGAGCCAAGTCCACGATGTCAGCCGTCCAGTTCTTTACCGGGACCCTTGTCGTCCATTCAATGCAGGCTACATTCAATCCTTGCTCGGAAAAAGCGCTCATTCCCATGGATTCGATAATTTCGGACCTCAGGAAACCGTTGTAAGGGATTTTTAGGTCGGCGCACCAATGGGAGTTACCATCTTCAATCTTGAGGAAATCGATACTTCCAATGACGAGCGACTTTTTGTCGAGATCGATGGAGACGAGATGGCTGGCATCCTCCTCGGTCATTTCCTCCGGGCCAGAGAAGACGAAGCGACCGACCATCTCGCGTACGTTGATCCACCCAAGTCCGGCGAGAACGGACTCCGCCGAAACACATCCGGGGCGCTGGAAGGACGCTCCGTCGGTCATCTCGACCCTGAAACGCGGTGCTTCCTCCTCCACGACGGCCTTGCAAACCGCGCTTTCCAGAGCGGAATCCAAGGATTCGAACGCCCCCTCCAGCACGCTCCCCAACACCGCGCCGTCATGACTGCCCTTCTTGGGCCGGCTCACGAGTACCCACGGGCCGCCCTTGATGCTTTCGTCCTGCAAGACCCTGTAGACAATCGGGTCTTCAATCGATGCAGCTTCGAACGATCCGTCGTTGCGATGGTGAACGGTGAATGTGGACATGGCTGACTCCGCTTAAGGTTTCGATCTGCTTATCAAGGATTAATTCATTCAGTCAACAAAATACTGAAGGATTCGCTATTTCATTCTCGATTGGCGCGCACGAATCCTGCTTTTCCTGAGTTTCCCAAACGGCTCCGGAGCGCAGGGACGGCCCGACTCCCTCTCGACAACCTTGGACAGGATTGATATCGCGCGCTTGTCCGAAAGCAGCTTCTCTAGTCCCCAGTGAACGGGAGTTGGCACGCCCTCCAGAGGCGCCCAGGCGTATCCGTCGCTCTCTGCGGTTCTCTTAGGCATGAACTCGTCGTCAACGACCACGCAAAAGGTGTCAAACTGAAAAGCCGAGGTTGTCATACGATGGACGTGCTCCGGGAATTCAATGATCTCCAGCCCTGTCTCCTCGCACAGCTCCCGGCGTGCGGTTTCTGAAGGGTTCTCGCCTTGTTCCGTCTTTCCCGCCCAAAGGCTCCATTTGCCCGCCGCGGGAGCGCCCGCAGGCCTTCTGCAAAACAGGAAACGACCCGTCCTTCTGGACAGAACGAGGCACCCGGCCGCCTTCTTCTTCCTTTTTCTCCTCGAGATCTCGCGCGTCACGGAGCCACCTCGCGCAAGACATCGTTAAGCCCCACAAAGAGCTCGCCGTGATCGGGCGTCGCCTCGATGATGCCAACCCCAGTGGTGAGTACGAGGGCCGCAATGATGGCATACCTGCAAATCTGCCTAACGTAGTGCGGAATGACCGCTATGAAGAAGGAGAGCACGCACCCGGCCGCCGGACTGAGCATGACAAGGTGATGCACCTCCATCTTCTCCGGATACACGAGGAATTCGACAAGGTCGTTCCTGTGTTTCTCGATTTCTTGAAGGAGCATGTTCCCGCCGTTCTTAAGGATTCATAATTCGAATCCTACTAGCCGGGTAGGGGGTGGTCAATAATCCGGGAGCGCGGCACCCCCACCAGGGAGAGACCAAGAGCGCACCTCGCGCAGCGCGGTATCAAGATTTACTCC
>NZ_SMMF01000685.1:0-4110 GCF_009711355.1 Roseibium sp. RKSG952 | reverse complement strand
TGGTCCGATTTATCGGGGGCAGGTCAGGGCCATAGGTGGTGAGCAGGTGAAATTGCAGGAACGTGGTCATTATACGCTCTCTTTCTGATTGTCCTCGGGCGCATCCGCGCTGAAATACTGAAAACACCAACGTGTGCGGGCGGCCTCCCAGTCCAGAAGATCGCTTGCAAGCGCCGCGACATTGCAACGCCGGCCGGCCATCACGATTGCGCGGCGCAAGAGAGTGGCCAACTCGTCGCCTTCAGCCCGCATGAGCTTTTGAAATCGCAGACGGGACAGGACCGGGTCTGATCCGCCGAGCCGCTCGGCCAGCCTGGTGCCCTGGTTCTCGCGTATTTCCGCCAGCAGGCGCACCAGCCGGACAAGATCCGCTGCACGTTCAGGACCCAACGCCAGTTGCTTGGCCAGCTCCTGAACTGCGGGCTCTGACAAAACGGCAACAGGCCCCCCCCGGCGAAGCCTTGCCGCAAGCGCGCGCGCAGATCCGCTATCTTCGGCATGCAAGTTCGAATGCCACCAGCCAAGGGCGGCCGCCCCGGCCGATTTTGGTTTTTCACTCATGACGCCCCCCTTGCGTTCCGAGCAACCGGTATCTCCATCCCCAACTCCTGAAAGATCTCGCGGCCCTGTTTGCCGTAGCCCGCAAAGGCGGAGGTCAAGGTCTTGCGCGCCTTGACGATCTGTTCGATTTTGCCGCTATCGCGTTGATCAAGCTCTGGAATTGCGAGCGCATCAAACTGGTTGAGAGCCTGCGAGCGCAGATCCGCTAGCCAGGCAGATCGCGGATCCTCACCCTCTTCCAGCGCTTTTATGTGCGCGATAAACCGGTCCTCGGTAGCGGCAAAGAAGGCTTCACGTTCGAGCTCACGGGCTTCACCGGCCGCCAGCACCGGTGCTAGCGCCCCGCGCAGGGCAACAGCGGCAACATCCGCGGCAAGCACAAGACCGGCCAGTACATCTTCGGCCTCATTCGACAGGTTCACCAACGGTTGCATAAACAGCACGAAGTCACGTGCTTTCGCGCTCTTCATTGCCCAACCTGATACAAGTAATGTTGCTGCGCCAGCGCGCTCTGTCCAATTGCGCACGCACAGTGCTCTTTCAGCAATATTTGTGTTTCTTGCAGCTGCAACCACACCTAACCAGTGCCGGTAACTGAAACTCAATGCGCGGGAACCTAGTAAGGGGCGCCATTCTTCAGTAGCGTCTTTGCGGTTATAAGGTGTGCACGGATGCTTCCATTTTGAGTAGGCCTTTCCGTACGGGCGCTGCCTTACCTTTGTAATCAATGTTTGAGTTCCATTACACAAAAGTCTTATTCGCCTAGGAACACTAAAGAATACTTCACAATTGAAATTTTTGGCGGTGGGCGGAAAGACTTCATTTGGAAGCGGATTAGCCGATTTTTTTTCGACCCGCATCCATGGAAGTTCTTCTACTGTGGCGGCAACTCCGCAGGGAACATTTGCCCACACAAACGACCACAGGTCCTCTTGAGGGTCAATTAGAGTAATTAGAGGCCCCCCACCACGGAGTGATGTTCGACGACCCCGCCCACCTTGCGGGGCTTGGGATTGAAGAAGGTACAGCGCCATGGCAGCCATAGGCAGTGTCAAGGCAGGATATCGCCCTGTCTTTGCAACGACATTTCCCCCTTCTCCTCCACTGTCAAGAAACAGCATTTCGATTGGGTCGTCTGAAGCATCGGCTAGCGAATCCAGATCCTGCAGGAAGCGCGGCCCGTCGCCGAGCAGGTTAAACGCTGGGGCGAACGGCGCCAGCTTGTCCTTCAATTGCTCGGGTTCTGGCCGGCGGCTCCGCCGCTGCCAGTCCCCGTTGCTCGAGGGCGGATCCGCCATGAAAATCAGCCCGATCAGCATTTCATAGCAGGCAATATTCAGATCAGGGCGTGGCCAATCGGGCCGCAACACACCGGCCTCTGCAATTTGCCAGGGGGCAATTACCCGCCGCTCACCGTCGACGCACACGACAGGGATCCAGGGGTCATCAATCAGATTGAGTGCCATGGAAAATACCCGACTGATAGCAAATGAATAAACGAATCAACTAGGAGTATACATAAAACACCGGCCGCCAAAATATGAGCCGGATTTCTTCATCCAAAATTCAAACCGCATTCCTCATCATACCGCAGGTCATCACAAATGGCGCCATCGCTCCCAACCACACAAAGTCGGTAAGCTTTCTGCTTCCACTCCGGCCAATCACGGGTCGCAGCCTGCACCGCCGGGGCTGATTGATCGGGCAATGGCAGCGTATCCAGCCGCTTGCGGCGCGCTGAGACTTCAGACAAGGCCCATAAATCGGCGTCACCATCTGCCCAGGGCTGCACGGCCCCGTCTTCCAGGCGCGCCAGCACCAGAACGCGCTGCTCCTCACCAAGGCGCGTCGGGTAGTCGGCATCGTTATTGGCTTGCCCGCCCATGCGATAGCCTGCACCAAGATCGACGATGTTGTGTGCCGCGTGGCCGCGCGCGCCGGCATTCCTGCCTTCGGCCTTGAGTTCCGCGGCCTCAAGACCCTTTGGCACCGGGATCGCATCATCTCCGTGGACGGCCTCTATGAGCGCCCTGAGCCCGGAAGGCGCCTCGATCTGCCCAACGTCAAACAGAACCTGCGCGGTCCGCCACTGATCGGCGACTGGATAAACATAGGCTCCGCGATCCAGCGCAGCCTGCAACCAACGTTCGTCCTGCCCCCGGACGGGTCGGGAGACAGCACATGCAACACGGGCGCTTCTACCGGACGGGACGTGGCAGGCCGCAAATCCATATGCCGCCACAGCCGCCCAGCCCGCTGTACCAGGGCTGCCATTGGAGCAAGGTCTGACACCATGACATCGAAATCGAAATCGAGTGACGATTCCAGGACCTGGGTGCCGACCAAGACGAAGCCTGTTCTGTTCCTCCCGTTCTTGCCGACACGATTGTGGATCTCAGCCTCAACACGCTTGCGGTCGCTCAGTGCAAATCGCGCGTGCAGAACCCGCGCCTCAATGCCTTTTTGCCGGAGTGCTGTAACAGCTGCAATTGCATCGTCCACCGCGTTGCGTACCCAGACGCAGGCAGCGCCCTTGCCGGACTGCTCCGCTATTAAATCGACCGCGTCCTCAAACTGCGCAATCCGTTCGACCTTCACAGCCCCTTTGGGGCCGGTCTCCCACGGCAAATCCGTGACCGCCGAACCGGCGGCGACCGTCAGGGCAGGATAGGCACTGCTCTTCGATGCACCGTTATAAACGGATAAGAGCCTTGCCCGTTGCTTCATGGGCAACGTCGCGGTCAGCAGGATTGCCGATCCTCCAGCATCCCGGTGCATCTTCAAGAGTGCTTCCAGTTCGGCACCTAAGTATGGTTCGCCCAGTTCATGGACTTCATCCACAATCAGGATCTTGGAGGACAAACCATAATGGCGAAGTGTTTGGAACTTCACCGGCAGAACAGACAAGAGCGCCTGGTCAATGGTGCCTACACCGACATTCGCCAAAAGCGCTCGACGGCGGCCCTCCGCGAGCCAATCGGAACATGTCACGTCGTCTTCGCTGGCCGCTTTCGAGGCAATTATGTCCCGAAAGTCAACGGAAAGCCCTGCACGACCATGCGCCAGCGTCAGAGTTGCCCCTTTTTCGAACAGGTTGCCGACAACTCTTGAGGTCCGCCGGAACATGGAATCTGCAGTCGCCATAGTCGGCAAGGCAAAGAAGATCCCTTGCCCCTTGCCAGCCAAAAGCATGCGTTGGGCCAACAAAAGCGCGGCTTCCGTTTTCCCCGCCCCCGTTTCATCTTCTATGACGGCAAGCATCGGCCCCTCGGTGAGCGGCACATCCGCGCAGGCTGCCTGCATCGGGCGGAGCGCGAAGTCGAACAGGCGCGTGTCTTTTGTGAGGCGCCCCGTAAGGCCTGCCTCTTCCACGGCAACCGCAGCCTTTTTGCGGGATTGTTCCAGATATTCGGCAATTCCGATATCCGCTGGCTCTGGTTGAAACCAGCGCAAATTTGAGCCGATCCAATCGGCGGCCGTGCACAATCCGGACAGCCACCATGACAAGCTCTCGACCTGCTTGGTGAAGGTTTTTCGATGCGGGCCGCG
>NZ_SMMF01000035.1:0-214 GCF_009711355.1 Roseibium sp. RKSG952 | reverse complement strand
CTTGTGATTGGCACGGGTCGTCACTGGCGGCTGCGGCCCGGTCTTCTTCGGGGAGATGTCATTTTCCCGCATGATCCGGGCAATCCGGCGTTCCGAAATTCGCTCGCCATCTGCCATCAAGACGGCATGGATCCGCCTGGAACCGTAACTGTGACGGCTGTCTGAAAACGCTTTCCGGATCAAAACGAGAAGCTCCCGGTCACGCCGGTTTCGG
>NZ_SMMF01000728.1:0-5870 GCF_009711355.1 Roseibium sp. RKSG952 | reverse complement strand
GTCGGATTTTCGAGGACTCGGAGTATATCTACCTGACAGCCACTGCTCGCGAGAGCAAATGGTGCGGCCCTGATCATTTTTTGGCTCAAGCGCATTTGAAGGATGATGCCTGGTTTTTTAGCTTCTTGGAGCGGGGCCGCCAATTACCGCAGCTGTCGCGCTTCAAGGCATCGCACCTCGATCAGCTTGAGCGTTGGCCTGGGCAGATGTGCTCCGGCAGTTCAGTGTCCGGCTGGGCGTATTGACCAGTCGAAGCCGTTTGGCTGGGGGCGATCGAGTGCCGCCAGCCAAAGACATCTGATTGTCAAATTGTTCCGGCCTATTCGGCGGCTTCGGTGCTTCTGTTGATCTGGTCTACGGCAATGATTTGCCGTTCGCGGAAAGCAAGGGCGACCTCGCCACGTTTCAGCTTGAGGGCAACTTCACCGAACAGCTCCCGCCGCCAGCCTTTAAGGGCGTCGACATCTGCATTGTCGTCAGCTGCAATCTTTTCCAGATCATCCACCGTGGCAATGACCTTGGCCGCAACCCCGTGCGCTTCACTGACCAGCTTGAGCAGGACTTTCAGAAGGTCAACGGCTGCCGCCGATCCGTCTGGGGCAGGCCGACCCTTGGGGAGCCGGGGTATCTGCTCCTTTGGCAGGGCCAGTGCCGTCTTGACCGCTTTCAGGATTTCGTCCGCTGACTTGGAGCGTTCAAACCCCCGCGGAATCGTCCTGAGACGCCCGAGAGCTTCGGGGGTGTCCGGTTGCTGAGCTGCGATTTCGTAAATCGCGTCGTCTTTGAGAACACGGCTGCGCGGGACGTCACGGCCCTGCGCCTCGCGTTCGCGCCAGGCGGCCAGCTCCATCATCACGGCCAGTTCGCCCGGCTTGCGCACGCGCATCTTCAGCCGTTGCCATGCCTTGGACGGTTCTGTCTGGTAGGTCTCTTGCGAGGTGAGGATCTTCATCTCGTCCTGGACCCAGTGGCTGCGGCCCTGTTCTGCAAGATTGGCTTTCAGGAACTGGTAGACTTCACGCAAATGCGTGACATCTGCCAAGGCATAGTCGAGCTGCTTGCGTGTCAGGGGGCGCCGCGCCCAGTCGGTGAAGCGGGACGACTTGTCGATTCGCGCGCCGGTAACCTTGTAGACGAGCTGGTCATAGGAAATGGAATCACCAAAGCCGCAGACCATTGCCGCGACTTGGCTGTCGAACAGCGGGGCAGGAATCAGTTTGCCCAGATGATAGACGATCTCGATATCCTGCCGTGCCGCGTGGAACACCTTGACCGTTGTTTCGTCGCCCATCAGGTCGAAAAACGGTGCAAGGTCAAGACCTTCGGCCAAGGCGTCGACAATATATGCGTGGTCCGGCCCCGCCATCTGAATGACGCAGAGCTTCGGCCAGAAAGTGCTTTCCCGCAAGAATTCCGTGTCGACCGTGACATAGTCATGGGACGCAAGGTTTTGGCAGGCCGCAGTGAGGTCTTTTGTCGTTGTAATCACATCCATGGTGATCGAGAGCTATACCTCAGTCCTGCCGCTTTGTCGCCACGAAATCCCTGATTGAGATGAAAAAGACACTTGAATAAGCGCAAATTGTGCGCCTATTCTCGGGCCAATCTAAAGAATCCGCGAGATCGTCAGGTCTCGCAAGAAGGACGGGAGGGCCGGAGTGCGCAAGATCCTGGTCGTGAATTCAAAAGGCGGTTGCGGCAAGACGACAATTGCAACGAATCTGGCTGTAGCACTGGCGAGCAGGGGGGATGAGGTCGCGCTGGCCGATGCGGACCGGCAGAAGTCGAGCCTGTCATGGAGCAAACGCCGCCCGAAGCACTTGGCGTCTGTCGAGGGACTCAACTGGACCAAGGTCGAGGCGATCGGCAGCAAGACGAAAAAGCTGGATGCGGTTGTGATCGACGGCCCGGGCGGATTGCGCAGCGAGTTGGCCCGGACCCTGATCGCTGAAGCCTCCGATATTGTCGTGCCGGTTCTGCCCTCCGCCTTTGACTGGGACGCGACCCTGAAGTTTCTGGACGGCATCTCCGAGATCAAGCGGGTGCGGAAGGGAAAGTCCGAAATTCATCTGGTTGCCAACCGGATCAACCGCAGTTCGACGCAGGTGGCCGAACTTGAGAAGAGACTGGCCAAGCGCGGTTATCCGGTTCTGTGCCGGATTTCCGACCGGGTGCTCTATGCCCGGCACGCGGCGGAAGGCTCGGGCATTTTCGACTTCCGTGATGCGCGGACCAGCGATGTGCGCACCCAATGGCACCCCTTGCTGCAAGTGGTCGATTGACTGGGGTCCCTATCAGACTTGACGGCATTCCGCATCATCATCCGATTTGATGCAAGCATCCGCCACGCCGCGCGTGGCAGGTAATCCTGTGGGCGGCCTCCGGAAACAAGCTGCATAATTTGGAAAAGGCAACCCGCTTATCGGAAACCGCCCCGTATCCGCAGCATTGGGGCCTGAAGACATTCGGCCGTACTTGATGCCAATGGCATGTTTCGGAACTCGGATGGTTTGGTCAAATCTCTTTGTCGTTGCACCTGCGGCCAGTAATCCCGTCTAAACACGTCTCCATAGGCAAGCAGGGCCGGAGAGATCTCTAAACCTGGCCGCAATGGCCTGAGCATCAAAACACAGTTCGGCTGTGTTCCGGAGATGGTGGTTTTGTATCGCTCGGCAAAAGCGGGTGGCGAGATCGCATCGAAGCCATGGTATTTGTACAGCTTGTCCAAGCGCCTTGGACTGAGCGCTGGCGCTATGATTGCAAAATCCATTTTCAACAAGCGAAGAATGGCAATCATGACCGCACGAATGAAAGGAACATATTTGTTTTTTACACTGTCGTTCAGGATAAGGAGTGTGGGGTAACCGATTGGGGTATGTTGCCGGATAAGCTCCAAAGGTGGCATGTCCTGATGTGATCTGAGCAGGGTATGCAATCGGCCTTCAGGGTTTTCTTGCCCGTCGACAACGAACCCTCCGGAGACTTGTCCCTTGTAGCGAAAAATCGTGAAGATTGCCGTTTCGAAAAGGGCCCGCCTTTGCGCTGGTCCGATTGCCCAGCCATAATCGGTGACAAATGCCCGGTCGACCATGTCAAGGTACTCATTTCGTTGATGGGATTTTTGATCGATGACAGCATTGAAGTTGTCATCGAACTGAAAGCAGGTGCCGTGGAGTGTATCGCGTTTTATGTTTTGCATCCTGCGTGCCTCCAATGTGCATTTGAAGTGAGAATAGGTAAAAAGAAGTCTTTATAAAATAAATCAGGGATGGTTTTTTATTCATGGTTTAATTGTCATAAGTCGCATTGTGATTAATCATTATCACCTATCGGCCGAGTTGGCTGTTTGTTACTCTTTGAGAATATCCTTCAATTTGCTTGCGGCGGAAGTGTCTGTGCCTTTCGGGGGCAGGCATGTAAAAAAATATCAGTAAAAAACCATAAAGCCCTTTGGGGGTTCGCGATGTTTCGGTTAGGATTCCTCAGGGATTCGGAATAACTGCAAAATCGATATGTGAGCCATGCAGACCGGCGCTGGTCTTGGGCAATGGCGGCCCAAGCCGATTACGGGTGGTGGGGGTATTATTCGTGGGAAAATCTCGGCTTTCGCAGGCCGCTGCCGTCTTGGGTCTATCACTCGTTGCCGGGTTGGTAACGCTTTATACGTCTCCCCCGGCGCAGAGTTACGTCGGAAGCTGGTTGTATGAGCGTAAATACTATGGCGCCGCCGCATTTCTGTTTCGCAAAGCCTCCAGAAGCTGGCTGGTTAACGCGCGCTACAATTTTGCCCTGATGCATTATCGGGGACTTGGTGTCCCGCGAGACAATTTTGCTGCACTGGGCTTGCTGAGGTCTGCCGCAGACGATGGATATGCGCCCGCGCAGCACATGTTGGGCCTGCTCCATGCGGAGGGCAGAGTTGTTACGCACAGCTATGAACGCGCAGCTGTATGGTATCGCAAGGCTGCAGAGCAAGGCTTTGCAGAGGCGCAAAGCGATTTGGGCGTCCTCTATGAAAACGGATGGGGTGTTCCGGGCGATCCTGAAAGCGCTGTTGCCTGGTACCGGAGAGCGGCAGACCAGGGGCTTGCAAGCGCACAAACCAATCTCGGAGCGATGTATGATAGCGGTCAGGGTGTCGATAGGGATTATGCGCAAGCGCTTGCCAATTACCGCAAGGCCGCAGAGCAAGGTTTTGCCATCGCACAGTACAATCTTGGGGTGGTCTATCACGAAGGCCGCTTGGCAGCGCAGGATTATCAGCGTGCTTTGGAGTGGTACAGGTTGGCAGCGGAGCAGGGCTTGGCCGCAGCACAAAGCAATCTCGGGGTGATGTACCAAAACGGCTGGGGCGTGGAGCAGGACATCGGCCTTGCGGCAGCGTTCTATCAGGCTGCCGCCGGTCAGGGGCTGGCACGCGCCCAATTCAATCTGGGTTTTCTGTATGAGCGTGGCGAGGGGGTCGTGCGGGATCTTGAGCGTGCCATGACCCTGTACCGGCAAGCTGCTGCCCAGGGGTATGTGTTGGCCCAGCACAATCTTGCGATGGGGTATTTTGGCGGTACCGGCGTTTTGCAGGATGACCAACAGGCGTTTGACTGGTTTGGATTGGCGGCCGAACAAGGCTTTGCGTCCTCCCAGCACAATCTTGCGTATCTCCTGGAGACCGGGCGCGGTGTGGATCAGAATGTTCAGCTGGCTGCGGAGTGGTATCAGAAAGCAGCGGCTCAAAAATTCCATTTGTCGCAGACCAAACTTGCCAACCTTTATTTGACCGGAAACGGTGTGCCGCAAGACTACCGGCAAGCCTATGCCTGGTATTTTCTGGCGGCGGAAAATGGCAATGCGGATGCGGCTGTCTGGCGGGAAAAGGTATCGAATCTTCTAACATCGGAAGAGTTGCAGCAAGCCCGTGAGATGGCTGCGGGGCTGTTGCAGCGCATCGGCGCAACCAACCCGAACCAGCTGGCCTTGAGGAGTTGAGGCCGGCCTGAAGCGATCTTTATGCGGCCGACAACTGTTGAGGCCAATCGTGACGTCTGATACTTATGTAACTACGTTTGTTACATGAAAAGAGATAGCCGCCTTTCCTCCGTTTTGCACGCCCTTATGCACATGGCCGACCAGGACCGGCCGATGACGTCAGAGGCGTTGGCGCAGTGCATGGGCACAAACCCGGTCGTTGTCCGCCGTACCATGGGATTGTTGCGCGAGTGCGGGATTGTGACCTCCAGCCGGGGTCACGACGGTGGTTGGCGGATTGCTGTCGACCTGTCGGCAGTCTCGCTTCACCAGCTCCACGAGGCTCTCGGCGAACCGGCTATCTTTGCAATCGGCAACCGGAGCGATACGCCCGAATGCCTTGTCGAGCAGGCGGTCAACGCGGCGCTTGATGATGCGTTCGCCGAAGCCGAAGCGCTGCTGCTTGAGCGGTTCCGCAAGATCACACTTGCCGATCTTGCAATGGAATTTACCGAGCGATTTGACGTTTTGCGCAATCGAGGGAATAGAACATGAAACACGACGTGATTGTGATCGGCGGGAGCTATGCCGGCATGGCATCCGCCCTGCAGCTTCTGCGCGCCCGCAAGGATGTTCTCGTGATTGACGCCGGGGTCCGGCGTAACCGATTTGCCAGTCACTCGCACGGGTTCCTCGGGCAGGATGGCGCGGACCCGGCAGAGATCGCCACAAAGGCCAGGCGCCAGCTCGAGGCCTATCCGACCCTCAACTGGGTCGATGGCGTGGCGGTTGCGGTCGCGGGCGAAAGGGACCGGTTTTTCGTTGCCACGTCGGATGGCTCCATCCACAATGGTCGCCGCGTTCTGTTTGCGACCGGTGTAATACCAAGTCTCAGATGAAGTGACTCA
>NZ_SMMF01000484.1:0-1250 GCF_009711355.1 Roseibium sp. RKSG952 | reverse complement strand
GCCCGCTTCGTAGGCGCCCTCGATCAGGGCCTCGTAGCCGCTGAGGGACGCAAGCTGCACCGATACGTTGGGCACCCTGGCAGGGTCCGGGGAGAAGTGCGCCCGCAGAACCGCCATGTCCGGCAGTCCGCCTTCATCAAGGGTGTCGGCCAGCCGCTCGGCGAGTTCGCGTTCACAGCCCCTGTCATGGGCCAGTGCCAGCAACTCCACCATGGTCTTGCAGGCCTGCCTTTCGGAAAGCTTCTCCAGAAGGGTGTCGAAGGTCCGGCGATATTCCAGCCGGGGAAAGAGCTTGTCGCGATAGACGAGTTGCAGCAGGGCCATGGGCTTCTTGCGCAAGGAATGGATGACGTGCCGATAGTTGACCACCTGGTCGTGCTTGCCCTCGGGCGAGGCCCGCCCGCGCGGCAATGTCATCAAATGGGTGCCGCCGACAAAGACATCAAGCCGGTCATCGAAAAGGCGCACCCTGAGCCGATGGCCGATCAGGCGGGAGGGAACAGTGTAGAACACCTTCTTGAGGGTGAAGCCACCGGTGCGCCCCACACGCACCACCACCTCTTCGAAGTCCGTGGTGCGGTGCTGGGGCAGTTGTTTGAGATGAGCGCGTTCGGAATCGATGCGCTTGTCATTGTGGGCATTGCGCCGGCTGACAATCTCGTCGATGAAGGCGCGATAGGCCTTAAGATCGTCGAAATCCGGACTGCCCCGCATCAGGAGTGCATCGCGCACCGCGCACTTGAGATGGCCGTGAGCGCTATCAACGGACCCATTCTCGTGGGCGACGCCCTTGTTGTTGCGCGAAGGCGTCATGCCGTAATGGGCGCACAGTTCCTCGTAGGCGGTGCGTCAGGTCCTGCTTGGTATCGGCATCAAGATTGCGGAAAGCGGCAGACAGACTGTCGCTGCGATGGTCATGGGGGGCTCCGCCGAGCGACCAGAGAGCATTCTGCAATCCTTCCGCAAGCGCCACAAAGCTCTCCCCGCCGAGAATGACATGGGCGTGCTCGAAGCCGGAATAGACGAGCCGGAAGTGATAGAGCAAATGATCGAGCCGCTGGCCGGCGATCGTGACCCCGAGGCTTGCCATGTCGGTGAAGTCCGACAGGCCGAGCCGGCCGGGCTCGTGAACCTGACGGAAGATCACCTCCTGCTCCTCGCCGTGAACGGCACGCCAGGAGCGGATGCGCCGTTCGAGCGTCCGGCGAATGCCTGAACCAAGTTCCGGATGGCGCCGCAGCATCTCCTCG
>NZ_SMMF01000633.1:0-2880 GCF_009711355.1 Roseibium sp. RKSG952 | reverse complement strand
TCGATATCCGCCATGTTTCCGCCATCCGCTGGTTTTTTCGTAAACTGTGTCGTGTACAGGGCGGCGCGGCTTGATAGTCAACTCACTCGGAGAATAATTTGCATTTTACAATTTGCAAAATACAAATTAATCGCCTATCTTGAAATCAACGCAACACTAACACGATTGAAACACGCATGAGCGACAAGGCAAAGAAAACGGTCGGGGTCTTTATCGGAAGGTTTCAGCCTTTCCACATTGGACACGATTTCGTCATTCGGGAAGCACTTAGGAAAGTCGATAACCTCGTGATCCTGATCGGATCCGCGAACCGCGCTCGTTCCCAAGTGAATCCTTTCACCTACGAGGAGCGCGAGGATTTCATTCGCCGCGAATACCGAAAGGATGTCTCCGAGAACAAACTCCTGATCGCCCCTCTTCACGACCATGCCCAAGACTCGAAATGGTGCGCCGAGGCCGAAAAATCGGCTGCGAGGACGATGGTCGAAATCGGTCTATCCATAGACGATGTCGAATTCAACCTGGTCGGATACGCCAAGGACGGAAGTTCCTACTACCTGAGGAAATTCCCGCACTGGGGGTCCATCGAGATCGAGAGCCAGTTTGGCACCTTCTCCGCCACCGATATCCGCAACGACTTCCTCCGCCGGGCACCGATCATCCCGCATGACAACTGCCCGATCTCGGTCATCGAGTTCATGAAGAAGTTCAGACTTCGCGAGGAATTCAAATGGCTTCTGAGCGAAAGAGAGTTCGAGATCGAATACAAGCGTCCGTACACCGGTCTGGAGCACCCGCCAAACTTCATTACGACTGACGCAGTCATCGAACAAAACGGGATGATTCTGGTCGTGCGGCGTGGACAATGTCCAGGCAAGGGGCTGCTGGCGCTTCCGGGCGGACATCTCGAACCCAACCTAACGCTTTGGGACAATGTCCTAAAGGAAGTTCAGGAGGAAACAGGTCTCGATCCGGACGTGATCAAGGAAGCCTGTCTTGGCCAGGGACAAGTATTCGACGACCCGACCCGCTCGACGCGCGGAAGGACCGTCACCAACGTATATCGCTTCCGTCTCCCTGACGGTCTTCAAACCAGAGTTACCGCCGGAGACGACGCGGCTGATGCCTTCTGGATCAACCCAAAGACCGCGGATCCTCGCGAATTCATGGAAGACCACTACCTCATTCTCCAGTCCCTCGGACTGACCGGCTAACGAGAGCAACAGAAAGGACTTAGACATGAAACCCTACAACTGGCTCGCCGATATTGACAGCTACAAAGACTCTCACTTTCTGATGCTGCCTCCCGGAACGGAATACGTCTCGAGCTACATTGAGGCCCGCGTCGGCGGCAAATTCAACGAGGTCGTCGTGGCTGGACTTCAGCCGTTCCTCGACGACTACATGGAAGGCTCCGTCATCGATCAGTACGACATCGATGAGGCCGAGGAGTTGACGAACGAGCACGGATTGCCGTTCAACCGCGTCGGGGCCGAGATCATGCTCAACGAATATGGCGGCATCGCTCCGCTCGAAATCCGCTCGCTGCCTGAGGGTCTCGTCGTTCCTGCCGGTACCCCCATGGTGCAGGCGGTCAACACGGACCCGCGGTTCGCCTTCCTGACATCTGCCCGGGAAACACCGCTGCTGCGGGCCGTTTGGTACCCATCCACCGTCGCGACCTACAGCAGGGAAGCAAAGAAGGTTATCTGGAAGAACCTTGTTGAGACAAGTGACGACCCCGGCGGCCAGATCGGCTTCAAGCTGCACGACTTCGGCGCTCGTGGAACCACCTGCTACGAACAATCTGTTCTGGGCGGCATGGCTCACTTAATCAACTTCATGGGCACCGACACCAAGGCGGCCGTACGCGCGGTCAATTACTACTACGACGAGAAGCTGCGAACCGCACGGGAGATGCGGAGCGTCAAGGCTAACTTCAAGGAATTCATCGCGGGCTACTCGGTCCCTGCGAGCGAGCATTCCGTCGTCACGAGCTGGGGACCGGAGAAGGAACTCGAGTTCTGTCGCCACCTTCTGAACCAGTTTCCGAGCGGGATCGTTTCTTCTGTCTCCGACAGCTACGATCTCTGGGACGTCATCGACCGGATTTGGGGCGAGGAGCTGAAGAACGATGTCGAGAAACGCGACGGCACGATCGTCATTCGCCCCGACTCCGGTGATCCGGTCGATGTCGTCATTCGCGTCTTGAAGAAACTGGAGGCAAAGTTTAGCTCGACCATGAACAGCAAGGGGTACAGGGTCCTGCCTCCATACATTCGAGTCATCCAGGGGGATGGCATCGACATCTTCATCATGGGAAAAATCCTGAACGCGATGAAGCTAGCCGGGTTCTCGGGAGACAACATCGTCTTCGGCATGGGTGGAGGACTTCTTCAGAAGGTCAACCGAGATGACGCCCGCTTCGCCATGAAGGCTAACGCCATCCGTGTCGACGGAAAGTGGCAGGATGTTCAGAAGAAGCCTGCCACAGACCCAAGCAAGGCTTCCAAGGCAGGGCGTCAGGAGGTTCTCGTTACCGAGATGGGAGACTTCGTCGCACGGCGCTACGCTTCGGAAAGCGAAATGTCTCCGAACAACATGCTCGAGCTGCGCTGGAGGAATGGCAAACGTTTCAACCAGCATAACTTCTCCTCCGTCCGTGAAAGAGCGAACGTCGGGTTTGAGCTTACCGCCACCGCTGCGGCGGCTTAGGCTGATAAGCCGTGACATTAGGAAGGAGTGTCGCCAAGTGCGGTACTCTTTCAGTTCAGCATACAAAAATGCTCACGCGCAAGAACGGGATTGAAATTCGTTTTGTGACTACTCCTCACCCTTTCGGGTGATGCCTCTTGCTTCTCAGGCTGCAACGGGCATTAA
>NZ_SMMF01000581.1:0-2096 GCF_009711355.1 Roseibium sp. RKSG952 | reverse complement strand
AAAAAGGGTCTGTTCAACAACATCCGTGTCCAGTTCCAGATGCCCGTTGTCGAGATACGGCCGGGCTTTCGGCAGTCGGCTGAGCGCATAGCGGATCGCAGCGGCCAGAGGTGACTTTCCCGAGATCCGCGTCAATTGGCTGCCGAGCCAATCTTCCAGATCGTCGAAGATAGGTTTGGCGTGTGCTTGCCGCAGGGCGGCGCGGTCCGGCGGCGGTTTTCCGCAGGCCTTCTTTTCGATTTCGTACAGCCTGGCAATGCGCTGAATGGCCTCTGCGGCAATAGATGATCCTTGGGATGCGTGCACATCGACGAACTTGCGCCGGATATGAGCCATACAGGCCATCTCCCGGGCCTTGTTCTCCCCGAACAGGCCGTTGAACCCGGCATACCCGTCCGCGTGAACCCAGCCCTTGTAGCCGGACAAGTGGCCCTGAGGATGTTCGCCCTTGCAGTCAACCGTGAACTGGTACCAGGCTAGTGGTGGAGAAGAGCCTGCCCAGGGGCGTTCATCCCGCACATAGGCCCAGATCCGGGCGGTTTTGGTCTTCTTCGTTCCCGGAGCCTGAAGCTTGACCGGCGTGTCATCGGCAAAGCGCGCTTCCCCTTGCCGGACCATGCGGCCGATGACATCCGCCAGGGGCTCAAGCAAGGCAGTTGAGCGTCCCACCCAATCAGCCAGGGTGGAGCGGTCCAGATCGATGTCTTCCCGGCCAAAGATCTGAGACTGGCGGTAGAGCGGAAGGTGGTCCGCATATTTGGAAACCAAAACATGCGCCAAAAGTCCCGCTCCCGGCCGTCCGCGCTCGATCGGACGCGATGGCAAGGGCAATTGGACAATCCTCTCGCAGCAAGAACAGGACAGGCGCGGCCTGACAATACGGTTCACGACAAACCGGCCGGGCACATATTCCAGCTCTTCGGTGACATCTTCACCCAGTGTCTTGAACTTGCCGCCGCAGCGGCAGCAGTCTTCACTCGGCATCAGGATGGTGTCCTTGCGCTCAAGATGGTCCGGCAGCGGCTTGCGGCTGTGCTGGCGTTTGGCCTGTCCGGGAGGAGCATCCACTGAGGCGGAATCCGGAATGTTATGCGGGTCAGCAGCGGCACCAATGGCCTCGTCCTCGGCAAGGCCCAGATTGAGTTGATCAAGGCTTTCCGACTTGGAGCCGAACCGGTTCCGGTTTGCCCCATGAAGCTGATGCTGAAGCTACTCGACCTTCAGGCTCAGTGCCTTGACTTCGTCGGCCAGAAGCCGGTTCACGGCTTTCAGTTCAGCCGGATCGTCAGGCGTGATGTCCAGGTCCTTCAGCATGGCTGCATTTATACCGGACGCAGCCGGAAGCAGAAAAGAAAAAGCGGATTAAGTCACTGTATTTATGTCGCTATCCGCTCGTCACCCACTTGTCAGGGGCATCCAGGTGCGGGCGGGCATACGCCAGTCTATCCCCTCAAGCAGCATCGACAGCTGGGCCGCCGTGACACTGACCTTGCCAGCCTTCGCGCCCGGCCAGACAAACCGGCCTTTCTCCAGGCGTTTGGAAAACAGGCAAGCCCCCTGACTGTCCCACCAGATGATCGTCAAAAGATCGCCCCGCCGACCGCGGAATACAAACAAGTGCCCGCAATAAGGATCTTCGGCCAGGACCTGTTCGGCTTCTGCGGCCAAAGAGTTGAAGCCGCGCCGCATGTCCGTCACACCGGCCGCCAGCCAAATCCGGGTGTTCGATGGAACCGGGATCATTCCATCAAACCCTGAACCAGTCCCATCATAGCGGCCAAGGCCGTTGGGCCTTCGATCAACACCCGGCGACCATCAGAAAGGGTAATATCAACCCGGCTTGCACAGACAGGTTCCGGGGCCGGGACAACGACCCCTGTAGCGGCAGGACAAGCTGCCGGGGCCAGTTCCAGCTCAACGAAAGACGCATCCTCCACGTGGCACGGATCAGCTGGTATTCGCGCAAACCGGGGATCCTTCAGCCAATTGTGGATCATGTTGGCATTCGCAGAATACCGCCGCGCCACCTGCGCAACCGATGCACCGGGAAGAACCGCTTGCGCGCAGATCTCCCGCTTCTCCTCATCAGACCAAAT
>NZ_SMMF01000119.1:0-273 GCF_009711355.1 Roseibium sp. RKSG952 | reverse complement strand
GGATTGACCTTGCGACTGATTTTCCATGCCAGCTTTCGGCGCTGACGCCATAATGTCACCGGGGAATCACCGAATAGATTGACCCGGCCATGATGTTCTGCGAATGCCCCTGTCGCAATCAGGTGAAAGGCAGGTGTTATGGCAGGTCAAAGCGACATCCGGGACAGGCTGGAAAAACTCGAAGCGCTTTTTGCGCGCGCGGCAACGGAAGGAGAACGGGCTGCGGCTGGCGCTGCCATCGACCGCCTGAACGCCCGACTTGACAGCGAGCCC
>NZ_SMMF01000287.1:0-511 GCF_009711355.1 Roseibium sp. RKSG952 | reverse complement strand
AGGTCGTTGGCATCCTCGTAGCCTGCGGCGATCGCCAGAATACGCGCCCGCAGCATGTCGGGCAGTTGGTGCAGGATCCGCGCCGGATCGCGCGGGTCGGCAATGAGGGCTGCAAGCCTCCTGGCAATGCCAAGCTGGTTTTCCGCTGCCCCAAGAAGCAAGACGCCGCCATCTGAAGTGATCTTTCCACCATCGAAGCCAGCGCTGACTTTTTTGCCTGACAAAGATGGCAATGCGGGAAAAACTGAAGCAGGATCGGTCATGTGAACATGGGCGTATTTTGTCCGACGGAAAAAATGGTCTCGACACCCATATTTCTACATTACTTCAGTGGCTTACACCACAATCAGCAGCTTGATAGATAGAACTCGGTGCATAATCCGGGCTAGCAGCCCGTTGAAAAAGGTCGGTGTTTTGTCGGCTCAATTTTGACCCACGAGGATTGCGAGATAGCTGTTGTGACCGGTTTGGTCCGTTGTCACTGTCCAAAAAGCGCCCAATACAAGAATAT
>NZ_SMMF01000074.1:0-238 GCF_009711355.1 Roseibium sp. RKSG952 | reverse complement strand
TGCCGGTGACTTGCGCACGGTGATGGCCATATCCCGTGCCATGATCGATCTTTATTGCGACAGCTACAGGACCGCGCCAAAGTCAATCACGCTCGACATCGACGACACGTTTGATGCCGCTCACGGCAGCCAGCAGCTGACATTCTGGAACGGCTTTCACGGCGAGCGCGGCTTTGCGCCGATCCATGTCTACGAGGCGGAAACCGGGCGTCCTGTTGCCTTTGTCTTGCGTCCGGCC
>NZ_SMMF01000720.1:0-5598 GCF_009711355.1 Roseibium sp. RKSG952 | reverse complement strand
CTCGTGCGGACCTAAGGTGCTCAGACATCTGTGACAGCGCGTTCAGCCGCCGTTCGTTGGCCTCGATGTTGGACAGTTTCTCCTCGGCATCCGTGAGCCTTTGGCGAAGCGCTTCCAAGGACTCCAGTGTAGCAATCCTATCATTGAGGTGTGCCACCTCCTTCTCGCCGTCCTTAACGGTCGCGGCATCGTTCGCGCAACGCTGCTTGTGCTTGTCGATCATCGTGCGGATGTGTCCGGACTCCTGACCGATGGACAGCACAGAGGCTCTCGTCGGTCCGGATTTATCCAGAAGGAAGACAGGGGTTTTCTGTTTCGACATATGGGCATCGAGACCTTCGATCGGTCCGATCTTAAACAGCTCCGGCACCCAGTCGGGAACCTTTCGGGATCCGGTTTCGTAGCGAATTCCGTCATTCTCGAACACGGCACCATCCGGTCCGAGCAATTTCCAGATGTTGACTGGGTTGCGTTTGATCTTTCGATCCCAGTGAAGCGTGAAGCCATGGGAAAAGCCTACCTCGACACTGCATGCCTTCCGGCCGTGACGGATGAGCGTGTCCCGGCATTCGCCGAGAAACACAGCGCGCAGGGCTCTTAGGATCGAGCTTTTCCCGATGTTGTTCCGGCCGACGAGAACATTCACACCCGGGGTCAGGTGGATCGTTTCATCAATGATCCCCTGAAAGTTTTTCAGTCGAATCCAGCGAACACCGTCCTCATCATCGGTCCACTGGTGTCTTTTGGGGTCGTTTTCGACGTAGACGCCGCTTTCCGACTTCGGGTGCCCCGACATTGTAGCTACGGAGATCTCTTCGCCGAAGTTGCCGACATCTATGTGGTGGGAGATGGCGATGCACTGCATGCCGATCTTTTGCGCCGCATCCTTGAAGACAGAATAGAAGGCAGGGATGCGCTCGTTCGCCGTCCAGCAGTCGGCTTCGTCCAGAATCAAGAGGCGTCGCATCTGGGATCTGACGATCGCTATCATCCGAAGTCCGGTCGACACCACGTTCGTGAGGGCTCCGCCCTGATCCTCGAAGAGATCTTCGTTTATGTTGGGGCCAAGGCGCGAGACGATATCGAGGGAGGGCTGTCCGCGGTTGATGTCGAGTTCCAGGCCGACAGGGGATTCGCCCGGCAGCACCTCATGAACGAGCGCCGTCAGGAGGCGTTCGAAATCCCCTACCCTGCGGATATGGGCTTCGTTTTGAAGTTCCTCTAGAAAGATATTGATCTTCGGCTTCTTCTCGAGGCGCCCCTTCGCCAGGCCAACCGTCGTCAGGAGCTTTTCCTTCCGGGCGCGCAATACCAACAGTTCGCCTTCGCTCTTGGCGAGAAGGCGCTGGGCATCCTCTAGTTTTCTTCTGAGATCGGACACGCTTCGTGACTACCCGTTGGCCGCACCGGCTTCGTTTAGTTTTGCGAGTTCCCTTTCAACGGCCTCGACCCCGGCGATCCACTCGTCTACTGCGGTCGTGTTCTCGGCGCGCCCCTTCATGATGATCTCGCGGATCTCGTCCTCGTTAGACGTCCCGGCGATCTGGATTGCGTCCTCTTCGGCCTTCGAGAGTTCTTGGCGCGCGCGCTCGAGGTCGCCTTCGTTCCTGATCTGCAAGTTTCGTAGGCGTTCGTATTTCGGCTTCGTTTCCTCGATGAGCTTGAGGTTTTCTGTGTCCGAACGTGTCATTTGCTTTCCTTTCGCTTGCGCAGATTTCTTTCATTCAGGCGGACCGGCGGATCCCATTTGAGTGGCAAGAGAACGAGCGTGACGCAGGCGGCGATCAGAGCCAATTCCAATGCTGTCATGCGATTTCTCTGGTTTGTTTCTTCTGGAATTCGATAGCGGGCATGATGGCATTCGGCGTGATTACGGACAATGCCTTCAGTTCTCCGCCGAAGATGTTCTCTCTTTGTGCCATGCGCGACCTCGAGTTTCAATGCTTTTTGTCAACATAAATAAGGATTCGCGTCCATGACTTGAGCTCGTTAACGCTGATCGAATTCTTTCGCCTTGTCTGTCACGAAAAGTCACCGTAGAATTCGTTTATAGCCATCAAGGAGAAAGCTAGTGTCCCAAAAGCAGCAGAACGAGGAAGTTAGCTCTCAGAAACGCAGTCTTTCTAGTCGTTTGGGAAGTGCGGTTGGTGAAGTAACTGGTGGCTCAGTCGTTTCGCGTTCTGTGAGACACATTTCTGGCACTATCGGTGGGTCATCCAATCGTCTTGGCGGAATGGTGTCAGACCTTTTGAATGATGACCTAGCGTCACCATCGCTTGGTCAAGGCGGCACCGATGAGCAAAGGTTTGCTGCAGCGATGCGCCTTCACCGCGTTACCGAGAAATCACTGAATGATAGGATTCGTAACACCAAACGTAATTTTAACCTTTATTTCGTGGTGTTTGCGATCTCGGTACTGGCCGGGTTGTTCAGCATTTTTATTTTTCCGCCGGCATCCGCCTTTAGTGTGATTATCCGATTTATCGCGACCCCGATTCTTCTGGCTCTTGTTTTTAAACACGCATACACGAATTGGATGTTCCGTAAGCGCAGACTTTCTTCGCCTTTGGCGTATTTCTCTTCTGGAGATCTTTGGCCAAAAATGCCCTAAGATAATTGAAACGCTGCCTAAGATAGAAGCAGCGTTTCCCATCCTCGTTTAGCGGAAGTAATCCGCTTCGTCTTCGGCCGCTCCAGTGGGGCAGTATGTCGTCCGGTTGAACCAGCCCTTGCATAGCGTGAGATTGTTTTCTTTCATGTATTCGTTTTGTTCAATCACCTTGAGCTGTGCCGCATCCTTGTCGTATTCCGCATCCGGTATTATTGACGGGCGCACGGCTATGCACCAACCCTTGTCACGGTATAGCGTCCTCTTGAGAACATAGTTGGCGTTGTACCAGTCGGTGCACTCGTGGGCATGTTCTTCGGCATGCAGGGTTAGGGTCAGCGCGTTCGCCGGGTCTAGCTTGTTCATACCGTCCTTCGTATAGGCCCAGTGAGTTCCCGGCACGATCAGGCAGTATGCCACATAAGCACTGAACAGTGCTGTGAACAAGGCGAATATTCGCGTCAGGGATATTCGACGCTTTCCGTCATTTTGTGTCTTTGTGTAGCTCATTTTTGTCTCCGATTCTCTTAGGGTGCTTTGAGCCCTTGTATGGATAAATTGCCGCACAAACTCCTTTTTGTCAACACTTATGGTTTGCGGATTTTGGCTTGCTTGCTGAAAGGTGGAGGAGCCCTCCAGATATTGGTCTAACCGTCCATTTGGGCGGCGCTTGTTCTATTCTCGAAGCGTCGATATACTCGAACTAGACACGGCCTCTTTCTTAGGTGAATTCCATGAATCCGATGGATCTGCTAGCACTCCCTGCATCCGCTGACTTGGCATATGGTTGGATCAATGTGCTCATTCCACAAAATGGGTCGGCGTATGGCTCAGCGTTTGCGACGTTTTCAGGGACTCTAGCGTTTTTTGGCGCCCTTTTTCTTTCTTGGAATGTCACAGTTGGTGTCATCAGTTCTGCTTATAGCGGCAAGGTCCTTGGCGACCGATATCACCAAATTTATGCGCCGCTACGTGTTGTATTGGGATTCGCGATGCTTGTCCCTATCTCCAGCGACGGATTCTCCGCAGTTCACTACCTTCTGCGAAACGTGATTGGTGTCGCAGCTGTTCAATTGGGCAACGCGCCGATCAAATCCTATGTGACGGAGCTCAGGGGCGGGGCACCTATTGGTATTAGGAGCGCACTGGGTGCTGAAGTTGCAAAGGACATTCTTGATAAAGAGCTTTGCATGCGCGTTTACAATGGGCTGCACGAACACCGTTGGGTGAACTTAAAATCCAAAATCAACATGAAGGTATTCACTCCCAGTGGAGCAGGTTCGTCGCACTATACCCCGATGGGTTCGGGTATCGTGCCGATTAAAGTCCATAAGTGGGACTATGGATCATGTGGAAGCTATGGTCTGTTTATGGGCACCCAAAATGACACCGCCTCTCGGAAGCAGTTCTATAAGGAACGACTTAAGGCAACCCAGCAAATGCAGCAGAATATTTCCGGTATTCTCGATGATTTGAATATCGAAAAGTACTTCGGTAAGCACGGTGTGCCTGATGAGAACTCATCGTTGATCGATGAATTGCAGAGCCAGGGAGTTGTCGCGGCCTCCTTGGTCCCTATCGCCAAAAGCATCATGTCTTGGAATACGGCTGTTGGTGATGCCGCCGGATCTGTTTATTCAAAAGAAAACCAACGGGGTCTCGATATTTTGGAGTATAACATTCATAAATACGGGTTCATGGCGGCTGGTGGTTTTGAGCGTCAATTGTCCCAAGTGAGCAAGTTGACTTTTGAACTGGCAAATCAGCCCATAATTTCCGTCGGCTCATCCGTTGATAACGATGTGGCCCGTGTAGTCAAAGTGGCAAAAGGTCTTTTTCAGAAGGCCTCGATTGGGGACTCGTCAGGTAATTCCGTTCCAAATAGTGCTTCTTCTGTAACGGGTGAATTTAGTTCAACGAATGATTTGGTTGCTGATTTTGCGTCGTACTTCGTTGTTCCTGAAGCGGTGAAAAGCAACGACGGGATGGTGACCGATCCGATTGGGGCGCTCATCCAGCGGGGGCATTCAATGATTGCCGGCGCAACCATCCTTGCTGGATTGCTGGCGGTGGCCAACGGATTTGCGAATAGCCTCGATAACGATGTCCTTGGCGCTGTTACCTTTACGGCAACAGATGGGCTTTCTGGTGCTCTTCAGTATGCAATCGGATGGCTCACGTGGGCCATTGGTCTCATGTTTATTCTCGGTATCCTGCATGCGTATGTATTACCGATGATCCCCTTTTTTATGGTTTTCATTATGGGCATCTCTTGGCTTATAATGTTCCTTGAAGCTGCGATTGCGGCTGTGCTTTGGTCATTCGCCTTCATAAAAATGGATGGCCAAGATTTCTTTGATAAAAACCAATCTCCTGGCGTGGCGCTTCTGTTTAACCTGCTTCTGCGTCCCGCTATTGGTATGCTCGCCTTTATTGGCGGATTGATATTGTTGCCGACTGTTCTTCGTGGGCTTATGTTTGTCTGGGATGGCGCCTGGTCATCTCAGCAGAGCTTCGACTGGACTCAACAGCCGGCAAGAGCGCTTCTAGCCCCGTTTACGATGTTGGCTTCTTGGTTTTTGTTTTGGTTTATGCAGTGGCACCTTACATTGCGAATCTTTGGCCTTGTTCCTACGATTGCTGACCGCGTGGGTCACTGGATGGGCTTTGGTCAGGGTCAAGGGTATAATGACGGCGGGGAGACCCAAGCCGCGGTTACCGGAGCGGTGGGTGGTGCCATGGCGGCCCGCGCCGCTCCGATCATGGGTGGGGGTGGCGGGCGACCTCGTCCGCCGTCGCCACCACGGCCTAGTAGAGATGCTACGGATGGTGGCGGCGATCCGCCAAAGAAGTGATTACGAGTTCGTCTTCTCATCTGTCTTTCGCAACGGAGACCTTGAGGAAATGCTGTCAAATGACACCTGCTCTCACGAGTTAACAGCCTGTTGACGAAGTCGGATCTGGACGCGCGTTGCCTGATCTGATTCTGT
>NZ_SMMF01000942.1:0-95839 GCF_009711355.1 Roseibium sp. RKSG952 | reverse complement strand
CTGGCCGTTGCCTTGTTGCACTTCGCGGCTAAGCCCACCGTCAGTCTCGGACAAGCGTGACACTCTACCCATCTGGGGGCTCGATTCCCGAAACTTGTGAAAATAGCGGGCCATGGCCTGCTTTTTTTGCAGCCACGCGGCTGGGATTCGGCGACTGCGCCTATGACAATCAAGTATATGCAACTATAAATAGAAATAAACCAGACACACTCAAGGAAATTTTGCCTTCGCATCTTTAAAATTCAATTTGGTGCATTTTTTGGGCATCTCATACCCCGAGATACGTATTTTTCACGAGGAAATATAATTTTATTTCTCTGAATTATTATCGGGTTACAGTGGATTATACTGATTAGCCAGCTACTTATTTACATTCGATTTACACCTGAAATGCAGGTTCCCCGTCAAATGTGGCTAGGCTGAATTCGGGGGCCGGTTTCCATGAGTGCAATGTCAAGTTTTACTAATAATCTTAGATTCATTTTTAAGGTCTGGGGCGGTTTCGCAGCCATTTTGATGCTGACCGTGGTTGTCGGTGGCGTGGCAACCTTCGCAATTCTCGGGCTATCCGAGCGGACGTCCATTTCGGACCAGGCAACCGCAGCCATGGCAGCCCTTCAAAAGGTGTCCGAAGCCCGGGAAACCTATCTGAACGATCCCACTCCGCAAAACGCCGAGGTCGCCCAATACGATATTCTGGCATTGCATGCTTCGCTGGCGCCGATACGGTCTTCAGTTCCAGACGGTTCGGGGGAAGCAGAGAAGGTTGAACAGGCAATCCGGAAGGTCGCGGAATTCGAACAGGCCTTCGCCCGGGTAACAGAAGAAACCTCTGCACAAAACGCCCATCTCGCCACGGTCATGAAGGCCAGCGACCAGTTGAGCGAACTGACCCGCATCATCAGCAACAGCGTTGCCGAGGAACAAAAAACGGCGGCTATTGACGCGCAGATTGCCAAGGCAACCCAGGACAAAGCCCGCCGGGCAGGTCAAGCGGCTGCCCGCGTTCAGGCTGAAGCGCTGGCCCTGGACCCGCGGTTCGGTCCAGGTGGCGAATACAAGAGCAAGGACCTGACCGACGAGGTCATGGCGGCGATCAATGCGGGTCTCGACACGATGATTGCCTCCGCGGAAGAGCTCGAAGGTGCAGACCTCCCAACGCTCAGTGCCGAAGCCACGAAAAAGCTCGCCGGGGATGCCCGGGCGCTGAAAGTTGCTCTTCCAGACCTTTTGGCCGAAACCAATCTTTTCAACCGGGCGGGCAAGAAGAAGATCGTTGCCGATCTGGTGGCGATCCTGAAAACGGAGTCGCTCAACGCCCGTCTGGCGACCTATGAAACGCTGGACATGGAACTGGACGCGGCGTCCAAAACCCAAACGCTGTTGACCAATCTGGCGAGCATCAGCGGGGAAGCGGTCGGTCTGGCCCGTGCCACCACCGTGACCCGGTCCGGTACGGTGGAGTTCATCAGTGGCCTCGGAGAGACCGATCCGGAAAGCGTGCGCGCCGGGGTCAGCGACTTGCACGATATTTCCTCGAAATTGATGGGATACGCCAAGACCCTGCCTGCGGCTGCAAGCAGCATCGAGACCATGTATCTGGCAACCACCGAGTTCGAGGAGGCTTTCGAGCAGATCGTGGTCTCCAAGGCAACGCTTTCCACGCTTCAGCAACAGCTCAACGACTTGTCCGGCGCAGTCGGCAGCGAGATTTCCGCAATCGCGGCAGCCCAATCCGAGCTTGCCCGGAAAGCCAGCCAGACATCTCTGGTGACAATCGGCGCGACCTTGATGATCGCCATTCTTGCCGGTATCGCCATGGGGTATGTGATCAACCTCGCCATCACCCGCCCGATAAAGATGGTGACCGGCATCATGGCCCGCCTTGCCGAAGGCGACCGAAACGTCACCATTTCAGGTACAGAGCGCCGGGATGAAATCGGCGACATGTGCCGGACCGTGCAGGTATTCAAGGACAACTCGATCGAACGTGCGCGCCTGCGCGCAGAACAGGCCAAGGAAAACGAGATCCGCAAGGCACGGCAAGAAAGGATCGAGGCCCTGATTTCCGGGTTTCGTGCAACCATGCAGGGCCTTCTGGCGTCTATCGGCACCACCGCGGAAGGCCTTGACACAACAGCGCAGTCCTTGACCGAGATCGCCAGAAGCAGCTCTGCGCGCGCCAATGAAACGCTCGGCGCTTCCGGGGAAGCAACCCAGAATGTCCAGACGGTTGCATCGGCTGCCGAGGAACTGGCCACGTCAATTGGTGAAATCAGCTCACAGGTTACCCGCACAACCGATGTGGTTCAAAAGGCAACCGAGGGCACCCGGGTCACCAATGAAAAGGTCGAGGGTCTCGCCGCTTCTGCTGCAAAGATCGGCGAGGTCGTGACACTGATCCAGGCAATCGCGGAGCAGACCAACCTTCTGGCCCTGAATGCCACCATCGAGGCCGCACGCGCCGGAGAGGCCGGCCGGGGCTTTGCGGTCGTGGCGGCAGAGGTGAAGGAACTCGCAACGCAGACCTCGAAGGCAACGGAGGAGATCTCCAGCCAGATTACCGCCATTCAGGCAGCGACCAGCGACGCGGTTTCCGCCATCACCGCAATTTCGGCAACCATGGAAGAGGTCAACACCTATACCGGCGCGATTGCGGCTGCGGTTGGCCAACAAGGGTCGGCTACCTCGGAAATCTCGGAAAACGTCCAGCGCGCCGCACAGGGCAACGAGATTGTCACCAGCAATATCACCGGCCTTTCCGGTGCAGTGGACCAGACGTCGCGGTCGGCGGACATGGTGGTGAGCGCATCTGGTGAATTGAATACCAAGACCGACAGCCTGCGCGGCGAAGTCGACCGGTTCCTGAGCGAGGTCGCAGCCGCCTGAGGGCACGGCCAAACCATGTTTGCGCCTCTCATGGCCGGGAAACAAAAAAGGGCGGCCGACCAGCCGCCCTTTCATGTTCTTGAAGACACAAAATCCGAATCAACCGGCAGCAACGACCGCACGCTTTGCCATGACGGTCACCAGATTGGCGCGGTAGGCCGCTGATCCGTGTATGTCTGCCAGAAGGTTTTCGGCATCAACGCTGATTTCCGCAACAGCGTCCGGCGACCAGTTTGCCGAAAGAGCGGCTTCCATTTCGGCAGACCGAAACACACCGTCCTGCCCGGCTCCGGTAACGGCGACGCGCACAGACCCGTCGCCATGTCTGGCCACGAACACCCCTGCCATTGCATAGCGTGACGCGGGGTTGGGGTATTTTGCATAAGCGCTTTTTTCCGCCACCGGGAATGTCACGGAAAGGACGACTTCGTCATCTTCGAGTGCGGTTTCGAACATGCCCGTAAAGAAGGCATCGGCTGGCAGGCTCCGCTTGTTCGTGGTGATTGTCGCGCCCAGCGCCATGAGGCCGGCCGGATAATCGGCAGCCGGGTCGTTGTTGGCAATCGAGCCGCCGATCGTGCCCACATGCCGTACAGCCGGATCGCCGATGCCGCTTGCAAGCTTGGCAAGACCCGGAAGCCTGGCCTGAACAATACCGGAGGCCGCCACTTCCGCGTGGGTGGTGGTCGCCCCGATCACGATGGTATCGGGGTTTTCGCAAATTCCATGCATTTCCGGGATATGCGCCAGATCAATGAGATCGGTTGGTGCCGCCAGACGCTGCTTCATGGTCGCCAGCAAGGTCTGGCCACCGCCCAGAAATTTCGGATCGTCGGCCTTGGCAAACAGGCTGGCCGCTTCATCCAGAGACCCGGCCCGGTGATAGTTCGTTTCGTACATTGTGTTCTCCCTCGATTTGGCGGCGGTATTGCGTCCGGCCGCTTTGGGATCATCCTGCAAACAGAACCGGCGCGGCCTTGTATGAATGACCGCGCTCTTGCTCCCTATTCTGCTGCCATCTTCATGCTGCCCTGACAAAGCTGCCAGACACGCTCGGGCGTTGCCGGCATGGTCAGGTTATTGGTGCCGATGGCATCAGTGATGGCGTTAATGACTGCGGGCGGCGAACCGATTGCCCCGGCTTCGCCACATCCCTTCATGCCCAGCGGATTTCCCGGACATTCGGTCACATGCGTGGAAAGCTGATAGGAGGGGACATCATCCGCCCGTGGCATGCAGTAATCCATATAGGACGCGGTGATCAGCTGTCCGGTTTCGTCATAGGCGGCGTTTTCCAGAAGGGCCTGACCGATACCTTGGGTCAGCCCGCCATGGACCTGGCCCTCAACGATCATCGGATTGATGATCGTGCCGAAGTCGTCGGCGGCTACGAAGTTAACAATCTCTGTCTTGCCGGTTTCCGGATCAATCTCCACCTCGCAGATATAGGTGCCTGCCGGGAAGGTGAAGTTGGTCGGATCGTAGAACGCTCCTTCCTTCAATCCCGGCTCCATACCTTCCGGCAGGTTGTGGGCGGTGTAGGCGGCAAGCGCGACTTCGGTGAAGCTGAGCTTCTTGTCGGTGCCTGCAACTTTCAACTCCCCGCCCTCAATCTGAATGTCGCCTTCAGCGGCTTCCATCAGATGCGCGGCGATTTTCCTGGCCTTGGCCTCCACCTTGTCGAGCGCCTTGACGATGGCCGACATGCCGACCGCCCCGGACCGCGAGCCGTAGGTCCCCATGCCGAACTGAACCTTGTCGGTATCGCCATGAACGATGGCCACCGAATCCGTATCCAGTCCGAACCGCTCCGCGATCAGCTGGGCGAAGGTGGTTTCATGCCCCTGCCCGTGGCTGTGCGCACCGGTGAGCACTTCAATCGTCCCGACCGGATTGACCCTCACCTCCGCAGACTCCCAAAGCCCGACCCCGGCTCCGAGCGAACCGACAGCAGCCGATGGCGCAATCCCGCAGGCTTCAATGTAACAGGACATGCCGATGCCGCGCAGCTTGCCACGGGAAGCCGCTTCGGCCTTTCGGGCCGCGAACCCGTCATAGTCGATGGCCTGCATCGCCGCATCAAGGGTCGCATCATAGTCCCCTGCGTCATAACACATGATCACCGGGGTCTGATGCGGGAACGTCCTGATGAAGTTCTTGCGCCGGAACTCGGCCGGTGACAGGCCGACCGCGCGGGCAGCTGTCTCCATGATCCGTTCGACCAGATAGGTCGCCTCGGGCCGCCCGGCGCCACGATAGGCATCAACCGGCGTCGTGTTGGTGTAGACTGTCTTCACATTGCAATGAATTGCCGGGATGTTGTACTGACCCGACAGGAGCGTTGCGTAGAGATAAGTCGGCACAGACGACGAAAACAGGGACATATAGGCACCGAGATTGGCAACGGTCTTGATTCTGAAACCGGTGATCTTGTTGTCAGCGTCCAGCGCCAGTTCCGCTTCCGAGCGATGATCCCGGCCATGGGCATCGGTCAGGAACGCTTCCGTCCGGTCGCAAACCCACTTCACCGGCCGCCCGACGCGTTTGGATGCCCACAGACACACCATTTCTTCCGGATAGATGTAGATCTTGGACCCGAAACCGCCGCCGACATCCGGCGCGATCACCCGCAACTTGTGTTCCGGCGCGATATTGTAAAAGGCCGAGAGGACCAGACGCGCCACATGCGGGTTTTGCGAGGTGGTGTAGAGCGTGTGGTGCTCCTCGGCGTCATTGTAGTCGGCCACCGCCGCACGCGGTTCCATGGCATTAGGAACCAGCCGGTTGTTATGGATCTCCAGCTTCGTGACATGAACTGCCTGTTCGAACGCGGCGTTTGTCGCCGCCTCGTCCCCGATGTCCCAATCGAAGATCAGATTGTTCGGCGCTTCCGGATGAAGCTGCGGCGCGTTGCCTTCGAGTGCTGCGAGCGGGTCGACCACTGCGGGAAGCTCTTCGTACTCGACGGCAACCGCTTCTGCGGCATCTTTTGCTTCGCCCTGGCTATCGGCGATCACCACGGCCACCGCCTGCCCGACATGGCGCACGATTTCCGGTTCCAGCGCGCGCCAGGCGCCCATGTTCATCGGCGAACCGTCTTTCGAATGAACCATCCAGCCGCAGATGATGTTCCCGATCCCGTCCCCGACCAGCTGCTCGCCGGTCAGGACTGCGTCAACCCCCGGCATCTCCAGCGCGGCACTGGGGTCAATGCTGATCACCTTCGCATGTGCATGCGGTGATCGGACAAAAGCGGCATAGCCCATACGCGGCAACACGATATCGTCGGTATAGCGGCCCTTGCCGGTGATAAAACGCTTGTCTTCCTTGCGCAGGGCACGTGCCCCAATCCCGTCAACTCCCATTGATCTCTCCCTAGGACCGCGCATGCAGCCCTTCTCCCGGAATTATGTTCAAGAGCGCCTTTCACGAGACAAACCCGGCCGGCTTCCTGCCGGCTCCTCCCGGGTTGAACTAGCGGCGTTGCTTGAGTTCGAATTGCTGTCGCGCCTATTCGGCCGCGATTTTCATGCCGGACATCTGGTCCGATGCAGCCTTGATCGCCTTCACAATGTTCTGATAGCCGGTGCAGCGGCAGATATTGCCTTCAAGCTCGTGCCGGATGGTTTTCTCGTCGAGGTTGGCATCGTAGCGGTTGATCATGTCGACGGCGGTCATGATCATGCCCGGCGTACAAAACCCGCATTGCAGGCCATGATGCTCCCGGAAGGCGGCCTGCACCGGATGCAACTCTCCGCCTTTTGCCAGCCCTTCGACAGTCACGACCTCCGCGTCCGCCACTTGAGCCGCCAGCAGTGTGCAGGATTTGACCGCCTTGCCATTCACATGAACGACACACGCGCCGCATTGCGAGGTGTCACAACCGACATGTGTCCCGGTTAGCCCCTGCGCCTCCCGGATATAATGAACAAGAAGGGTGCGGTCCTCGACATCGGCCTGCACCTTCTTGCCATTCAACGTCATGGCCACTTTCGTCATACTGGTCTCCCTCAATCGGGCGCGCATTCGCGTTACGCAGCGCCCTTCTCCTCTCAGTTATGTCAAGCGCGCCAGACGGACAGCCCCTCAGCCCGTAATCGCCAGGATTATGATCACAATCACCAAGGCAATCAGACCCCAGACCATCGGCCCGCCAAACCGCCCCTTCGCGGCGGCCACTTCCAGCTTCTCCTCCACGTCCTGCAACTTTTCCTCAACAACGTGCTCAGCCTCCGAGACCGAGTGCATCGCCTCTTCCGCCGCGTGCTCGATCGAGATCGTTTTCGCCTCCTCGACGACGCCAGAGTCCATGTCTGCCGCAGCCTCGGCTTCCTCGGGAGCCGCGCCGCCGCCAACGAGTTCCGTGAACTTGCTGAAGAAATCATCTGCCATCTTGCGGGCGGTCGAATCGATCAGGCGGCTCCCCAATTGCGCGAGCTTCCCGCCGACCTGCGCCTTGGCTGTGTAAGTCAAAATGGTCTCCGCACCGTCTTCGGCCAGATGCACATCGGCAGAGCCCTTGGCGAAACCCGCGACACCGCCCTTGCCTTCGCCGACAATGGTGTAACTCTCGGGCGGGTTAATGTTTTCCAGGGTTACGGAGCCTTTGAACTTTGCCTTGACGGGTCCGATCTTGGACGTCACTGCCGCAGCCATTTCCGTAGGGGAACTCATTTCGAGGCTGTCACACCCCGGAATGCACTGTTTCAGGATCTCCGGGTCGTTCAGCGCTGCCCAAACGTCTTCTCGTGGAGCCGGGATCCGGTATTCGCCGTTCATGTCCATTTTCTTGTAAATCCCTCTAGATCCGCCCGCGCAGGGCCCAACAGTGCGTAATGAACAGGGTCCGATCCACCAATTCAAACCACTGGCGCCGGTCGAGCTGTTTCAATGCTGACACATCTCGCAGCGCAATACTGGACGCTGCAGATCCCGAAAGGCCGCCGGTCAGGTCCCGGCGAGGCCAAATTTCTTCATGCGGCGGTACATGGTCGCCCGGCTGATGCCGAGATCCCGGGCCGCAGCCGACACATTCCCGCCCTGCCGGGACAGCGCCCGCTTCAGGTCGGAACGGGCGGCAGCCCCACTGGACGATCTTTCTTCCAGCTGCAGGACATCCACCAGCGGCGGCGTTTGCGCCAGGGTTTCATCGTTCAGTCCATAAAGCTTGCGCGCCTGACGTGTTGCCCCAATGATCAGATCATCCGCATCGACTGCGAGCAGGGCCACACCGGATTTTCCCGGTTCACCCGCCATCAACACCCGCGCGCCTGCGAAGGCAGACCTGAAAAGGTCGCTTTCGACCGTCCGCGCGCTTTCAGTCACCATCGCACCAAGGACTTGCGCAAACGACGCATCGAGATCCCTGCGGCAACTGGAAATATCAAGGACCGCCCGAATGTCCCCCTTTGGATCGTAGATCGGAGCGGCCATGCAGCTCATGGCAATATTTGCGCTGCGAAAATGCTGTTTTTGATGAATGACAACCGGAGCCTTTTCAACAAGGCAGGTGCCGATCCCGTTCGTTCCTTCAGCCGCTTCGCTCCAGACAGCACCTTCCGTCAAACCCCAGCCGCGAAAACTGGTTTCATCGCCTGCCTTGCTGCTGGACTTGAGGATCAGGCCGTTTTCATTGGTCAGCACGATACTGCAGCCCGCCTGCCCAGCGAGCCGGAACAAACCGTCCAGCGTGGGTCTGGCGACGATAAGCAAGTCTCCAGCCGCTTCGAGGGCCTGATTGAATTCCCTGTCTGTTACTCTGACGGGAGGACGCTTCTGGCTCGGATCAAGCCCGTGATACAACATGGACCGCCGCCACGAGGCTGCGACACCGGAAAGGGCTGCAGCAGCACTTTCCCGCACGGTTTCCTCGACCAGGTCCGCATGCGTCCCTGCGATCTGGGCTGATAGCATCAGCAGTTTCTCCCTCAGTGTCAGGGCCCACACCCTGCACTTTGCCACAAGACGAGCAAAACGTTAGGGAATTGTCAAAGGATTTTGGCGGTCCCCACCTGATGGCCCGAAAGCACCTGCCTGCAAGGCTCCCGGCAGCTTCGAGACCGGCCATCGAGGCGATAAGGGTTTGCGGTTTGTGTGCCTTGGGATTATGTCAGGCGCACCGTCAGAAATCCTCCCTCGCCGCCTCAAGGCGCGCCACAGTCCATTTTCATGAGTACCGACTTGTCAGACACGACACCTCAGCCCCCTTTTTCCGATTTCGGCACGCCACCCACTCAGGCCTATCCGGTCCTTTTGGAAACCAAAGGCTGGAAAGACTACAAGTTGCTGGACATGGGCGAGGGTGAGAAACTCGAACGCTATGGACGGTTCAACATCGTCCGCCCCGAACCGCAGGCCATGGGCAAGCGCCGCAAGAAACCCGCGCAGTGGGAGCGCGCCGATGCCGCGTTTTCCGGCGATACGGAAGAAGAAGGCCCGGGGCGCTGGAAATTCGCCGGAAACGTGCCCGAAACCTGGCCGATGTCCTATGGCCCGGTGCGCTACAATGGCCGGTTCATGTCCTTCCGCCATGTGGGTGTCTTCCCCGAACAGGCGGCCCATTGGGACTGGGTGAACGGCAAGATCCGCGCGGCCCGCAAAGCCCAGCCAGACCGGCCGCTGAAAGTCCTGAACCTTTTCGGCTACACCGGCCTTGCATCTCTTTTGCCCGCCACCGAAGGCGCACAGGTCACCCATGTGGACGCCTCCAAGAAAGCAATCGGCTACGCCCGCGAGAATCAGGCCATGTCCGGGCTGGAGGATCTTCCGATCCGCTGGATTTGCGAGGATGCCTCCAAGTTCGTCGCCCGGGAAGTCCGGCGCGGCAACACCTATGACGGCATCATTCTCGACCCGCCGAAATATGGCCGTGGTCCCAAGGGCGAGGTCTGGGACCTTTACACGAGCCTCCCCGGCATGCTCGGCGAACTGAAACAGTTGCTCGCCAAGGATGCGCTGTTCATGATCCTGACCGCTTATGCGATCCGGTCAAGTTTCATGGCGATCCACGAATTGATGGCGGAGACGCTGGACAATCAGGGCGGCCTGCTGGAATCAGGTGAACTTGTCATCCGCGAGGAAGACGGTGCCCGCGCCCTGTCGACCTCTCTGTTTTCGCGGTGGAGCAGCCGGTAATCCGGCTTGATGATTTTACATTTTTTTGGCCCGGCGACCGGGCCCTCTGGAGCCCATATGTCCCAGTCCGGAAAACCCCAGCGTGTCGGTGCGGTCAAGCAGATCACCTCCCACTCCAATCCGATCGTGAAGGAAATCAAGGGGCTTGTGTCCCAACGCAAGCACCGGATCCAATCCGGGTTGTTTGTCGCCGAAGGCCTGAAGCTTGCGACCGATGCCCTCGATGCGGGCTGGGGCGTGCGCTATCTGGCGCTTGGACCGGAGGCGCGGGAGCACCCGCTGGCCCAGACGGCTGCAGCCAAGGCAAAGGCCCGCGGAGCCTTGATCCTTGAAGTGAACACCGCCGTTCTTGCCGCCATGACCCGCAAGGACAACCCGCAAATGGTGGTTGGCGTCTACGACCAACAGACCGTTGAACCGGACCAGATCGACCCGTCAAAATCAACCGTCTGGGTTGCCCTCGACCGGGTCCGCGATCCGGGGAACCTCGGAACCATCATGCGTACCGTCGATGCGGTCGGCGGCTCCGGCGTCATTCTGGTCGGCGATTGCACCGATCCTTTTGCGGTCGAGGCCGTGCGGGCCACCATGGGATCCCTGTTCCATGTTCCCATTGCCAAGATGTCCAAGGCGCGGTTTCTGGAGCTTGCCGGAAACTGGCCCGGATCCGTGGTGGGCACGCATCTGAAAGGATCTGTCGATTACCGGACGGTAGACTATGGCGAACCGGCCCTTTTGGTCATGGGCAACGAGCAGCAGGGACTGGAAGACGACATGGCCGGAGCCTGCAAGACCCTGATTCGTATTCCGCAAGCAGGACAGGCCGACAGTCTCAATCTCGCCGTTGCCACCGGCATCTCGCTTTATGAAATCAGACGGAACCATCTGGAGCTGTGACCCCCATGCGCTTGTTTGTTTTTGGTGCCGGTTTTTCATCAAAGGCGTTTATCGAGGAGGCCAGGAACCGGTTCGACTGGATCGGCGGAACGACGCGGTCTCGAGAAAAAGCGGACAAATTACGCAGCATGGGTGTCGAGCCATTCCTGTTCGATGGCGAGACGCCAGGGACAGGCATCGCAGAAGCGCTCTCCTCTGCAACCCACGTACTGATCTCGATCGCACCAAACGACACCGGCGACCCGGTTCTGAACCAGCATGGCAATGATATCGCCACTGCCCGGCCCCAATGGATCGGGTATCTGTCGACGGTTGGGGTCTATGGCAATCATGATGGCGCATGGGTTGATGAAGAAACACCCTGCAAGCCCGTGTCCAAACGCTCGATACAGCGTGTTGCCGCCGAACAGGCCTGGCAGGAGTTCGGCGCAGCGCATGGGAGTGTCCTGCAGATTTTCCGCCTGTCCGGCATCTACGGCCCGGGCCGCAATACGTTCGAAAATTACCGGAAAGGAACGGCGCGCCGCCTGATCAAGCCGGGTCAGGTCTTCAACCGCATCCGCGCCGAGGATATTGCAGGTGTGCTGGCGCTCGCCATCGATTACCCGAAAAGCCGGATCTTTAATGTCACCGATGACGAGCCGGCCCCGCCGCAGGATCTGGTGACGTATGCCGCCCAGCTGCTCGGGATCGAACCTCCGGCAGAAATCCCGTTTGAAACGGCAGAGCTGTCCCCGATGGCACGCTCTTTCTATGGTGAAAACAAACGTGTTTCCAATCAACGCGTTAAGGAGGAACTCGGATACCGGTTCAAATTTCCCGAATACAGACAATCCTTGAAGCAACTGCACGAAAAACAGAGCTAAAAATTGTTTGTTTTTACAACGTTATTAAATTCAATAAAATTTAAATAAGTAGAAAGATAAAAACCGAAATAAAAGTCCGATTAGCCGTATGGATTTATTAATAGAAGCCTCATAGTATTCAGTTGTAAATTGAGGCTTCGCCATGAACGGTTTAGTTAATAGCATCATCATCGGCATTTTTGTATTTGGAAGTGCGGCACATGCCGCACCTCCTGCGCCCCCGGTCTCAGAACTGGTTACGGACGCATTCGTTGCCGAGACCCGGGACTGGCTCAAGGCTCCTGTCGTTGCAATTTCCGTTCAGGCGCAAAACACCCGGCGCGGTGTCTTGAGCGAAAACCAGATTCTGGCGCTTGACAGACAGTGGCGTGCGGAGCGGGAGGCAGATGACAAGCCCCTGATCGCCGCAACACTGACCTCTCCCCTGTCGATCTATCTGCTTCGCCGTCAGGCCGATACACTGGGCCTCTATACGGAACTCTTCGTAATGGATCGCAATGGCCTGAATGTAGGACAGAGCGCAATCACGAGCGACTATTGGCAGGGCGACGAGGCGAAATTCCAAAAGACCTTCAATGTCGGCAGCAAAGCAGTGTTTGTCGATGACGCCGAGTGGGATGAAGAACGCCAGATTTGGCGTGCGCAGTTGAACCTGACCCTGACCGATGATGCGGGTTCGGCTATCGGCGCGGCCACCGTGGAGATCAACCTGACTGAATTGCAGCGCCGTACTGCTAATTCAGACGAATAGTCGGGGAACCAGATTCATGCTTCAATCCGTATCGGTTTCGGTAAAGGGGACTGCCGCCTTTTTGTTTCTCGCCCTGATAGCTGCTGTAACCAGCGCCATCATTTACCAAAACACCGTTCAGGTCAGAACAGCAGCAGATGAAGTGCTTCATTTTGACAAGCTGATATCGACTGTTCATGAGCTTGATAACGCCATTCAGACACAAAACCAGGCGCTCAAGAATTTTCTGCTGACCGGCGACCTGTCGTTCGCCAGTGACTTTACCGCGCGCAGTTCCGCGATCGAGACAACTTTCCGGCAGCTGACCACACAAACCGATGCGGACCTGATCCAGCTGCAGCAACTTGCCACAACCTTCAAGGGGAACTGGACGGCTTGGGTCAAGAACTTCGCCAGCCGGCAGATTGCTCTCATGCGCCATCCGGATACGGTCGATATGGCCCGAGCCATGGAACTGACCCCGGAAGCCTCCGGTCTTTGGCAGGCGATCACCCGGTCCTATACCGAATTTCATGAGGAACTGGGCAACCGCACCCAACATCTCTGGTCGGCTCAGAGCAGTGCCATCTCGACAGCAGGTCAGACGGCGGTTTACAGCGCACTTGCGACCATCCTTCTTGCAGTCCTGCTCGGATTCTTCAATCACATCCAGATTGTACGCCCCCTCGCCCGGGTCACCGGAAAGGTCCGCAAGCTTGCACAGGGGGATACGAATATCGATTTGCCGAACACCAAGCGCGCTGACGAAGTGGGGCAAATCCTGTCTGCCCTGTCCGCGTTCCGCGAAAGCCTGGTCCAGATCAAGAAGCTCGAAGAAGAGGCAGCCCGTCAACAAGAGGGGCAGCGCAAGAACCGGCAACGCGAACGCACAGCCCTGGCAGACGAATTCGAGGCAGAAGTCTTGAAACTCACGCATGATATTACCGATGCGCTCAAAAACCTCGACACATCCGCAGGCGGCCTCACCGACTTGGCCAATAGCACAAGCAATCAGGCCGTCAGTGTCGGTGCGGCTTCGGAAGAGGCCACCCAGAGCATCGCCATGGTCGCCAAATCCACAGAAGAGCTCACGAAATCGATTGGCGAAATATCAGGCCGTGTAGGGAACTTCACCGAACTCGCCCGCAAGGCAATCAGCGATGTCGAGCAGTCCAACTCTGCCATCGAGACCTTCCAGAACGTTGTTGACCAGATTGGCGATGTCACCCGCCTGATTACGGATATTGCCGAGCAAACCAACTTGCTGGCGCTCAACGCCACGATCGAGGCCGCACGGGCAGGCGAAGCGGGAAAGGGGTTCGCTGTAGTTGCCTCGGAAGTCAAGGCACTGGCAGAGCAGACCGGCAAGGCAACCGACCAGATCGACCATCAGATCCAGTCACTCAAGTCAGCCACCCGCGACGCGGTCACGGCCACCGGCGCAGTGTCGCAAATCGTTTCTTCTATTGCCGAACAAAGCGAAGCCATGATGCGATCGACCGAAGAACAAAGCCTTTTCAGCCAGAACATCGGCCATCAGATCACTGACGCTGCCGAAGGAGCCTCGAACCTTGCAGGCACACTCCAGAAGGCCAAGTCCAGCGCCAGCAAAACCGGAACCTTGAGTACTGAAATCCAGAAAGCAATCCAGTCTCTTCAGGAGCGCTCCGCCCACCTTCAATCCGCCATGCGGACATTTGCGGAAAGCATTCGGGCGGCCTGAAAGAGAAAGAAATTCACACCTTTGCCTGCACTGGTAAATTTAATTAGAAACCTATTAAAAATACCCTGTTTAAGGAAAAAGCAAAATAGACCTATTGTCTATTTCGCACAACAGTGTCTTGATCTCGCCGTGTAATCGGGCGTGTTCGGATTTGATGAGTGATGCGTATTTCATGGAAGATTTTCGGCGTTTCACTGCTTGTATTTCTTGTCATGGCAGCTTCAGCCGTCTACTCGATCTATAAAATTTCCAAAATCAACAGCGAGCTGCAGGCAATTTCCGGTGTGTTTGCACCGTTGACGGAAGACGTCACGCGGATCGAAATCATCGCGCTGCGCGAAGAGCTCCATCTCGAACGCATTGAAAAGCTCGAGGCGGAATTGCGCGGGGACCGCCTTGAGGGGTTGGCGGAAGGAAAGACTGCTGACGAGGTAACCGCATCAATTTCCAACAAGCCCGGCCTGTCGGACCGGCTCGAGCATCTGGAAGAACGGCTGAAAAAGGAACTTGAGGTTTTCGAAGCCCGGTCCAAAGAGGTTAGCCAGCTGTTCATCGACTCAGAAGACCGGGTGCGCGGAGCCCAAGCCTCCAGCACGTCCACTGAAGAGCGCCTCGAACTGGCTGCCCTGCTCCCCAGCCTGATATCCCTCGAACTCCAGCACAAGAACTTTCACTCCCATGCACGCAACCTCATTGAGGCGGCAAACATGTCCCCAGAGATGCGCGAAAGCCTGGAGGAACAGCTGGAGGCGCAAGAAACCCAGCTGACCGGTGCGATCGAAGACGTGCGCAGCCATGTGGCCTCTTACACGTCAGGCGCAATCCGGAAAGCTGCCGATCACGAACAACAGGCACTCTACGCCACCGCGATTGCCACCGTTGCCGCCGGTATCCTTGCGCTTTTGTTGTCCTATGCGGTCATATCCGGAATTCTGCGCCCCATGCGTGAATTGGCCCAGGGCACCAGGAAAGTTGCCGAGGGTGATCTTTCAGTCAAGCTCACCCCGCTCACACGGGATGAAATCGGCGAACTGACGGAGCGCTTCAATTCAATGGTGAAGGGGTTGCAATCGACACAGAAGATCAAGGATACGTTCGGTCAGTATGTCGACCCCCGTGTGGTATCGGGTCTCATCGGTGAGGGTCCGGAGGCTGTTGCCGGGGAAAAGAAGGTTGTCTCGGCCTTTTTTTCAGATCTCGCCAACTTCACGTCAATTTCGGAACAATTCACACCGGCTAGCCTCGTACGCATGCTGAACCGCTATCTGGATCTCATGTCGCTTCCGATCACCGAGCGGCAGGGTGTGATCGACAAGTATATCGGCGACTCCATCATGGCTTTTTGGGCCCCGCCTTTCTGCAGTGAAGGGGATCAGGCAACTCTTGCCGTGCAGGCCGCCGTCGACAATGTATCCCGCATGCCAGCTTTTCAGGAGGAATTGCCGGAACTGACCGGACTTCAGAAGAACCTGCCCGCACTCCGGCAGCGCATAGGGATTGCGACCGGCGACGCGGTGGTCGGCTCCATCGGATCCAGTGCCACCAAGAACTACACCGTGATGGGTGACACCGTGAACCTCGGATCACGTCTGGAGGGTGCCAACAAGATCTACGGCACCTCCATTCTGGTTTGCGAGCGGACCCGCAACATGACATCGGGCGTGGATTTTCGCCTGATTGACCTGCTTCAGGTCGTCGGCAAGACCGAGCCGACGCTTGTCTACACGCCGATCACCGGCGAGGTCTCGAACGGAACCGCCATTGCCGAGCTTTCGGAAGAAGCCCTGACAGCTTACGCCGATCAACGCTGGAAACAGGCGCAAGACCATTTCCGCAGCATTCTCGACGTCCTACCCGGTGATTCTGTGGCACCGGTCTTTCTCAACCGCATTGAACTGATCCTGCGCGACGGAGCACCGGACAATTGGGACGGTGTCTGGCATATGCATTCAAAATGACCAGACCCGCCGGAAGGCGGGCCTTTGTTGTCCAGCCAATGGCGGATTCACTTGGGCTGGGCGACGACCCGCAGATACGGCTTGAGCGTTTTCCAGCCTTGCGGGAATTTCGCTTTCGCATCTTCGTCGCTGACGGCCGGCACAATGATCACATCCTCGCCGGATTTCCAGTTTGCCGGAGTGGCTACCTGATGGTTGGCTGTCAACTGGAGCGAATCGATTACACGCAGGACTTCATCGAAATTGCGGCCGGTCGATGCCGGATATTCGATCTTGAGCTTGACCTTCTTGTCCGGCCCGATCACGAACAGGGAGCGAACGGTCAGCGTGTCATTGGCATTTGGATGGATCATGCCATAGGCGGTCGCGACTTCCCGTTTCGGATCTGCGATCAGCGGGAAATTCAGCGCAACGCCTTGTGTCTCTTCAATATCGCCCACCCAGGCCCGGTGATCGTCGAGCGGATCGACGGAAACGCCGAACACCTTGACCCCGCGCTTGTCGAACTCATCTTTCAGCTTGGCGGTCGTGCCCAGTTCTGTCGTGCAAACGGGCGTGAAATCCTTAGGATGCGAAAACAGCACCGCCCAGGAACCATCAATGACCTCGTGGAACCGGATCGGGCCTTCGGTCGTTTCCACTTCAAAATCAGGCGCTTCATCACCAATCAGCAATGCAGACATGACACTCTCCTTGCAATGTTGGAAAAAGATGCGTGTAGAACCGGGTTGTCGTACCACAGTGCGGCACGAATTCCAGCCAAACCTTTCGCAAGGGTGGTGGACCCAAGTGACGGTACTGATGGGGCTGCGGCAGAGCCGCTTGCCCGGCACGTCTTATTTGCCCATGGCCCTGCACTCAAACAAGAGAGACCGATCAAATGTCAGAATGGACCGTATACCTGTCAGGCGAAATTCATACCGACTGGCGCGAGCAGATCGTGAACGGTGCCGAGGCCCGGGATCTGCCGATTACCTTCTTCAGCCCGGTGACTGACCACAGCGCCAGCGACGATTGCGGAGCGGCTATCCTCGGCGGAGAAGACAACAAGTTCTGGTACGACCACAAGGGCGCGAAGGTCAACGCAATCCGGACACGCACTCTGATCGAACAATCCGACATTGTCGTTGTCCGGTTTGGGGATCAGTACAAGCAATGGAACGCCGCATTCGATGCCGGCTATGCAGCCGCTCTCGGCAAATCCCTGATTATCCTGCACGATCCCGCACTGACCCACCCGCTCAAGGAAGTCGACGCCGCCGCACAGGCCGTTGCCGAAACTCCGGATCAGGTTGTCCGCGTCCTGCAATACACGACGCAAGGCGTATTGCAACGTTAGACTTTTGCCCAAGCCCGGGTCACTTGCATTTTCGAAAACAAATCATACATAGTGGTGGTGCGCCAATCGAAGCGATAGAAAAGCATCGCGCTTTTTGGTTGGCCACCTCAAGGTTTGAAACGCCGATATGCGTACAAACCCTTATATTCGAAACGGAAGCTCTTAAAAGCGTCCGTGTTTTCAAACAAAACTGTCATGAAGACGTTGGGAACAGCCAATATTGGTACCGCCCGGCGTTTAGAACAAAATTTGGAAAGTCACTGTCCATGCATCATGGAAATGTAAAATGGTTCGACATCGGCCGGGGTCTTGGCCTGATCGAACCGGTCGAGGGAGATGATGTCCCTGTAGATGTTAAAACTCTACGCGAATCCGGTCTTGAAACCCTCAGGGAAGGCCAGCTGGTTGCCTACGATCTGACATGGCGCCGCGGTCAGGCCGTTGCCGAGGACCTCAAGGTTCTCTGAAGTCAGAACCGAAAAGGCTGGCGCAAGGGCGGATTTTCCGCCCTTTTATTTTGCCCGATCCTGTGTTCTGTTGCAGGTTGCAATGCGGGATGGACCACGACCGATACGGCGGCCGGTCCATGCTCCCGGCAATCGGAGGGAATGAATGGACCGGAAAGCCTGTAATGTCCTGATGATCTATCCGCGCTTCAATTCCGGATCCTTCTGGAACTATGGCAAGACCTGCGAACTGGTCGGAGCCAAGTATCCCGCCCCGCCCCTTGGCCTGATCACCGTCGCGGCCATGCTGCCTGATAATTGGGAGGTCCGGCTGATTGACCGCAACACGGGCGAGCTGACCCCGGAGGACTGGGCCTGGGCCGATCTGATCATGACGGGCGGCATGCTTCCGCAACAGGCCGACGCTCAGGAAATCATCCGGCTGGCTAAAAAGCAGAACACCCCGGTCGCCGTCGGCGGACCTGATGTGACTTCAAGCCCGGAAATTTATGAGGCCGCAGACTTCAGGGTTCTCGGTGAAGCAGAAGGTATTCTCGACAAGTTCGTTGCAGCCTGGACGATGGGCCAAAGATCCGGAACGTTCACTGCTGAAAAATTCAAGGCAGACGTCACAAAGTCGCCCATTCCGCGATTCGATCTCCTGAATTTCAAGGATTATGTGCAAGTCAATGTCCAGTATTCGCGGGGGTGCCCGTTCACCTGTGAGTTCTGCGATATCATTGAACTCTACGGCCGGGTTCCACGGACCAAAACGAATGACCAGATGCTGGCCGAGTTGCAAAGGCTGCACGATCTTGGTTATCGCGGTCACGTCGATTTCGTCGATGACAACCTGATTGGCAACAAACGAGCCGTGAAAGGTTTCCTGCCCGAACTGATTGCCTGGCAAAAGGATCGCAACTATCCGTTCGAGATGTCGACCGAAGCCTCTCTGAACCTCGCAGACGACGAGGCTTTGCTGGCCATGATGCAGCAGGCGGGTTTCTTCTCCGTGTTTGTCGGGATCGAGAGTCCGGACCCAGATGTGCTGGTTGCCGCCCGCAAAAAACAGAATACGCGTCGCGACATCGCCAAGAGCGTTCACAAGATCTATGAGGCCGGTATCTTTGTCGTCGCCGGGTTTATTGTAGGCTTCGACGAGGAAAGCGATCAGGTTGCCGATGAAATCAGTGCCCTGATTGAAGAAGCAGCCATTCCGGTTGCCATGACCGGACTGCTTTACGCACTGCCCAACACCCAGTTGACCCGCCGGCTGGCAAAGGAGGGCCGCTTACATGCGGATTTTGCCACCGATGACCCCGACACGGAACATGGTGATCAGTGTACGGCCGGCCTCAACTTCGAGACCTTGCGCCCCCGCGGCCAGATCCTGCGTGACTTCCAGACGGTTGTCGACCGGGTCTATACGCCGGAAGCCTATTTCGGCCGTGTCCGCAAAGTCGCTCGCATGATGAACATGAAAGGCGCAAACGGCGCGATCCTCAGTGCCGGTTTCCTGCACGATATCCGGATGTTCGGGCGGTTGGTCCTTGCAATGACCTTCACCAATTCCGAGTATCGCGCGCCGTTCTGGAAGACGCTCGCCTATACCGCTTTCACAAATTTTCGCGCAATCAAGCCCGTGATGATGATGCTTGCGCTTTATGTGCATCTCGGCCCGTTCTCGCGCTTTGTGCTCAAGCAGATCGACACACAGATCGACGAAGTCGAAAGCGGAAAATGGAACAATCCCGGACTTGTGGCTGCCGAGTAGTGGAAAATAGCCCCTTTCGCTTGTTTCTTGCTGACCCGGACCTCTCATGCCGCAACATCAACTGAACGGACCGTCGCTCCCGCCCCGGTCCGGGGACCGTGCCAGACAGCTTGTTGTTTTGCTGCACGGCTACGGTGCAAATGGGGCCGACTTGATCGATCTTGGACGAATTTGGAGCAGCAGTCTTCCGGACGCTGCCTTCGTCGCCCCCGATGCGCCCGAACCGCTGCCCTTTGACGGGTTTGGCGGGCGGCAATGGTTTGCCCTGGCCGAACGTGACATCCGCGAATACCGTCTCGGCGTTGAAACCGCCGGCCCGGTGCTTCAGGACTTCATTTCGGAACAATTGAGTGAACTCGGCCTTGAGGCGGCAGATCTTGTCATTGCCGGTTTCAGCCAGGGGGCCATGATGGCGCTCTTCACCGGATTGACCCGGTCTGATCCACCTGCCGGCATTCTTGCCTATTCCGGCGCTTTTGCGGGACCGAAGACGGTCACGGCCATTGCGGTACCACCGGTTGCAATGATCCACGGGGCGGAGGACGATGTTGTCTCCTCAAACTATTTGGAAGCGGCCAATGTCCAGTTGCAGGCTCTGGGCGTGGACGTAAAAACCTATTTGCTCGAAGGTCTCGGTCACAGCATTGATCAACGCGGCCTGACGATCGGCGCCCGCTTTCTCCAAGACAGGTTCGGCGGTTAAATCGGGACTAAAGAAACTCTGTCCGAATGACCTATCCGAAAGTCCTTTATCCGAAATACGGCCTCAATTGAAACCAAACTGCAGTCGAACCCATCAAACAGCGCCACTTTATTAAATTTTGCCCCCACAAAAGTAATACCCATAGTGGCTTATTTAAAATAAAATATTATAATATTCAAATAATGTTCAAATAATGTTCAAATAATGTTCAAACTGTATGCGTTAGTATTTTTTATACAATATTATCCGCCAACCCAGATTTACCGTGATGAAAATATACTGCCGCAACGCACCATCGGATCTGCAGTCTATTTGTCATGGCACTCCGGGTCGGCTCAGACTTGCTCCATACCAATCGTGATCAGTCTTTACATGTAAGGGTATGTTTCAGAGCTGACCACCATGTGGGTGGCCATATCGTTCACACATCACGCGTGAACCCAGTCACCTCTGATTGGCTGCGCCAGCGTTGCGAGAACTGCAATCAAACACAGTTCAATCGATGCTGCCCAATAAATATGGCCGATGATTTCGCTCCAAAATTCAAAGCCGTTCAGGTTCCAAAGCCAGCCGGTCGCACCATCGGCATAAACAGGATTGCGATAACCAAGCAGCGGAATGATAAATCCATGCATCGCCACCGTTATGATAAGGGCGTAAAGAACGCCGTACCACAACCGAATTTTCGGCCAGACAGCGGAAATGACAACATAGACGAATGCAAAGGCAAAACTGAACAGCCAGTGATATAGCGACACCGCGCCCAAGACGGAATTGCCCTGATAAACATAATCCAATGAATGTGAATTAAATCCCAGCCAGCCGAACCAATCATCTATGTTTGCTCCCGGAGGCGATATTTCGCCCGGTGCCCGGGGTGGCATGTTGACCTCTGATCCCCATTTGACGAGCGAACTGAAGAACCCGCCTACCAGCGTCGTCCATATGATCACCTGACGGTTAGATTTCTGCGCTAGAAATTTAATTCCCATATTGTTCAACTTTCCAGTATCCTGAACCGAATCGCCTTAGAGGCGGAGTTTGATCGAGCTTCCGGGATCCGTCCTGTGGAAGGGGGGTGATTTCCGTAACAGAAAAGACACCTCACCAACGGCCGGATTGGACCGGCATCGTCAAGTAACGCGCACACGCTTTGTCACCAGATCCCTTGACCGGACTCCGTTTTGGAGGAGGCGCAGTAGCTTTCCATCACGGCAATGTCCAGACAAACACCTTTCCACCCCATTAATTTTCCGTAGGGTTTGCATGAAACTCCGGCGTTCTGATCGCGAAATCACGCCAAGTGCAGAAGCACGTAACACCAAAGCGGCAGACTTATGCAGCCGATCACTGAAGACTGCGTGACGATACCCGCGACAAGCGTCCTGTCGGCACCATAACGAGCCGCCAATACATGCGCGGCGGAGGCGGTAGGCAGCGCCGAAAACAATGTTAGCGCTGCACATATCGGACCCGGCACTCCGGTTGCCAGGCAAACCGCAAGAACAGCGCCGGGCAATACAAACAGTTTGACCGCATGAAGACCTGCATTGAAACGGGTCAGCCGGAAGACGATTGACCAGTCGAGCGCCGCCCCGATCGAAATCAGCGTCAGGGGCAAGGCAGCGTCGGCCAGACGCCCTGCCACAAGAGACGGAACTTCGGGCACAGGTATCCCGGTCACGCCGACGACGACCCCGCCCAGGCTCGCGACCAGAAACGGATTAACAGCGATTTCAAGGACCTGTTTGCGTGGCGAACCATTCTTGCCGGTCAGCGCCCCGACAGCCAGGGCGTTTGCCATTGGCACCGCCATCCCTATGGCTACTGCAAGGAACCCTGCAACCGAATCCGGGAAAGCCTGAACGGCCACAAAGGCCAAAGCCGTGTTGAAACGCCATGCCGTCTGCCAGGCGCCCGCAAAATCAACCCAGTTCTGCGGCCCGTAGCGCCTCAGGACATACCCCCCAGCAAAACCCAGACCAAGTATGCCCCAGGCAGCAAACCCGATCGCAAAAATGTCGTTCAAGGCGATCGGCTTTGATGAGGCCGCCACAAACAAGAGGGCCGGAAACAAAACCGAGAAATTCAACTTGTCCAGTGCCCGCCACCCCGCCGGATCGATGCGTTTTGCGAGCAGCGCCCCCAGCCCGATCAAGGCGAGGTCGGGCAAGAGCTTGAAGAGCGGAACCAATGCGGGATCGACAGACATAAAGTGAAACCAAACAAGACCAGTTGCATCCTGTGTGCCTCACCTGAATACTGGTAATGAAATGCATAAAAAAATAATCCAGAGTTATAGTATGGCATTCCCCGAGTTTCCGATCACAGCCCTGCGCGCCCTGAAAACCTTGCGCGAGACCGGATCCATGACCCGGACCGCAGCATTTCTGGGCATTTCACAACCGGCTGTCAGCCGTGCAATCGGAACACTCGAACAGCGTTTTGGCCTGACTTTCGTCCGGCGCGACAGCCGACCGATCACACTGACAGCGGAAGGGGAACTTGTGGCGAGTTTCTCGGACCGGATTGAGGGAGACCTAACCGACCTTGCACACCAACTGGCACGTCTCAGACATGGGCGAACCGGCAGCGTGACCATCGGGTCATTCGGCGCAAGCGCTTCGACACGCCTCTTGCCGGATCTCTTGAGGTCTTTCATCCGAAGCTATCCGGAGGTCACCGTTTCCATACGGGAGTATGACGATCAGGAACTGGCCGAAGCGCTCAATGACCGGATCATTGATGTTGCCGTTCTGGCAAATCCGCCAGACCGGTTTGATCTCTTGCTTCTTGGGCAAGACGAACTCGTCGGTCTTGTGCCACAAGACGATCCATTGGCTGGAAAGGCAAGCCTGGACCCAAGCGATTTTGAAGGTCGTCCTTTCATTCTCTCAAAAGCCGGGAGTGAACCCCTGATCCGCGATTGGTTCTCGGCAAATGGTGAGGGATTGCCCCCACCGTCGCACCGGATCAGGCAGACCGTTTCCATTTTGGCCATGGTTGAAGCAGGGCTTGGAACGAGCATTATGGCCCGGTATGCCCTGCCGAGAGACGTTGGCAGGGTACACGCAATCCCCTTAGCACCTCCAGCACCACGCGACCTGGCGCTGGTGCGTCTACCGGGTGCCGCAAAATCCCAAGCGGCCGATCTGTTCTGGCAATTTGCGGAGCGCCAGACCGGCTGACGCCCCCGAGTTTGCGCCGATCACGCCCGTTTCAGATAAGCCGCGATGATATCGCAGGCTGCCTGCAAGTCATCCCTATGGATCATCTCCGTCACTGTATGGATATACCGGGTTCCGACAACGATTCCGACTGCTTTGGCACCGGCAGCCGCCTGCTGGGCAGCGGCTCCGTCCTGACCGCCTGCCCGCAGCATGGTCCGCTGGAAAGGAATCTCTTCTTCCTGTGCAATCGCCTCGACTTCCTTGACCAGATCCCGGTCGGCAATGAAGCTGGAATCCTTGACATGCAATCCAAAACCGTTCCCCTGCACGGTCGTGCGATCCTGTTCGGGAACACCGGGCGTATCGCATGCAAGGGTGGTGTCGATCCCAAGGCCGATATCCGGCTTGATTGCAAAGGCGGCTGTCCGCGCACCACGCAAGCCGACTTCTTCCTGACAGGTGAAGGCGACGTGGATTTCGCAAGCATGCTCCGCATCGCCAAGCGCGCGGATTGCCTCAATGCCCAGCCAGCAGGCAATCCGATTGTCGAGTGCCTTTGAGACAATCTTGTCACCCATTTCGATGAGCGGCTCGTCCATTGTCACCATATCGCCGATCTTGATCAGCTCCGCCGTTTTCTCGCCAAGACCGAGATCGATCACAAACTCGTTCGGCTCCGGGACTTTCTTGCGCTCTTCGGCGGACGAAATGTGGATCGGCTTGCCGCCCGGGTTCATCACGCCCTTGAAATCACCCTCGTCGGTAGAGACAAGCACACGCCGTGAGAAAAGGTTGCGCGGATCAAACCCGCCAACCGGATGCACATGCACAAAACCCTTGTCGGTAATGTGCGAAACGAGGAAACCGATCTCGTCCATGTGGCATAGCAACATGACCTTCTTCGACTTCTTATTGTTGGCTGGCGTTTTACGTGGCGTGCGTTTGCACAGAAGTGACCCCATCGCATCGATGGTTATCTCATCAAAGAGGCCTTCGATTTCGGTCCGGATGAGGTCGCGAACACGATGTTCATGTCCAGGCACTCCCGGCGTTTCGCATAGGCGGCGTAGCAGGTCGATGTTCATGAGGTCTCCAAAACTTGTTTTTTTCTATTCAGGGCCTTTTCCGAAACACCTGAGTGCCGGCAAATGCCCGTGCAAACGCAAATTGATGTTCCCGATTTACAATGTCTGAGACAATTTGCAATCAAAGGGCCGGATTCGTGCTGCTTGCCACGGCTCTGTCGCAATTTGGGAGCAATTGTTGGATCCGGTCTTTCCCGGCACCTCTGCTTACTTCAATCATTCCTTGCGTAAGCCGGCGCCTCCGGAGCCGTTAAGATATTTTGAGGGAGACGCCAATGCTGAAAAAAAAGAAGCGCGTAATTCTGTCCATCGACGGCGGTGGAGTACGTGGATTGATCCCCCTTCGGATTCTGGAGTCGCTTGAAAGCCGTCTGGCCCACCGTGGTGTCAATCTGCCCATACACAAGCATTTCGACCTGATGTGCGGCACATCGACGGGCGGGCTGATCATTGCCGGACTGACTGCGCCCAAACCAGATGGGGCCAAAGGCGAAGCTGCAGCAACGATCAAGGAACTGCGGGACTTCTACGAACTGGAAGCACGCGAAATCTTTACCCATTCCTTGGGAAAACGTCTCGCCCGTGCGTTCATCAATCCTTTCAACCTGTTCGATGAATCCTACGACGCCCGTCCGTTGGAACGTTTGTTGAAGGACCGTTTCGGCTGGACCTCCATTGCCAGCGCCCTGACCCGGATCGTGCTGACCGCCTATGATATCGAAAACCGCCAGGCTGTCTTCATGACCAACGGTCTCGAACACGACGGAAGCCGCCCGAACGACTACTATTTCTGGCAGGCTGTGCGGGCAACGACCGCAGCTCCGTCCTATTTCGAACCGGCCCGCATGGATAATCTGACCAGTGGCAAGCAGGAAGCCCTGATTGATGGCGGTGTCTTCATGAACGACCCGACCATTTCAGCTTATCTCGAGGCCCGCAAACTGGGTTATGCCCCCAAGGACATCATTCTGGTTTCACTTGGAACCGGCCAGGCACAACAACAGGCTTACCGCTACGAAGATGCCATCGGCTGGGGCGCCCTAGGCTGGATGCAGCCTTCAAAAGGCGTACCGATCCTGTCGATTTTCCAGGATGGCCAGAGCCAGACTGCAAGCTATCAGGCAAACGAACTGTTTTCCGAGCTCAACGGCGTGACGTACTTCCGGCTGAACGGCCTGCTCGACCCGGGCACCGAAGCCTTCGACAATGCGCGTCCCGGGAACATCATCGCCTTGAACGGCGTTGCGGATCGGATCATTCGCGATGAAACCGTTGTTCTGGATGAAATCGCCGACATTCTGCGCGACAACGTTCCGGTCAATGGACCGTCGATCGTGAATGCTTCTCTGGAAAATGCCGCCTGACAGCACCTTCCTCGTGACAGATCGAGAGAAACGGCGCACTCTTGCACGGTGAACTTGGTTGTTCCGGGGGAAAGTGTGGCTGCGTCTCTTGTTCTGAAGTGGAAAAGGCATTTGGCGGGCATTGCCTATGCCTTGATGGCAATGCTCTCGTTCAGCGGCGATGTCACTGCCCAATCCGGACCAGCGCCTACGGGAAAACCGGTTCAGACCTCCGTAGTTGCACTGGAAGCCGTTGAGATTCGTGTCCCCGTCCCCGGACTCAAGCCGGAAGCCCCTGAAGGCTGGAGTGAACAATCGAGGCTGGTGCTGCGCTCCAGCGCGCCGGCAAAGTCCTACTTTGGAGCGATGAGCGGGCCTGCGCCGCTCAAGGCCCGCGCCATCGGCTCTTATGCCAAGGGGTGCCTTGCGGGGGGCGCGGCCTTGCCCGTCGATGGGCCGAATTGGCAGGCCATGCGTCTGTCGCGCAACCGCAATTGGGGTCATCCGGAGCTGATTGACTATTTGCAGGATCTGGCCCGGGACGCCCCATCGGTCGGGTGGCGGGGACTTCTCGTCGGGGACCTTGCCCAGCCACGAGGCGGGCCGATGACATCCGGGCATTCCAGCCACCAGATCGGACTGGATGCCGACATCTGGCTGACGGAAATGCCCGCACGACGGCTTAGCCGCGAACAACGTGAGAAAATCTCCGCCATTTCCATGTTGAAAGGACCGTTGGACGTCAAGGGCGCCGATCGCCGGGTAGACGGCAGAAAATGGACCGATACGCATGCAAGGCTGATCCGTCGCGCAGCACAAGACAAGCGCGTTGCCCGGATTTTCGTCAATCCGACGATCAAGAAAGCCCTTTGCAAATTTGAAAACGGACGCGACCGCAGCTGGCTTCGGAAGGTACGGCCGTGGTGGGGACACCACTATCATTTTCACGTCAGGCTCGCCTGTCCGAAGGGCAGCCGCGGCTGCGTCAACCAGAAAGCCCCCCCACCGGGCGACGGCTGTGGTGCCCAACTCACCTATTGGCTTTCGGACGAGCCCTGGGTTCCGAAAAAGCCGCGCGATCCGAACAAGCCCGTGGTCAAAAAACGCCCGCTCGCTCTTGCCGCCTTGCCAAAAGACTGCCGCAGCGTGTTACAGGCAGAGTAACGCCTCTCTTTTAAGGTGCTTTTTTATAGAAATCCCGCTAGGGTAGATAAAGCAAAACGGGAGGGAACTGATGCGCTTTCACTATGCTGCCGTGTTGATGCTCGGCCTTACGCTACCAGCATCCGCGTTTTCACCTTTCGAGGCGGAGAGCTTTCAGAATTTTTCCAGTCTTGTGGGAACATCGTCCACCTGGGTGAATCAATCCGGCTCATCCATGACGATTTCTGTCAGCCGGACAGCCGACGTCACGGGCCAATACATCAACCGCGCCGCTGGCACAGGATGCCAGAACACACCCTATCAGATTGCCGGCCGGGTCGACGGAGACTTCATTGCCTTTACAGTCGCCTGGAACAATGGCACTGAGAATTGCAATTCGGTGACAGGATGGGCTGGTTATGCACAAGCGTCGTCCGGCAACATTGAGATCGTCACCAACTGGAACCTCGCCTATCAGGGGCCCTCGGGGCCAGCCATCCAGCAGGGCAACGACACGTTCATCTACCAGCCCCAAAAAACAGGAAGTCTCGTGCCGCAGTAGCCGCCTTCCGGCCTCTCCGTTCCAGGCACTGCAATTCGCCCAACAGGAAAAACCCGGGACTGGAGACAAAACCAGCGGCTTCAAACAGCTTGGGGTGACTTTCAAGCATCCAGTTTAGCGGACATGGAAGATGCTGGCGTATCTCCCACATCCAGGACACGTGTCATCAGCACCAGATCCAGCCAGCGGCCGAACTTGGTTCCAGCCTGCGGCAAACGTCCGCTTTCAGCAAATCCGTGCTGCTCGTGGAACCGGATGGATCCCCCGTTTTCACCGTCTATGGCGGCGATCATGACATGCATTCCAGCGGACTTGGCATGGTCGATTAGTGCCTTGAGGAGAGCCGTGCCAATTCCGCCGCCTTGCAGCCCCGGATTGACATAAACCGAATGCTCAACGGTCTTTCGATACCCGTCAGCCGGGCGAAACCAACCATAACTTCCATACCCAAGCACCTGATCCTCGCCATCAACGGCGACAAGGACCGGGAACCCGGCGTTCCGCCGCGCCAGAAGCCAGCTGCGCCGGCCATCCAGATCTTCAAGGCGGTCAGTCCAGAGCGCAGTCAAATGGGCAACCGCGTGATTGTAAATCGCCAGAAGGGCAGGCAGATCGCGAAGCTCTGCCGGGCGAATCTTGACGGAGGTGTTTTCCGCCACCGGGGCGTTCTGGAACGGCTCATGTCTCATGCTCTTTCGCTTAACACCATTGTCCATGGGTGGCCAACGGCAAAAGGCACAAGTTGTTTGGCATTTACCCTCGAATTCCTTCCATATTCGACACGCAATCCTCTAGGCGAAACAGACGAGTGGTGCTAAATGGGCGCCATGACGAGCCAGACACTTTCCAACATCCGCAACTTCTCCATCGTGGCCCATATCGACCACGGCAAGTCGACGCTTGCCGACCGGCTGATCCAGATGACAGGCACGCTGACTGATCGCGAAATGACCGATCAGGTCCTCGACTCGATGGATATCGAGCGCGAGCGCGGTATCACGATCAAGGCGCAGACCGTGCGGCTAATCTACAATGCCAAGGATGGGAAGCAATATATCCTGAACCTGATTGACACACCGGGGCACGTGGATTTCGCTTACGAAGTGTCCCGCTCGTTGGCCGCATGCGAAGGGTCCCTGCTTGTCGTCGATGCCTCGCAAGGGGTGGAAGCCCAGACGCTTGCCAATGTCTATCAGGCGATCGACAATGACCACGAGATCGTCACGGTCCTGAACAAGATCGACCTGCCTGCCGCCGAACCCGAGCGGATCATGGAACAGATCGAGGAAGTGATCGGCATCGATGCCTCCGAGGCCGTCATGATCTCGGCCAAGACCGGCTTGGGCATCGAGGATGTTCTGGAAGCCATTGTCACCAAGCTGCCGGCCCCGCAAGGCACCCCGGATGGCACGCTCAAGGCGATGCTGGTCGACAGTTGGTACGACACCTATTTGGGCGTGATGGTGCTCGTCCGCGTGATCGACGGAACCCTGAAAAAGGGCCAGAAGATCAAGATGATGGGCACCGGCGCCAGCTATGACGTCGACCGGGTTGGCGCCATGACCCCCAAGTTCATTCAGGTTGATGAAATCCGTGCCGGCGAAATCGGCGTGATCACCGGCTCGATCAAGGAAGTGGCCGATACGCGCGTCGGCGACACCATCACGCTCGACAAGGCACAGGGTGTGGAAGCCCTGCCCGGCTTCAAGCCGGCCCAGCCGGTGGTGTTCTGTGGCCTGTTCCCGGTTGACGCCAATGATTTCGAAGACCTGCGCTCGGCCATGGGCAAGCTCCGGCTGAACGATGCCAGTTTCTCCTTCGAAATGGAAACGTCTGCGGCCCTCGGTTTCGGGTTCCGCTGCGGTTTCCTCGGGCTCCTGCATCTGGAAATCATCCAGGAGCGCCTGTACCGCGAATTCAATCTCGACCTCATCGCCACCGCACCGTCCGTGGTCTATCAGATGACCATGACTGACGGCACCGAGGTCGAATTGCACAATCCGGCAGACATGCCTGATGTGGTCAAGATCTCGGAAGTGCGCGAGCCCTGGATCCGCGCCACGATCATGACCCCGGACGAATATCTGGGCGGCATCCTGAAACTGTGTCAGGAGCGCCGGGGCCTGCAGGTGGACCTCTCCTATGTCGGTTCTCGTGCCATGGTCACCTACGATCTGCCGCTCAACGAAGTGGTGTTCGACTTTTACGACCGGCTGAAGTCGATCTCCAAGGGCTATGCTTCCTTCGACTACCAGATTTCCGACTACCGGGCCGGTGATCTCGTCAAGATGGCAATTCTCGTCAACGAGGAGCCGGTCGACGCGCTTTCGGTTCTGGTCCACCGCTCGCAGGCCGAACGGCGGGGGCGCGCCATGTGCGAAAAGCTCAAAGAGCTGATTCCGCGGCACATGTTCAAGATCCCGATTCAGGCAGCGATCGGCGGCAGGGTGATTGCCCGCGAAACCCTTTCTGCGCTTCGCAAGGACGTGACCGCGAAGTGTTACGGCGGCGACGCGACCCGCAAGCGCAAACTTCTGGAGAAGCAGAAGGCGGGCAAGAAGAAGATGCGCCAGTTCGGCAAGGTCGAAATCCCGCAGGAAGCCTTTATTCAGGCTCTCAAGATGGACGATTGATCCGGTTCAGCTTTGGAATTGAGAAGTTCGGAAAATGGCGAGGGTGGATTCAGCCGCGAAGTGTAACGAGGCAACAGCCAGGTTCGGTTCGCCATAAGGGATGGAGAACCGCTTGGCGGCGCTTCAGCGCCCTTGACACTCACCCCCTTATGGCAAGATCGCAAGGGAGCCTTTCAAAGGCGTATTATGCCTTGAAAGGTCTTCCCTGAGAAAGAACCTATCAGATTGAGCAGCCTACATTAGGTTGCACTTCGCGCTTGAATTCACCGGAAACAAATCTGAAACTCACTGTCGGCTTTAAAATCCTTCTTTTAGCCAATTGCAGGGCCGAGGATTTTCCGGCGTTATCGTCAGAAATTGAAACGTAGCTGACCGAAATAATAGCGATTGCGCAATGTAAATTTATACCATTCATAATACACATGACGCACTGCAGAACCAGCTTGACGTCTTTGCGCAAATGGGAGCTCTGATGGCACAGCGCTTGTTTTTTCTATTGCACGTCCCCAAATGCGCCGGATCAACGGTTGAGCATCATTTTGAGCTGCACTCGGGAGATGGTTTTCTACGCGTTCCAAGATGGAAAAATCCGCTACGAAACATCATTGGAAACCGATATCACAAAACCTTTATCCAAAAGCGGTTAGAAAACGTCAAAGTTGCATCAGGACACTCCCTCAGCAGTGGGCTTCGCGCCTTCCTGCCTGATCATGTTATCTGCGAAACAGTTCTCCTGAGAGACCCTCTCAGCTATCTTGTCAGCTTCTACAATTATCGCTGGTCGAGGTACGTGAATGATCAAGGCCCGAAACCCCCGCAATTCGAAAAATGGTATTCGACACAACGGAAAAACCCGATCAGTAGGTTCATTTTGAACCGCTACTTGGATTATGGTGTACCCCTGATATATGGCCTTTCATCACAGGCACGTCTTGATATTATAGAAGACAGGCTGAAGGACTTCCATTTTGTGGGAAGCTACAAATTGACCGATAAGATGATTCGCGGCATATCTGAAGAACTTGGCATCCCCAGCCGGTCCGTGTCCCAAAATGTCACCCCGCATCGAAAAATTATGATCCAAGATATCGATCCTGTTCTGCGAGATCGAATTGAGAGCGAAAATGCAGTCGACCGCTTTCTTTTTGAGCGGTGGAAACATCGCGGCTGGGTCAAAACCTACCGCCCTGCAGCGGCAACCAATTTACCCAAATTCGATCAGCCGATTTATCTGGCCGATGATAGCTACACAGCAATCGCCAAAATAGCTGGTTAGTTCGAACATAAGACAGAAGATATCATTCAGAGTAAGCCGGTTGCTGGAAACGGTCATGCTAACTCTAATCCGCATGGATTGACCGGCGTGTGTGGGCCAAGCCAAGTTAGCTGCGGTTAAACGGCAGGTCATCCAGCTGGCGCGGACTCATGCGCAGAATCTCCGGATGAGACAGCGGGTCATTGAATCTGTCGGCGGGCTTCCTATTGGATGCGACGGCTTATTCGCTTCTAACAGAATTCTCCTCCGCTGCGGTAAAAATGACATAACACCTCGATCTGGTGCTTTAGCGCTCTTTGCCCAAAGCTCAAATCGGTGCAAACCTGATGCCTGACTTCAAGCCATATTCTTATCTGTCCGACACGAACGTACCGGAGTTTTCCGCCGGAAAGACTTTTGCAGTCATGGATGCGCGATGCGGACTTTGCGCCAAGGGCGCGGTCTGGATCGCACACAATGACAAAGCATTCGAATTTCGGATCATTCCCTTGCAGTCCGACGTTGGTGCCGCCCTGATGCGGCACTATCGCATGAACCCATTCGACCCGGCTTCTTGGTTATATGTCGAAGACGGCAAGGCCCACACATCTTTGGATGCGGTGATTCAAATCGGCGCAAGACTCGGCGGAAGATGGAAAGGACTGCGGATTTTGAGAATTTTGCCGCACCCTGTTCAAGAGTTCCTGTATCGCACAATCGCGCGGAAACGGTACCGGCTGTTCGGCTCACGAGACATGTGCAGGCTCCCGGATCCGGAAGTTCAAAAGCGGCTTCTTAAAGAAAGCCCGTGACTCTTGGCCGGCATGGCGTTTCTCGCCAAAAACTTTGCCAACCGTATCCAGGCAATACGGAAATAAAAACTGCCACACCAGAAAAATTGTAGGATTTCGAATGAGCTTGAGATCCGGAACGTACGGCGCGAAAAACGTCATGTACTAAAACGAATAAGCTTGCGTACACCGATCGGTTCTGGGCGAGCTAAAGCAATTGAGCTAACCAGCACCTTCCAACCAGTCCAGTTTATCTCCGGTTAAACGGCAGGTCATCCAGCTGGCGCTGGCTCATGCGCAGGATCTCCGGATGAGACAGCGGGTCATTGAACCTGTTGGCGGGCTTCCTGCTGGACTGCCGCCTCCATGAAAATTTGAACCGTTCAAGCATTTTGTTTTCCTTCTTTTTCTTCATTTCTCCTATATGAATAAACGCCAAATCCCCGATTCAAAATCGACTATTTCTGATCGGAAATTTAGAATATCTAAATGAAAAATCTCAATCTCGTTCACCTCACCGGCCTCAGGGCGGTAGAGGCCGTTGGCCGGCTCGGGTCGGTCAAGGCCGCGGCAGCGGAACTTGGCGTGACCGTCGGCGCAGTCAGTCAGCAAGTCCAGAAAACAGAACAACAGCTCGGCGTTCAGCTGTTCGAGCGCCGTGCCCGGTCCCTTGTGCCGACCGAGCAAGGCCTTGCGATCCAGCCGCATCTGACACGTGGCATGGAAGCCCTTTCGACCGCCGTTTCCACCGCTGCAAGCCGCCGGGACAATGCATTGACTGTTTCCGTTGCGCCTGTCTTTGCAGGCAAGTGGCTGGTGTGGCATTTGAAAGCGTTCAACAAGGCCAATCCCGGAGTAAGGGTCCGGGTTGAGGCAACCATCGAACTGGTCGACCCGGACATGAACGATGTGGATCTGTGCATCCGTGTCGGACGCGGTCCTTATCCCGGGCTTTTTGCGCGCAAACTCCTGCCACACAGGGTATTCCCCGTGTGCAGCCCCCAGATTGCGGGTCAGCTGAAAACCCCCTCTGACCTCTTGAGCGTTCCGATCATCCGCGACCCGGGCGAGATGTTTTCCTGGAACACCTGGCTGGAACCGAATGGTCTCGACAAAAGCCGATTGCCCGACGGTCCGACATTTTCGGATGGCGCGCTGTGTCTGGACGCTGCAATTGCCGGGCAAGGCGTGTTTCTCGCCTGGGAAACCCTGGCAGGCCATGCCCTCAAAACCGGACAGGTAGTCGCTCCCTTTCCGGACCGCTACGAAACAGGTTTTTGCTATTGGTTGCTGTCGAGCAGCTATCGCAAGCCAACACCTGCCATGCGTGCCTTCAGCGAATGGCTGATAGCGGAGCTGGAAACCAGTTTGAGCGATCTTTAAGACCGCCGGCACGGATTGGACTGAACCGCACCAACCTCGTAAACACGATTTCGGACAGGAATGGGGTGCTGTTTCGGTCTTGCGAAACCGGCAAGGCCTTGTAATGTCATAAGACGATGGAACCAGCGCACCAAACAGCCGGAAAACACTCACCCGCCAGGAAAAGACATTCCGGCGTCGGAACTGCCTTTGATCGCAATTTTGGTCAAGGGCCAGCCTGCGGACGATTTATGCGCTGATTTGCGTGTCGAGGATTTTTGCCTGAAACCGGCTTTCCCGAAGACGCAAATCTGCAGGTCTTTGCCGTGGCATCACGCGGCAATTCTGCTAAAAGACCGAACGACTTTCAACTGACCGCGACGCAAGCCCGGCGCGGCACGACATTCTTGAGCTTCCATGTCTGATCTGAACACGCTTGAAACCGACCTGATAACGGCCATTGAAAAGGCTGAAACGGAAGCGGCACTTGAAGAAGTGCGCATTGCAGCCCTTGGCAAGAAGGGCAGCATCTCCGAGCAAATGAAAACCCTTGGCAAGATGAGCCCGGACGAGCGCAAGACCATGGGTCCGGCCCTGAACGGCCTCAAGGCCCGGGTAACAGATGCCGTCGCCGCCCGCAAAGCCGTTCTGGAAGAAGCCGCTCTCGAAGCGCGTCTCGCGAGCGAAAAAGTCGACATCACCCTGCCGCTCCGCGCCTCTCCGGCGGAAACCGGCCGCATTCACCCCGTCAGTCAGGTGATTGACGAGTTGACCGCCATTTTCGCCGACATGGGCTTTTCCATCGCCGAAGGTCCCGATATCGAGACGGACGACCTGAACTTCACCGCGTTGAACTTCCCGGAAGGCCATCCGGCGCGTGAAATGCACGACACATTCTTCTTCAACGAGAAAGACGACGGCAACCGCCTGCTTCTGCGCACCCACACCTCGCCGGTCCAGATCCGCACCATGCGTGATCAGGAGCCGCCGATCCGCGTGATCATTCCGGGCCGGACCTATCGTTGTGACAGCGACCAGACCCACACCCCCATGTTCCATCAGGTCGAAGGTCTTGTCATCGACAAGGAAAGCCATTTCGGTCACCTGAAATGGATCCTTGAAGAATTCTGCAAGGCGTTCTTCGAGGTCGACGACATCAAGATGCGGTTCCGCCCGTCCTTCTTCCCGTTCACCGAGCCCTCCATGGAGGTCGACATCCAGTGTGACCGGTCAGGCGGCGAAGTGAAGATCGGTCAGGGTTCGGACTGGCTGGAAATCCTGGGCTGCGGCATGGTGCATCCGAACGTGATCCGCAATTGCGGGCTTGATCCGGACGTCTACCAGGGCTTTGCATGGGGCATGGGCATCGACCGAATCGCCATGCTCAAATACGGCATGCCGGACCTGCGCGCCTTCTTCGACGCGGATGTGCGCTGGATCCAGCATTACGGTTTCCGCCCGCTGGACCTTCCGACCCTGTTCGGCGGCATCAGCAGCTAGCCCCGGCTTCTCACGACGAAAGCGACACTGACCATGACCCGCTTCCTGCGCATGATTTTCGTGCTGGCAATCGCCGCGATCACCAGCGGTCCGGCACTGGCCCAAAGCTCGGAGACCGGCAACCTGTCGAGCCGTGTTCCCGTGCCGACGTCCTTCCTGGAGGCCTGTGCCGACAAGATCGAGGAACGGGGACGGCTTCGCTTCTGCGGCGAGTATTTCGAGACCAAGCTCGGATCCCAGGCCGATGCGCTGCTGTACCTGAGAGACCGCATCACCACGCTGCGCGCCTCGCACGAGCAATCGGCGAGCGAAAAGTACTCTAGCTTTTTGTCGGCCATTTACATCGTTGCGTTCCTGACCATCGTCTCGATCATTCTGGTGGCCAGCGAACGCCGGATCGGGGGCACTGCAAAGTGGGCCAGCATCGCAAGTTCCGCTGCCCTTCTCGTGGTCATCGTCATTGTTGCCATGGGCTGGCTCGGTAAGTACCGCGCCGAATATGCCGCGCAAGTGGAACTCGGCATTCTGCGCGACCGGATGGAAGCCGAAGCCGCTCAGGCGATTGCAACGGGCCAGGAGATCACACCGGCCATGGTCACGGGCTGGACCGGAGAACTCGCCGGAATCGGCCGCCGCTTTGCGGAGAACTACACGGACGCTTCACCGTTTCCGGAACTGGACCGCTTTGACAGCGGCGGTTCGGGCAACTAGGCCGCCGCGCATTTTCACACTCGTTTCCGGCGCATCTGCGCCACTCAGACTTACGCAAAAAAGAGCACACCGATGAAATTCACCCTCTCCTGGCTCAAGGATCATCTTGAAACGGATGCGAGCCTCGACGAGATCGTCGAAAAGCTGACCATGATTGGCCTCGAAGTTGAAGAGGTCGGCGACCGCGCCGCACGGCTGGCGCCTTTCAAGATCGCCAGGGTTCTGAAAGCCGAACAACATCCCAACGCCGACCGGCTGCGGGTGCTCAAGGTCGATACCGGAGACGGCGAGCCACTGCAGATCGTTTGTGGCGCTCCCAATGCCCGAACCGGGCTGGTGGGCGTTCTCGGCCGTCCGGGCGATTATGTGCCCGGCCTCGACGTCACCCTGTCGGTCGGCAAGATCCGCGATGTCGAAAGCTTCGGCATGATGTGTTCGGAACGCGAGCTTGAACTCTCCGAAGAGCATGACGGCATCATCGATCTGCCGGACGACGCACCGGTCGGCGAAAGTTATGCCAAGTGGGCGGGCCTCGACGATCCGGTGATCGAAATCGGCCTGACCCCGAACCGTCCGGATTGCACCGGCGTTTACGGCATTGCCCGTGATCTGGCAGCTGCCGGTCTCGGCAAGCTGAAGGAGCGTTCGCGGGAACAGGTTCGCGGCAGTTATCCCTGCCCGGCCAATGTCAAACTTGCTTTCGGCGACACGAAACCGCTTTGCAAGGCTTTCGGGCTGCGTATGGTGAAGGGTCTCAAGAACGGCCCCTCGCCGAAATGGATGCAGCAACGGCTGATTGCCATCGGGCTGCGCCCGATCAACACACTTGTCGACATCACCAACTACCTCACCTTCGATCAGGGGCGTCCGCTGCACGTGTTCGACGCTGCCAAGGTCAAGGGAGATCTGGTCGTCCGGCGCGGTGCCGCAGGCGAAAGCATCGAGGGTCTCAACGGCAAGAGCTACGGCATTGATGACAGCATCTGTGTCATTTCCGACGGCCAGGGCGTTGAGAGCCTCGGGGGCATTCTCGGAGGCGAGCATTCGGGCTGCACCGAAGAGACCACCGACGTTCTGATCGAGTCCGCCCTTTGGGACGAGGACGGGATCGCAGCCACCGGCCGCAAGCTTGGCGTCAATACGGACGCGCGCTACCGGTTCGAGCGCGGCGTCGACCCGGACTACATGCTGCCGGGACTTGAGGCCGCAACCCGGATGGTTCTGGAGCTTTGCGGCGGCGAGCCCTCCGAAGTTGTCCAGGCTGGCGACATCCCGGACAGCTCCAACGTGATCGAATTCCCGTATGCGGAAGTGAAGCGGCTTTCCGGCATCGACGTGCCTGTTGCAGAAATGAACCTTGTCCTGCGCGCGCTCGGCTTTCTGGTGTCGGGATCCGGCGATGTGGTCAAGGTCGCAGCTCCGAGCTGGCGTCCGGACATCGGGGGCAAGGCAGATCTGGTTGAGGAAATTGTCCGCATCATTGGTCTTGACCGGGTCACGAGCACGCCTCTGCCGCGCCAGGGCAGTGTTGCGGCCAAGGTCCTGACACCTGGTCAGATCCGCCGCAACAAGGCGCGCAGAATGCTGGCCGGACGCGGTTTGAACGAAGCCGTGACCTGGTCCTTCATTCCCGAAACCCATGCGGAGATCTTCGGCGGTGGCGCGGCGGAGCTGAAGCTCGCCAACCCGATTTCGGCGGACATGTCCGACATGCGCCCGAGCCTGTTGCCCGGCCTGTTGACCGCAGCCCAACGCAATGCAGACCGGGGATATGGCGACGTCGCGTTGTTCGAAGTCGGCCAGATCTTCAGGGGCGACGCTCCAAAAGACCAGTCGATGGTTGCCAGCGGCGTACGGCGCGGCACCGCCGGGCTGGACGGGCCCGGCCGTCATTGGTCGGGTGCTGCACAGCCGGTCAGTGTGTTCGACGTCAAGGCAGACGCATTGGCAGCCCTCGGCGCGCTTGGCGCACCTGTCGAAAAACTTCAGGTCTATACGGATGCGCCGGACTACTTCCATCCGGGACGGTCGGGCGCGCTGAAACTTGGCCCGAAAAACACGCTGGCCGTTTTCGGTGAGCTGCACCCGCGCACCCTCAAGGCTCTTGATATCGAGGGACCGGTCGCCGCGTTCGAGGTTTTCCTCGACAACCTGCCGCAGCCCAAGGGCAAGGCAAACCGGTCCAAGGGTGCGCTCAATGCATCCGACCTGATGCCGGTACGCCGGGATTTTGCCTTCATCGTCGACAAGGATCTTCAGGCTGAAACACTGTTGAAGGCGGCCCGAGGTGCGGAGAAAAACCTGATTTCCGAGGTGACCCTCTTCGATACCTACGAAGGCCCGGGCGTCGAGGCCGGCAAAAAGTCCCTGGCAATCGATGTCGTCCTGCAACCGCGCCAAAAAACGCTGACCGACGAGGAAATCGACGCAATCGCCAAGAAAATCATCGCGTCGGTGCAAAAAGCGACCGGTGGCGATCTGCGCGCCTGACGAACACTCTCCGCCACCCTGTTTACGGCAGGGGGGCGGAGTTGTTTCAGATCAGTTGTTACGCGGGTTGATCCTCTCGACACAACGGCGGCCGACCGCACACTTCGGATTGTCCTTGGTAGGCGCAAACTGCGCCCGCGTTAAAGGTGTGTGACTGTAGCAATAACGCGCGTCTGCCACGAAGCGGCTGAATGTGTTCGGGCCGGTTGTCATCACCACCTGCCCCCGTTGTTTGACGAAGTCCTGCGCCGCAGCGCAAGTAAAGTTGCGTGTATCGGGCCGCGCCTGGGCGAAGGCACCACCGCTTCCAGCCAAAAACAATCCAAACAACGCCAAGCTCAAAACCAAACAGGCGCAAATTGGCTGCATTTTCAAACTTCGCTCCAGTTCACCTGTCTTCTTGATCATCCGCGCGCTCCCCTTCATCTAAGCAATGTGAACTGGCGTAGAACAACCTGAAGTCAAGGCGCTAGCAAGCTTGTCGTTTCAAAATAAAAATCCGGGATCAAGTTCTATTTTCCTGGACTGGTTCTTTCACTGGTACACCTCTTTCCAACATTACATTTCGCATTATCCTTTGTCGTGGCGAAATGCGGAATGGTAAAGTCTATGTTGCTATCGCAATACTCGGCATCCGCCACAAACCGGTCAAAGGTTTCCGGCCCAGTCATCATGACGACCTGCCCACGGCTCTTCACCATCTGCTGAGCCTGCGCGCACGTCATATCGGCGAGACTGGGAAGCTGCTCTTGCGCCGAAGCGTCTGGCGTCAAAGGGAAAAACACTGTTACCAAGAAAAGTTTGACAATGAACAAAGGCGCAAAAGAACCTTTTTTTTGACAATTCAACAATGACAAAGTCGTGGCACTCATCACAGCATCTCCCCACAATGCCTTTGACTACAACATGCAACGGCATGTCCACACGTCATGACGTTATCACTAAACAAGGAACCCGTTGCATTTTTGTGACCCCGGGCGAGCCGACGACTGCGCGCGTCGAAACATAAAGCAGGTCACCCAAATTAAAACGGCGGGCCATTTTAACCCGCCGCTATTGTTTTGACCCGAAACCTATTAGCCAAATAATGCCATAATGTTTTCCGGCGCTTCATTTGCAATCGAAAGCGATTGAATTCCGAGTTGCTGTTGCACCTGAAGCGCTTGCAATTTTGCCGAAGCTGCTTCCATATCAGCGTCCACGAATGCCCCTATCCCTGCGACAGACTGCGAATGCAGATCTTCAATGAAATTTGACTGGATATCCGTCCTATCCTCAATGGTACCGAGAATATCGCCCTTGGTTTGTTCGAAGCGCACAAGATCAAGGATCTCTGTCCGGTCAGTGATTCCGGTTGGTACTTCGAGGAAAGTTTTTGCTGCAATTGCTTCTTCGAGGGTGTCCACCCGTCCTGCAATGGACTGCTCAATCACGGATCGATCAATAGCAGTCGCCCGATCGGTTGAGATGGACAATTGCCCCAATTCTTCGTTATTTGCGGCCGCATCCATGAGGACCGGCGTGATGGCCGCAGTTGATACGATTGGCTCAGCCGTACTTCCAAATTCAAAACTCAAAGCACTGGTATATGCAACAGCTTCGGTAGCTGCCGCTGTCCCGGTAGCCGCAGCCGTATCAGCCACTTGCTCGACGGTTTCGGCTTCAATTGCAGCTTTGAGTTCTGATGCAACGGACGCCGCTTGTGTTTCGACGACAGCTTCGACAGACGCACTTTCCTGCAGCTCTTCGGCTTGCCCAGCCTTTTCTTCAATCTGAGGTCTTGCGGTTTCAGGCAGTTCAGCACGCTTTTCGGCCAGAACATCTTCTTGCTGGGCACGTTCTTCCAAAACCCGCTCGCGTTGGTCAATACGGCTGTCGATGGCCTTGCGCTCTTCCAAGACATCCCGTTTTGTCTGTTCCCGCAGATCCGCCTTCTTTTCCTGGCGAAGATCAGTGCGCGCCTCGCGCTCAACCTCGACCCTCGGTTCGTTTATGCGAATGACCTGCTCCAGAGCAGCCGCACGGGAGGCTTCCAGCTCAACGATCTTTTTATCTTCGTGGCGCTCCAACGGACGCTTGTCTGCTTCAAAACGATCCTTCAACTCTTCCAGTTTAGACTGAACCTTGTCTCGGCCGGCTTCCTCCTGAATTTTCTTTTCGTGAACCTTCTTTTTCCATGCAAAAGACTTGTGCTTCAGGATGTTACCTTTGAAAAATTTACGGGCCATGATCTCTGCTCCTCGTTTCACGCCTGTCGGCCATTTCCCTTGACCTGACCTAACGTTACTTTTGAGGGCAGTTTTAAAATGTAATTCACATCACAAAACTTCCCGTTAAATCGACTTTTTTGTTTAATACCAAAAAATCTAAATATTCGTATTTTTTACAAGCGAAAAAATAATTGCAGATCTGGACACAAGCCTAGAATCGGCGCACTTTTGTTTGAGATCTCCTTTCCCGTTGAAAAGGCTTGGAAATTATGCTGCGGACACGGCCCGAAGGTTTTCTGTCATGCTTGGGAAATCCCTATTTGGCGACCGAAACCGAGCGTGAAACCCGCCTCAGGGAGATCATACGCACGGCACCGCATTTGATAAAAATCCTGAAAAAAATACGGGATCTTGGTTTACCGGACGCATGGCTGGTGTCTGGAGGATTGTATCAAACCGTCTGGAATGCCCTGACCCGTCGCGACCTCATGAACGGCATAAAGGATTTCGATATCATCTATTTCGACGGCAAGGATCTAAGCTACGACGGCGAGGACAAGGTCATCCGCGCGGTGGCCGCCGCCTTGCCGGATCTTGCCAGTGTCTTGGAAGTCCGGAATCAGGCGAGAGTGCACCTCTGGTATGAAAACCGCTTCGGCACCCCCTACCGGCCGCTCACCTGCAGCATCGAGTCGCTCACCAACTATGCGGCAAAGACCCATGCAGTGGCGGTGCGGCTGACGGACGAGGACCGGCTGGAGATCCGGGCGCCGTTCGGCCTCGCCAATATTTTTGCGCTGCGGCTGGTACCGAACCTCATGAAGGACAACGCGCAAACTTACACCGAGAAGGCGGCCCGAATGATGCAGTACTGGCCCGAACTGACAGTAGAGCCATGGCCAGAGAAATTTTCCGGAACAGACTGACCACCGCAATTGGAAGCGCCGCACAACGCCTGTTCACCGGTTCACTCGCTGGATTTGAAACGCGTCAAGACGCCTGCTTCAAGGCACTTGGGACGTGCACGCGCGCCTCGATCAAACCGCGCACCGAATTGCCGACAAATACCGCATCGGCCTCCCGTAAATCCCCCGAAGTCAAATCCGCCTCATGGGCGAGATTATGCTCAAGCAGCCCCGCCCGGAAGGTTCCGGGCAACAATCCGTGCCGGACGGCAGGTGTCAGAAGCCGGCCGCGTTTCCGCACAAAGAGATTGGTGAAGCTGCCTTCGGTCAGGAAGCCGTCGGTATTCTCGAAGATGACCTCCTGACAGCCGTAGTGCAGGGCGATTTGCTTGCGAGTGTCATCATAAAACGCCCGGTTCGTCGTCTTGTGATACAAGAACCGGTTCGCCGGATCGACCCGTCTGTCCGCCAGCACGACACGCCACATTCCGGTTTCGGTCTGAACCGGCATCGGCGTTGCACTGATGCTCATGTCCCCGGTGGGCGCAAGGTCCAGCCTGACACGCGCCGCCACACGGAATTCCGCAGCGGCCTCCTGCAGAATACGATGCGCCTTTGCCGCCTCGAACGGATAGGCGAAATAACCGGCCGAAGCTTCCAGCCGTCTCAGATGCCGCTCCAGCAATGCATAGCCGTCACCCGGGAAATAAGCCAGTGTCTCGAAAAGGCCGAAACCGGGTGCCGGATCGCTCAGGAATTTCAGCTTGAGCGCGCATTCGTCATATTCGGGGTTCGCCCCGGAATCGAACACAACCCCGGAGCCGGTTCCGGCCTGACCGGCTCCGTCCCTCTTCAGATCAAGGGTGCGGATTGCAACATTGAACCGAAAATCACCAGTGGGCTCAATATGGCCGATGGACCCCGTGTAGACGCCGCGAGGCGATGTCTCCAACCGGTCGGCAATCAGCATGGCGCTGAGTTTCGGCGCTCCGGTGATCGACCCGCACGGAAACAGGCGTTCGATAATATCCGGAAAGGCGACTGCCGGAGCCAGACTGGCCTCAATCGTGGACGTCATCTGATGCAGTGACTTGTAGCGCTCGACCTCGCACAAGCGGGTGACCTTCACCGACCCGGGCTCGCAAATTCTCGACAGGTCATTGCGCATCAGGTCGACGATCATCGTGTTTTCGGCGCGCTGTTTCGGGTCTTCGGCCAGGGAAGCGGCAATCCCGCTATCCTCGTCCGGCGTGATCCCGCGCGGTGCGGTGCCCTTCATCGGGCGCGTACGCACCGTGTTTCCTTCCCGCTCCAGGAACAACTCCGGAGACAGGGACAGGATGTCACGGTCATCCAGTTTGACGAATGCGGCATGGGGCACCGGCTGCTTTTCGAGAAGGTCGGCAAACAGTCTTTCGGGGGGCCCGGCATGGCGCAGACGGGCGCGCATTGTCAGATTGACCTGATAGATGTCACCTTCGGCGAGATGTTGCTGAACCCTGGAAAAGGCGGTCTCATATTCCGTGCGCCCCATGTCGAAAACCGGCGTGCCCAGCCACCCGCCATCAGTTTCCGCCTGCCCGGACAAGGACTGCCGGACATCGGCCAGCGTCACATCCTCCGGGGCGTCAAAAACACCGAACCAAAGCAGACGTTCGCCATCCGGCTTCCAGCATGCCCGCAGCTTCTCCTCAAAGGCGTAGCCAAGTTCATAGGCGAGGAACCCGGCCACATGGCCGCCAGAGGCGCGGGCGCACTCGACAGCATTTAGCGCCGCGCCGACCCCGTCGAGGTGGCGGCACTCAATAATCCTCTTCGGCCGCCGAAACAGCTTGCCCCGGCGCGTGTGCAACGCATCCAGAAGAAGAACAGAACCTTCCGTTAACTCAAATGACGCCATGAGCGTGTGCCGCGATTTCCGCTTTGTCCGGACCAACAGGCCCATCTTGCCACAAGCATAGAACTTGCGGGATCGTTAGACGGCGGCAAATGGCATCCAACCGACACGCCGTCAACCCGGTTTACCCTCTCAACCGGAATTTACCTGGCTTAGCGGCACGATCAACCCTCGCGTTGCCCGGCGATGCGGCCTCGGCAGCTGATCCGCAGACCACGCTGTTCAGAGACCCGGCGGCGAAGCATCACACATGCAAGGGAAACGGTATGCCAATCCCCTTGGGTTTTCGAACGGCAGACGGCTGTTTCGCAGCCTGTTGCTGATGAAAGTCCTCAGCGAAATAAAACGGCTTGTCTGTAGTTACAACGGTTGTAATGGGCCGCGACACACCGGCATCCGAAAGTGCGGCCTGATACCTGCACAAGGAGCTTTGTGCACATGCCAGGTCGTCAGCCTCCACAATCAGGATCGAGCGAAATTGCGTGCCCTGGTCAGAGCCTTGGCGCATCCCTTGTGTCGGATCATGGTTTTCCCAAAACAACGCAAGCAAAGCTTCCAAATCCGTACTGGCCGGGTCATAGACCACCTGCACCACCTCGGCATGTCCGGTGCGGCCTGTGTGAACTTCATTGTGGGTCGGATTTTCCGTGTATCCGCCCGCATATCCTGCAGCAGTGACAAAAACACCGGGAACGGACCAAAACAGCTGCTCTGCCGAGCGGAAGCGGCCCATCCCGGCAAGCAATATTCTGGACCCCTCCGGATAAGGCGGCACCAGAGCCCTTCCCGATACTTCATGCGGCCCGCCGGGCAACCGTGGCACAGGGCGGCCCGGCAAGGCTGTGTGCCGCTCCGGGAGCGCAAATCTTTTCGAAAGCATGGTCATGAAAGACATGCCGCCCTCCGCACGATGTCCTCTTGCGCAGCGCGGACGGATCCGCCCCAGTCCTCAGGTCAATACCGGACCCCTTCGGCGTTGCCGCGCGCTTGTCACAAGAAACAGCAAACCGACGGGTCCCGCAACAGCCCACACGGGCAGGGTGAGCAGCGTCTGTATCACCGGATCCCAGAGAAACGGACTGACATGGCGCTGAACTGCCGCCTGGGCCAGATTGAGTGTTTCGGGGGAGAAATTGAACCAAGCCTGGCCAAGCGGCATGAAGACCAGTTCGGACCTGGCAATCGACCGGCTGCCATCTGCAACAAGTGCTACCACCGAGATTGCAACCAAAATCAGGCCAAACAACCGGAAAACAAACTTGATCAGAGCAATCATTCATCCATCCGTTGACGAGCATTGAGACGCGACCCGCCCCAACACAAGGCTGCCAGCGCCCGGTCTACATATACAGCGCGCACCTTCCAGCTCAATATCGGTTAATTTGCACAGTATCGTGAGCCGATCTTGAACAAACCGGTCACTTCCCGGGGCGGCGGAGCGCCGCTTTTCGGGCACTCTTCCACAGGCAATCTGAAGGTCTGCAATTTCTTTTTTCAAGGTGGTTGCGCTCACGAAAGTCATGAGTATATTGCGCAACTCTCAAGCGGGGTTACCGCTTCAGACGGACAGGTGGCCGAGTGGCTGAAGGCGCACGCCTGGAACGCGTGTATACGGGCAACCGTATCGAGGGTTCGAATCCCTCTCTGTCCGCCATTTTTCCGTGAACAAATTTATTGAGCGACTGAAGCCGTCACCTGCTGCCATTTCCGCACGCAGGCTCAACACCCCTTCCTCGCCCCTTTTTGATAACCGCTGCCAGAATGCGAGCAGAGACCCCTCTTTGGCACATGGAAGGCATCAATATTCTATTTTAAATAGAATAGTAAAAACACTTACAAGACAAACAGAAAAATACGGACATCCACGTATTAATTTTCGTTCACTTTCCAGTAATGCACCTGTAATGTTTAAGGGTAATCACGTATTATAAGTATTAATACTTATAATACCTCGGTTATTACTTTAAACTATGCAATCCCTGATGGGTACGTGAAGGAGAGTTGAAAATGTTACTGACGGATAGAGACAGCATCTTCAAATATACATTCCTTTTTCTTGCAGCCCTGGTTTTCTGCTATATCGTGAAACTCGCAGTCAATGACTCCAGATACGTGCTCCTGTCGCTGGTCCTGTTCTTGCCCACGCTGGTCCCCATAGCGTTCGGGATGGGCAGAAAGTCCGGCAGGTTGATCCAGCTCATAGCAATCCAGGGCACTTTCCTGCTGGTGCTTGGAACCTACATCGCGTTTCCGGATGTCATGGCGCGCATCATCGATGTTGACCTGGCGATCAAGGTTGCGCTGTTCGCCTATATCTTTGCCCAGGCCTGCGGGTTCGCGCTGTTCTCCTACAAAAACAAGCGATACCTCAACATCTTCAACTCATTGATGGCGATGGCGATTTTCTTCGGCTATATCTATCAAAGCGCGCCGGATCACCTGCAATTCGAACCACATGAGCCGATCAAGCCCTTGGGGCACAACGAACCGCCTATCATCATTGCCGCCTATTGCTTCTGGTTTGTAAGCGTAATCGCAAACAGCAGCCGGTGCCCGAAGCTCGTGGAGATCTATGTCCACAGCGCCTCGGTCATCTTTGCAATATTCAGCGGCAGCTTCCTGTTCTACCGGATCCTGACCGCATGGTCCCTATTCGTACTCGACATGATATTCAACTACACGGGTGTGAAGTTCTGGGGTGAACGGGCACTCAGAATGTCCAACCGGTTTGCCACCAACAGATGGCCGAAACTCCGGGCCGGTTGCGAATGCTTCTCTTTCGTCTCCCTCGCAACCCTGGTTGGATACGTGATCACCGGACGGGCAAAACTGTCAGAAGACCTCATTCTGACAGCCGAACTCGCCGCCGGTCTCCGCTAGGCAGGACTGGCGGAAAAACCTGACACCGGCAGGACGCGGACCGGAACAAAAAGGGGAGCGCAAACGCTTGCGCTCCGCTTTTCTGCATATTTACAGAAAAAATCATCCGGCGATGGACTTCCCTAGTATTGATACATAACAATTTATCGCGATAATTAAGTATATAACCTTATCAGTCGATAAGTATTAAGCACTAGTGACGTATATGTAGTGACACTAACAATATTAAAATTAATTAACCGCGCAGTAATTTTACGTTAACATTTAATGTACAGAGAAATTACGACTTCTTACTTATATATCTTTGATATCCACCTAATAAGAGATGAAATCAAAGATATAAATTAAGGGGAAACAGACCATTCTGCGCACTGATAGAGACAGTATATTCAAATATGCTGCGATTTTCTTCGCCACGTTAATTTTTTGCTTTGTCATCATGTCAACTGTTGACGAGTCAAAATACTTTTTACTTTTATAAGTTGTATTACTTCCTATATTAACTTTAACTGCGTTTGGACTCGGGAGAAAATCAGACCGCCTTGTTCAGTTAATATTAATTGAAGGATCGTTTTTGCTGGCAATCGCCATACTTGTTGCGTTTCCGGGACTTATTTCCGGCATCGTGAATGTGAACAGTGTGGCAAAGATCGCGCTATACAGCTTTCTCGCCTTTCAAGCATCCGGTTTCATCCTGTTTTCGCTCCGGAACAAGCGATATCTCAACGTCCTGAATACGTTGATGGTTGTAGGTGTGCTCGGCGGGTATGTGTATCAAAGCGGTGAAACGCAGCTCCTGTTTGCTCCACATGAACCAATCCAGCCACTCGGCCACAACGAGCCCCCGATTGTCATTGCAGCCTACTGTTTCTGGTTTGTAGGTGTTGCGTCCAACAGTTTGCGCTGTCCCAAACTGGTCGAAATGTATGTGCAAGCCGCCTCTGTGATTTTCGCGGTCTTTAGCGGCAGTTTCCTATTCTACCGCATCCTGACGGCGTGGTCGCTTTTTGTCCTCGACCTGATCTTCAACTATACCGGATTGAAGTTTTGGGGAGACAAGGCCCTGCGGATGTCAAACAAGTTTGCAGAAACAAAATGGCCAAAGGTGCGGGCCGGCTGCGAGTGCTTTTCATTCGTCACTCTTGCCACTCTTGTCGGTTATCTGGTTACCGGCCAGGCCCCCTTGACGGAAGACATGATGCTGACCGCGGAACTCGCGTTCCTCGCACAATGAAATGCAGCGCATCTCTCTGACAGGCGCATTGCCCGGCTAACGGGCAATGCGCGTTCTTGAATTCCAAAGCTTGCTCCCGCGTTACCTCCAGGCTGGCATTGAATGCCCCGCCTCCGGGCCGCTGCCAGCGCGTGAAACCGGTTCCGGTAACGCAAAATCCTTTTATGCATTCCCCAGGGTGAACTTCCCGGCTAGAGTTTCCTGAACGAAGTGGCAAGGGAGACGGACCCTCATGCAGGACGACAAGGCAAGTGAAGACAAAAAGCCCCTCGCGAATGATGACCAGCAGCCTGATGGTGTGACCCGCCGAGGCATCCTGAAAGGTGGCACAACAGCGGCATTGTCAATTGGTACGCTCAGCGCCCCGGCTTTCGCTCAGGCCCAGTCACAATCCTCGGACAAGTCACAACCCCATCCGGCAAGCCGGCAGTCATCCCACGACCGGCCCTACAACATGATCCTGATCATCTCGGATGAAGAAGCCTATCGTCTTAGAAAGGCAACGGACTACAGCCTTCCCGCTCGCGAAGAGCTGATGGCACGCGGGACCACGTTTCATAATCACTATATCGCGTCAGCCATGTGCACACCGTCCCGCGGCGTGATGTTTTCCGGGCAAGCTCCGCAAAACAACGGTGTCTATGACCAGATGGAGCTGGGCTATGTGCCGAGCCTGCCCGCTGACAAGCCCAGCATGGGCACGATCTTCAAGTCCCTTGGATACGAAACCGCCTATTTTGGAAAATTCGAACTGCGCAAGGACATCATCCATCCGAAGACCGATATCAACTACCTCGATGCCCTGAAAGACTACGGGTTTGATACATTCGCCCCTGACGGTGACAAGGTCGGCGGCCCTGACCAGGCCTACGATACGGACATGTATACCGAAGGCGCCTCTTCGCGCTGGCTACGCACGAATGCGCAAGAGCTGAACAAGCAAGGCAAGCCGTGGTTGCTGGTGGTCAGCTTCGTGTCCCCGCATGATATCATGTATGCCGATACCAATGGGCCGGGGCAAAGCATTCAGAAGTCTGAAGTCGGCATGCGCCTGACGCCACCGCCCGACAATACCCATTATCAGACCCTTTGGGATTTCCCCGAATCGCCAACCCATTTTGAACCCATCGACGCACCAGGCCGGCCGAAGGCGCAGGAGGCCTACCGGAAAGGCTGGTCCGCGTTTCTGGGAACCATTCCGGTCGGCGAACGGCAGATGTGGTATACATACTACAATTACTACCTCAACCTCATTCGCGACAACGACCGCAATCTGAAACAGATCATCGACACGGTATCCTCACTCGAAATGTGGGACTCAACCGTTGTCATCCGGACCGCAGACCATGGTGAACTTGGCGGATCCCATGGCGGGTTGCGCGGAAAAGGACCGCTCCCTTACGAGGAAGAAACCCATGTTCCGGCAGTTATCGTGCATCCGGAACGTCCGGGTGGACGGAATTGCAAGGCACTGACCAGTCATATGGATCTGATCCCGACAATGGTCGGCCTGACGAATGCAGACCAGAAAAAACAGGCCAATGTACTGCGCGGATTGCCCGGGCGGGACTTCAGCGGGTTGCTCAATGCCCCGGACGCGGCCCCGGTCAACGCGATCCGCGAAGGGGTCCTGTTCAACTATGTCGGTTTGCAGACCGTCGACTGGCACTACATGAAATATGCTTGCGGCTATGTCGCCAGGCAGAACTGGGTGCCCCCGTTCACGGAGCACAAGCCCGACATATCGCTCCGCGGCTTTGTCAGTTTCGTTTTTGATGGACGATACAAGTTCGCCCGCTATTACGCTCCGGACAACTTCAACACCCCGACGACGGTCGATGACTTGCTCGCCAACAACGATATCGAGTTGTTTGATCTTGCAAGCAACCCGGAGGAAACGATCAACCTTGGCATGGAGGTCGATGCCAACAAGGATCTGATCGTTCGGTTGAATGAGCTGATGAACGAGCTGATTACCCGGGAAGTCGGTAACAATGACGGCAGTTTCCTGCCAAAGGCCCTGTTCACCTAGAGCAGGGTTCCCGTGGGCAATTGCCCGGTTTCGATTCGCAAAACCGGATCGAGGTGTTGTTGCGATACCGAGGCAGGTTTGAAGGGGATTGATTATGGACAACAAATCTGAACCAAGTGATCGCAAAGATAAGACCGACACAAGGCCAGATGGTTCCGGCATAAGCCGGCGCAGTGTCTTGAAAACCGGCACAGTCGCCTTGGCCGCCGGCGCTCTGGCTGGTGGCAATGCATCAGCACAAGACTATGCGACGTCGCCTAACCTGGCGCCGGGTACGAAGACATTTTCTGCGAAACGCACTGCGGCGCCTGATCATCCCTACAACATGATCCTGTTTATCTCAGATGAAGAAGCCTATCATCTGCGCCCGACGGAAGGGTATGACTTGCCGGCGCGGGAAGAACTCCGTCGGCGCGGTACGACCTTTCACCGGCACTATATCGGGTCAGCCATGTGCACACCGTCGCGCGGGGTGATGTTCTCGGGTCAACCACCTCAAATCAACGGCATCTATGATCAGATGGAACTGGGCTACGTTCCCAGCCTTCCCAAAGACAAGCCAAGCATGGGGACCATTTTCAAGGCGCTTGGCTATCAGACCGCCTATTTCGGCAAGTTCGAATTGCGCAAGGACATCATCTACCCGAAAAACGACATCAACTATCTGGAGTCTTTAAAGGAATACGGCTTTGACCGGTTCGCCCCGGATGGCGACAAGATCGGCGGTCCGGATCAGGCGTATGATACGGACATGTATACCGGGAGCGAAGCGGTTCGCTGGCTCCGGACCAATGCCCACGATCTCAACCGCCAGGGAATCCCCTGGTTTATGGTTGTCAGTTTTGTTTCCCCGCATGACATCATGTATGCGGATGCGAACACGGCAGGGCAAAAAATTCAGGAATCTGCCGTCGGAATGCGGCTGACCCCTCCTCCGGAAAACGAGCACTTTGAGAAGAAGTGGAATTTTCCGCCCTCCCCCACCCATTTTCAGCCGCTGAAAGAAAAGGGACGGCCGGAAGCCCAATGGGCCTATTGGCAAGGCTGGTCCGAATTCCTCGGGTTTATCCCGACAGACAAACCGGACATGTGGGATATCTACTACAATTATTATCTCAACCTCATTCAGGACAACGACCGGAACCTGCAGACCGTGTTGAACACACTCTCTGCGCTGGATCTTTGGGACAGCACCGTCGTCATGCGCACGGCGGACCATGGCGAACTAGGCGGTTCTCACGGCGGATTGCGCGGCAAGGGGCCCCTGCCTTACGAGGAGGAAACCCATGTGCCCCAGGTCATCGTTCACCCCGAACATCCCGGGGGGCGGAACTGCCATTCCATCACCAGTCACCTCGACCTGATACCGACATTGGTCGGCATGACCAACAAACAGGAATCCGACCGGAAAAAAGCCATTGAAGGTCTGCCCGGAGTTGATTTCAGCAGCCTGCTGCAAGATCCCGACAACGCGGATACCAACGCGGTCCGGGAGGGAATCCTCTTTAACTATGTCGGTCTGCAAACCGTCGACTGGCACTATATGAAGGCTGCCAACGTCTATGTCGCCAAACAGGAATGGGTTCCGCCCTTTACCGAGCTGAAGCCGGATGTCTCTCTGAAAGGCTTCATCTATTTTGTATTCGATGGCCGCTACAAGTTCTCGCGCTACTTCGCTCCAGACAATTTCAATCAACCCACAACGCTGGAAGAAATCCTGAAAAACAACGAGCTGGAACTGTACGACCTGGAAAAGGACACAGAAGAACTGCTCAATCTCGCGCTGGAACCCGAGGTGTACAAGGATCTGATACTGCGCATGAATGACCTGATGAACAAGCTGATCGACAAGGAAGTCGGCACGGACGACGGCAGCTTCCTGCCGCGCAGCCTGTTCACCTGAACTTGCGTCCTGAAACAGTCGGATCGAGACCTAAACCCGGCACGGCTTGCCCCGGATAAAACCGCCAGCAAGAAAGCTTTTTGGCGGTGTCACTTGAAAACGCGATGTGCCCCAAGCTCGGTATGCGCTCTCCCCGCCAACAGCGCGTCATAGTGATCACACAAGGTCTCGGTCCCGAAAGACGGTGTCGCGTCAGCGTCGTAGTGTCCGGTTTCCGGGTTGTACACCAGCATGGATTCGGTCGCGTAATATGCTCCAATGCGTGCAAATTCCGCCTTGTCCGCCAGCGCCGGGAGCACGGTTCCGGCAAGCCCCAGCCCTTTGGCGATCGACTTGATCGCAAACAGCGGCACATGCCTGAAGTGCGGTTTCCGGCCCAGCGCCTCAAAAAGACAGATCCCCTGGTCCATCGGCGTGATCGCAGGCCCGGGCCCGCCAATCGGCAAGGTCCTGTCGAGCCGTGACGGATCGGTCAGACAATCAGCGAGGTACCGACCAAGATCATCGTCACTGATCGGCATGCACATTGTCGCGCGGCCATTGCCGAAGACCAGAAACGGTTTCCCGGCCTTGACCCGCGCGACCTGCCCGGACAGGGATTTGAAATAGGCGGTCGGGCGAACGATAACGTGGTTGATCGCCGAGGATTTCAAAACCTTTTCGAATGCAAGCTTGGCAAAATGGAACTGCAGACGCGGTTTTTGAACGCAAATTGCAGACAAAAGCACAAACAGGCCGACCCCCGCTTTTTCCGCCGCCTTCAGGACATTCAAATGGGCATGGCAGTCGATGGCCCATGCATCATTCGGCATGCCGGTTCGGGATGCCATACACGATACCACCGCATCGAAGTGCTCCGTGGAAAAGGCTTCTGAAAACAGCGCCTCCCGATTGGTGACATCGGCTTGCAGGGTCCGGGCGCCCGGAATATCCGCCGGGCCGGTTGTACCGGGCCGCAAAGCACAGACAATCTCGTGACCATCGTCCTGCATGGCGCGCAGAGCCGCCCGACCGATGGTTCCGGTCGCGCCGAAAAGCAGAACACGAAGCTTCTCACTTTTGGCAACGTGCACGCAATCCTCCCCAAACAAGACCTCGTTCTGACCAGTCGCCGCGGCTTGCCTGCGATGTCACTTATTTCCGCTATTCCTCGACCAGGCTGATATCGGCCATAAGGTCGGCAGCCGTTTCCTGAAGGGCGTCACTCAAGGCTTCCGGCGAAAGACCGGCAGGAAGCCGCAGTTCGGCCTCGGCCTTGAACATGGGCCCGCCATCCATTGATCCGGGCTCAACAGACGTCTGAAGGTTTTCGATGCTGACGTTATGGGTTGCCAGGACGCTTGTCATTTGAAGCAATATGCCGGGATGGTCGCGCGACAAGAGATCCAATTGCGCTTTTTGGCCAGTCTCCGGCTCAACCTGCTTCAGATCGGAGCGCAATGTAATTGCAATGCTTTCGCTTGCCAGCGCATCAAAACTGGCCCGCAGCGCGTCCACTTTTTGACCGGAAATATCGACGCCGACGATCCCGGCAAACTCCCCGCCGAGGCGGGCCATCGACGAATCCACCCAGTTGCCCCCGGCCTCGGAAATCGCTTCGGCAAGCCGCTCGACGAGCCCGGGCCGGTCCTTTGCGATCACCGTGAACACAAGATGGTTCAGCATCACAACCTCCCTGATTTTGTTGTCATGGGAGGACGCTAGCAGACTTTAGCGCTCTGAAGCAGACGGAATTTGGGAAGCCGGGACAATTCTTCCCAAGCCACTGCCCGCTCCGGCGCGGCAGAGACCGCCGCCCCGGATTGTTTGTCAGTCTGGTGTTTGTCAACCTATGGCGCGCTTCACGAAGGGAATACGCGACAGGAACAGAATATCCAGCGCCAGAACCGCAATGAGGGTCAGGCCAACCAGCGGAAAGGCAAGCGCCAGGAACAACATCACCAGCATGGCACCGCGCCAATGGGGCAGGTGATCCGGATGCTTGGGAGCAACAAGCCGCAAGCCCGCCCCTTTCGGACGGCGGATCCACCACATGACCAGTCCGCTGATACTCAGAAATACAATGCTGAGACAAAAGACCGTGTTTAGCACGAGGTTCCACAGGCCCATGTCGCCTTCATGGAAGGCAATTCCGACAGCCATTCCCTTTGCAGGAAGCGAGTAGTCTTCAAAACCGACATCGGCAAGGATCCTGCCCGTATATTGATCAATATGGACCGTACGGTCGGATGCGGGATCTTCGGAGTCGTTGCTCATGGAATCCTGCGAAAGCGTCCAGACCCCGTCGGCACCGCCCGGGTACTGAACCCTGTAGCGCCCTTCAAACCCGAGCGTACGCCCGAGAGCGGCAACAGTGTCCGCTGTTGCCGGCACCCCATCCCCCAAGCCTGTTACACCTGCGGTGGATCCGGATACCGGCATTGGCGTTTGCTCAAGCCCCCAGGGCACGTCCTTGATCGCCCCATGGTTCATCGAGGCATGGGTATCGTCCGACAAGGGGACATTGTCCCACTTCTCCGCCGGGAAGGTGCTCCAGGCCTGAACAAATTTGCCGCCCCAAATGCCGGCCCAGGCGAGGCCGGACAACAAAAAGACGAGCAGGATCAGCGAACAATACATGCCGATCGTCAAATGAAGGCTTTTCCAGAACGCCCGCCCGCGTGCTGCGAGCTTTGGAACGAAGGCGTCGCGAACCGGGCTGCCTTCACGCGGCCACCACAGATACAAGCCCGTCACAATCAGCACGATGGCAAATCCGGCGGCAATCTCGATCAGCCTGTCCCCGGTATCACCGATCAGCAAGGTGCCGTGAATGTCGGCTGCAAAATCATACCAGCCGTCACGGCGGTTCCACGTCTCCAGAACATCACCACTATAGGGATTGACGGCAACCATCTGATGGCCGCCGCCGGCAGCTATGCGGAAAACGGACGCCCTGTCCGGACCGGGCGCACCGATCCATTCGACAATCTTTCCATCCGGCACAGCCTCAAGCGCCGAGGCACCCTGGCTGGCCAGTGACAGGGTTTCAGTCCCCGGAACGACGGTGATTTTCTCGCCGTCCCGGCCATCGAAGACGGCGATAAACATCATCATGAGACCGGTCACGGCCAACATGATCAGAAAGGGCGCGACATACAGTCCGGCATAAAAATGCCAACGCCAGGCGGCGATGTAAAAGCGCTTGTCAAAGGCCGAAAGGCGCGACGGCGCATGCGCGGACCCGGGGAGGTCCAGTCGGGTATCAGTCATCATGATCTCCACGGCGGAGGGATCGGCGGCAGCCGGCCCTCCGCGATAGTTCAAAAATCGAAGTTTCAGTCGGGATCAGATGCTGACGGGTGGCGCCCGGGCGCCGAGCGGGGGAAATCTTCGTAAATGGACGCCCGTGTCGGATTTTGCAGCCGAAATGCGTGTTTTTACGGCTGTGACGTGCGGAACGGGATCATCCGGTTGCAATACGGCAACATGGTACAGGGCCGAGAAGGCGCACAACGCATCTGCTGTGCGGGGTTCCTCTTCACCACCCGGACTGCCATGGTCGAAGGTGCCGTCTTCGTTCAGAAAAAGGGTCTGCAGACCATTTGTGGTACAGATCGTGATACTGATCTGACCATCATCGGCCACATCCGGCATGTAGCCAGCCGGAATCAGGGAAATCAGTACATACGGCAGGAGCAGCAGGCGCAAGACCACCTTGGCCCAATTCGCCTTTCGCGCAATTTGCCTCTTCCGGCCCGACCTTGACTTCAGCTCCCTCATACAGAATCGCGTATATGAAATTTTATCAATAAACAATCGCGTCGACTGGCCGCAGCGGTCAGTGAGAGAAAGCGGTCTTAAATCGACAAGACGGGTTGCGCTGCCCGCCTGTCCGGACTATACGCTTCGCCCCCGTTTCAAGACACACCCCGTTCTGCTTCGTCCGGCCAAGCCGCTGCTTGCCGGAGGCGCCGCTTTTGGAGGCTAATACATGCCCAATTCTCTTGGTCTCGACTTCGGCACCTCCAACACGGTGGTGGTTTCCGGCGATGACCCTGCCGATTTGCAAACCGTTGCATTCGGCACGGAAGAGACGGCCGCCAGCCTGCCGACCGTGCTGTGCTTTCTCGACCGCGGGCCGGCAAAAAAACCGCATCCGGAAGTCGGTCCATGGGCGATCCAGCAGTTCCTCAACAGTCTGGACGATGTCCGCTTCATCCAGTCGCTGAAAACCTTTGTTGCAAGTTCCCTGTTCAAGGGGACCGGCGTGTTCGGGAGCCGCTTTGAATTCGAAGACCTGATGGAAACCTTCCTGACCGGCGCGCGGGACCGGTTTTCCGGAACCCTGTTTCCCGAAGGCACCCGCGTGGTGGTCGGGCGCCCGGTCGTTTTTGCGGGCAGTTCACCGGATGACGGCCTTGCCATGAGCCGGTATCGAAACACACTGGCCCGGCTTGGCGTCGAGGACGTGTTGTTCGTCTATGAGCCGGTGGCGGCGGCCTTTTCCTTTGCCGACCGCCTTGCCAGTGACGCAACAATCCTGGTGGCCGACTTCGGTGGCGGCACGACCGACTATTCGCTCATGCGGTTCCGCAAGTCCGGGGACATCCTGACCGCCGACCCTCTCGGACGCGGCGGTATCGGCATTGCCGGAGACACGTTCGACTACCGCATTCTGGACAAGGTGATCCTGCCGGAAATCGGCAAGGGCACTTGTTACTCCAGCATGGGAAAACGGCTTGAGGTTCCGCCGAACCTATTCACCAATTTTGCCCGCTGGCACCTGCTGTCGATCTTCAAGACCTCACAGGACTACAAGGAACTTAAAAAACTGCTGCGCTGGTGCGAGGATCAGGACAAGCTGGAACTGTTCGTAGATCTGGTCGACGAGGATCAGGGCTATCCATTGTTCAAGGCGGTTTCCAGCGTCAAGGCAGAACTGTCCAGCGCCGAAAGCGCCGAACTCCGGTTTGCCCCCCTTGGGAAGGACTTCGCCGCCTCCGTTAACCGCTCCGACTTCGAGACCTGGATTGCAGACGACCTGAAGCGGATGGACCGCGCACTTGACCAGACACTTGCCCGGGCGGGTCTTGCGGACAAGGACATTGATCACGTGTTCCTGACGGGCGGAACCTCCTTCGTGCCTGCCCTGCGCAATCAGTTCAAGACCCGCTTCGGTGCCGACCGGATTTCCGGTGGCGAGGAGCTGACCTCTGTTGCCAAGGGGCTGGCCATGATCGGCACCCGTGACGACGCTGCGGACTGGGCTGTACATTAACAACCGGTAAGACGGCGGGGTTTGGTCAGATCCGGTCGCATCTGCGCTTGATCGGTTTCAATGCCTTGTCTAGGGTGCGCGCACAGGACGGCGTCCCCCAAGGGACTGAAAGCGATTCCGGTTGCGGTCGACCCATATCGGGGACCAAGTCCGGAGCTGTCGACGAGAGACCAGTCTTGAGGGACATACGCACCCCTCAAGATGTCGCTCGCCTGCTTTCTCCCTTTTGGACGCTTCCGATAAAGGATGTGACTAAGGCTCGTGTGCTTTCGCTGAAAAGCCACGGGTGATGGACGAGGGAGACGTCACCTTGAAAACTCTGATCGGCTTTGCCGCCCTATCCGGCGCGGCCCTGACGCCGGCCGTGGCTTTTGCCCATGCTGGCCATATCGGCGAACTCGCAGGACATTCCCATTGGGTCGGAATTGCCGCATTGGCCGGGGCTTCCCTTGTCGCTGGTGTGATTGCCCTCAAAGGGCGGAAGAATGACTCCGCCGGGAACGATGCCGATGCCGGCCCCGTTGATGCAGACAAGCCGGAGGCCGAGGCAACATCATGAGTGAGAAACTCGGTTTGATGATTTGCGGCCATGGCAGCCGCAACAAGGGTGCCGTCAAGCAATTCGCGCAGCTCGCCGAAGGCCTGAAGGCGCGCTTCCCCGATTGGCCCGTGGAATATGGCTATCTCGAATTCGCCAATCCGGTGATCCATGACGGCCTGAACAAATTGCGCGAGCAGGGCTGCACCCGCGTTCTGGCCGTTCCGGGCATGCTGTTCGCCGCCGGTCACGCCAAGAACGATATCCCCTCGGTGTTGAACACCTATCAGGCCATGCACCCGGAGATGCAGATCTCCTATGGCCGCGAGCTTGCTGTCGATACCCGTATGGTGCGGGCGGCCGCTGCCCGTATCCAGGAATCCATCGACGCCGCGGAAACAGATGTGCCACTGCACGAAACACTGCTGATGGTGGTGGGACGTGGCGCTTCTGATCCGGATGCGAATTCGAATGTCTGCAAGATCACCCGTCTGTTGTGGGAAGGCTTCGGCTTCGGCTGGGCGGAGACTTCCTATTCCGGCGTGACCTTTCCACTGGTCGCCCCCGGTCTCGAACACGCGGCCAAGCTTGGCTACAAGCGCGTGATCGTGTTCCCGTATTTCCTGTTCACCGGCGTTCTGGTCTCCCGGATCTATGCAGCCGCCGACGAGGTCGCAGCCGAAAATCCAGGTATCGAGTTCCTGAAGGCCGGCTATCTGAATGATCATCCGCAGGTGATCGACACAATGGCTGACCGGGTTCAGGAAATCCTGCAGGGACAAAACCTGATGAATTGCCAGATGTGCAAGTACCGGGAACAGGTGCTGGGCTTCGAGGCGGAAATCGGTCTGGCACAGGAAAGCCATCACCACCACGTGGAAGGGCTCGGCGCAGAAGCCGAATGCCAGCTTTGCGAGGAGATCTGCACCGGCGCATGCGAAAAACAGGTCCGCGCCGCCAAGGATCACCACCACCACGATCACGGCAATGGCCATCATGACCATGGGCATGGGCATGATCACCACCATCATGATCACGACCACGATCACGGGCACCACCATCACCCCTATCCGCATGCGGACCATCCGCTCGGGCCGAAATCGATGGATGCCAAGTCCTGATCATGCAGGAAACCGCAAGCCCGCCTTACACATATGAAAAGGACCCGGCCGCGATTTACCGGCAGTCCTTTTCGATCGTGCGTGAAGAGGCCCAACTTGACAGCCTGCCGCCAGCGCTCAGGCCGGTCGCCATCCGGCTGATCCACTCCTGTGGCATGGTCGACATTGTCGAGGATCTGGCCTGGTCGGAGGGCGTCGGGCAGGTGGCTCATGCTGCATTTCAGGCGGGAGCTGCGGTTTTCACTGATGTGGAAATGGTCGCAAACGGCATCATCCGGCGGCTTCTCCCCGCACGCAACGACGTGGTTTGCACCCTGAACCGTGATGAAGTGCCGGATCTTGCTAGGAATATCGGAACAACCCGTTCCGCGGCCGCCATTGATCTTTGGGATGAAAGGCTTTGCGGTGCGGTCGTTGCCATTGGCAACGCACCAACCGCCCTGTTTCACCTGCTCGAGCAAATCGGCAAGGGCGCTCCCAAACCCGCAGCCATTCTCGGATTTGCCGTGGGCTTTGTCGGTGCAGCGGAAAGCAAGGACGCGCTGATCGCAAATCCGTTCGGCATCCCCTATCTCGCCATTCGTGGACGCCGGGGCGGCTCTGCCATGGCGGCAGCCGCCGTCAACGGACTGGCTGCAGGCCTGCCCGAGGAGACCGCCGGATGAGCGAACGCCAGAGCGAACGGAAGAGCACTCCGGGCAAAATGAAATCGGCATCCCGCAAACCTGCAATGAAATCCCGCGGGTTCCTGTCGAATCCTTCGGGCACAACGCAGGTTTCCCCCGCTCAAGAGGCCGGCCCGAAGGCGCATCACAAATCGCGCGGCTCACGGATGCCAACCGCAAACGCAGACGGGCAGCCCGCAAAACTTGCGCCGGAACATCACCCGAAGCCCTTCAGGCTGGTGGAGCCGAAATGACGACTGCCAAAAGCTCCGCGTGGCTGACCCTGATCGGCATTGGGGAAGATGGTTCCATGGCGGCAGCCGGGCGGACAGCACTTGGAAAAGCAAGTGTTGTTTACGGCGGTGAGCGGCATTTTGAACTGGCCGGAGAGATATCCGGCGAAAAACGCCTGTGGCCGAGCCCTTTTGCGCATGTCTATGACGCATTGGAGCAGCTTTCCGGCCAAAACGTCGCCATTCTCGCAAGCGGTGACCCGCAATGGTATGGCATCGGCTCAAGTCTGGCGCGGCATTTTTCCGCGCACAACATGACCGTTCTTCCAAGCCCGTCGGCGTTTCAGCTCGCCGCTGCGCGCATGGGCTGGGCTTTGCAGGAGACCGATTGTCTTTCCGTTCACGGGCGCCCGCTCGACACCCTGCGGGCTGCCCTTTACCCCGGTGCCCGCATTCTGGCACTCACCAGCAATGCGCAATCGCCCGCCCAAGTCGCAGCCCTGCTCCGGTCCGAAGGCTATGGCCGGTCCGCCATGACGGTTCTGGAGCATCTGGGGGGAGACCGGGAGCGCCGTCTCTCCGCAACAGCCGAAACCTGGCATGCAGAAGTCGCCGATCTTCATACCCTTGCCATCGACTGTGTGCCCGCCCCCGGTCACCGGCTGTTGACCCGGACATCCGGCCTGCCGGATGACGCCTTCATCCATGACGGCAAGATGACCAAGCGAGAAATCCGGGCGGTCACGCTGGCGGCCCTGCAGCCACACCCGGGTGCTCTTCTCTGGGATATCGGCGCCGGCTGCGGCTCGGTGGGCATTGAATGGCTGCGCTCGGCCCCGGGGACAAGGGCCATCGGGTTTGAACCCCATGCACAGCGCCGAGACATGGCGGAACAAAACGCTTTGGCCCTTGGGGTGCCGCAGTTCGAGCTGCGCGATGCCAGTGCACCTGCCGGCTTGACGGATTTGGAGCGTCCCGATGCCGTTTTCATCGGCGGGGGACTGACAGCAAACGGTATGGTCGCAGCATGCCAAGAAGCGCTCAAACCGGGCGGACGCCTGGTGGCAAATGCGGTGACCCTTGAAGGCGAGGCCGTCTTGATGAGCGCGTGGCAAACCCACGGCGGCGAGTTGACCCGGCTTGCCGTTCAAAGAGCCAGTGCCGTCGGAGGGCTGACCGGCTGGCGCCCCCTGATGCCCGTGACCCAATGGAGTTTGATCAAGACATGACCGGTACGCTTTACGGTATTGGCCTTGGACCGGGCGACCCGGACCTGATGACGCTGAAGGCCCACCGGTTGATTTCATCTGCCCGCGTGATCGCCTATCCGGCACCGGACACCGGTCCAAGCTTTGCCCGGTCCATTGCCGCGCGGTTTATTCCAGAAGGCGCCCGCGAAATCCCGATCATCGTGCCGATGCGCGTGGACCGGTTTCCCGCCCGGGAGATTTATAACAAGGCTGCGGTTGAAATCGCAGCCACGCTGGAGAACGGTGAAGATGTCATCACCCTGTGCGAGGGAGACCCGTTCTTCTATGGCTCCTTCATGTATCTCTACGAGCGATTGTCCGAGCGTTTTGCCTGCGAAGTCGTCCCCGGCGTGACCTCGCTCACCGCCTGTGCAGCCCAACTGCGCCGCCCGCTGACGGCTCGCACGGACGTGATGACGGTCATTCCCGGCCCCCTGCCCGATGGAGAAATCCGCGAAAAGGTCGAGGCCGCGCAAGCGGTTGCGATCATGAAGGTCGGGCGTCATGTCAAACGGTTGAAGGCACTGCTTGCCGACATGGGACTTCTTGAGCACGCTGGCTATGTGGAACGCGCCAGCTTGCCTGAACAACAGGTTCACCGCCTCGCCGATGTGACGAGCGAGACCGCACCGTATTTTTCAATGATCCTCATTTACAAGGGAGACGAAGCGTGGACGCTTCCGCCATCCTTCTCGTCCTGAATGCTGCGGGGCTCAAGACCGCCAAGCGGATAGCCAAGGAACTTCCCGGGGCCGCTCTCCATGGGCTTCAAGGCCGTGTCGACGGGGCAGATCATCATTTCTCCGACACGTTGGGCCATATCCGGAGCCTTTTTGAGGAAGGACATCCGATCATTGGCGTTTGCGCGAGCGGCATCCTGATCCGGGCACTCGGCCCTGCCTTAAGCAACAAGCGGGAGGAACCGCCGGTCATCGCTGTTTCCGAAGATGGTGCGAGCATCGTGCCGTTGCTTGGAGGCCATCGCGGTGCCAATGACCTTGCACGCAAACTGGCAGATATGCTTGAGGGCCACGCAGCCATAACAACCGCAGGAGATACCGCCCTCGGCATCGCGCTGGATGTACCGCCGAAGGGATGGGTGCTCGCCAACCCGCAAGATGCCAAACCGGTCATGGCAGAGCTTCTCTCGGGCGCGAGTGTCCGGATTGAAGGCGAAGCGGGCTGGTTGGCAAATGCCAGCCTGAAACGCGATGATGGCGCAACGCTCTCCATCTTCATCACGGAAGCGGCAGAAACCGGCTCGTCCAAGCGGCTTGTCTATCATCCGAAAACACATGTGCTCGGCGTTGGCTGCGCCCGCGGATGCGCTTCGGACGAGTTGATCGATCTTGCAGAGGCACACCTCGAAGCCACCGGCATCGCCAAGGGGGCCATTGCCTGCGTGGCCAGCATCGACCTCAAGGCCGATGAGGCGGCAATGGCAGCCCTGAGCGCGCACCTCGGCGTTCCCTTCCGTGTTTTCACGGCCTCGGAGCTGGAAACCCAGGCACCCCGGTTGATGAACCCGTCGGACGTGGTGTTTGCCGAAGTCGGCTGCCACGGTGTCTGTGAGGGCGCCGCATTGGCTGCTGTTGGCAACGACGGACAGCTGATCCTTGCAAAGCAGAAAACCGCCAATGCCACGCTCGCCATTGCCAGCGCGCCGCATCCGCTCGACCCGGACACCATTGGCCGGGCACGCGGGCACCTGTCGGTCATCGGCATCGGTCCGGGCGCAGATGACTGGCGCACGCCGGAAGCAACCCGGCTTCTGTCTCGGGCGGAAGATGTTGTCGGCTATTCGCTCTATCTCGACATTGTCGCCCCGCACATCACCGGCAAGATCCATCACAACTTCCCGCTTGGAGCCGAAGAGGACCGGGTCCGCTTTGCCCTAGAAGAGGCTGGCAAGGGAAAGAATGTCGCCCTGATTTCCTCAGGCGATGCCGGCATCTACGCAATGGGCGCGCTGGTCTACGAGCTGCTCGACCGGGACACGGACAATGGTGGCGTTTCCGATGCGGCCAAACGTGTCAGCATTACCAATGCCCCGGGAATTTCCGCCTTGCAGGCCTGTTCGGCCCGCATCGGAGCGCCGCTCGGTCATGATTTCTGCGCGATTTCCCTTTCAGATCTGCTGACCCCGTGGGAGGCCATCGAAAAGCGGCTTCATGCGGCTGCCGAAGGTGATTTCGTGATCGCGTTCTATAATCCGGTGTCCAAACGCCGCCGGACCCAGCTGGCCGCAGCCCGTGAAATCCTGTTGCAGCACCGGCCCGCAGATACCCCGGTCGTGCTCGGGGTCAATCTCGGACGCCCGGAAGAAACGGTCCGGGTCACCACCCTTGAAGCCCTGACCGTCGATGAAGTCGACATGTTGACCACGGTTCTGGTCGGCTCGTCCAATTCGCGGGCCCGGATACGGGGCGATGGCAATAGCTTCGTCTACACCCCACGCGGCTATGCCAAGCGGATTGATGCTCCCAAACACGAAGAACAACAAGGAGATGCGGCATGACGGTTCATTTCATCGGCGCAGGACCGGGCGACCCTGATCTCATCACCGTTCGCGGCCTGAAACTGATCCAGTCCTGCCCGGTCTGCCTTTATGCAGGCTCTCTGGTGCCCGAGCAGATCGTTGCCGCGGCCCCCGGAGACGCAAGGGTCGTCGATACGGCTCCAATGACCCTTGAGGAGATCATCGAGGAGATCAAGGCCGCCCATTACAAGGGGCAGGATGTTGCCCGGGTTCATTCCGGCGATCCTTCGATCTATGGTGCGACGGCGGAACAGATGCGCCGGCTGGACGCACTCGGGATCGACTATGATGTCACGCCGGGCGTACCGGCCTTTGCAGCCGCCGCCGCCGCCCTCAAGACCGAGCTGACTATTCCGGAAGTCGCGCAAACCGTGATCGTCACACGCACGACCATGCAAAGCTCGGCCATGCCGAACAACGAGGATCTGGATACGATTGGAAAAAGCGGGGCGACACTTGCAATCCATCTGTCGATCCGCAACCTGCGCGAAATCGAGAGACAATTGTCACCGCATTACGGTGCCGACTGCCCGGTGATCGTGGCCTACCGGGTCGGCTGGCCCGACGAGGCCTTCATTCACGGCACGCTTTCGACCATCGCGGACAAGGTACGGGCAGCGAAAATCACCCGAACTGCCCTGATTTTTGTCGGCCACGCCCTGAAACCGGAAGCGGACTTCCGGGACAGCGCGCTCTATGACGCGGATCATGTCCACGTTTTGCGGCCAAAGAAGAAAGCAAAAAGAGCATAATCCATAAATGCAACTATAGATATTTGCATCCATAAGGTCTCTTCGCATAGGCTGGACAAATCCTGACATGCGAGGATCCCTTATGACCGGACAGAATCCGTTACTTGAACGCGCCATCGCCCTGGATGGCAATCCGGATGCCATTAGGCAGTTTTATACGGAATGGGGCGAGGTTTACGATCAGGAGCTTCTGGAGACGATCGGGTATGTCGCCCCCCGGATCGCGGCTGAAGCCCTGGTACGCCATATCGGCGAAAAGGCGATAGTGCTTGATGCCGGATGCGGAACCGGGCTGGTCGGAGCAGAACTGAGAAAACGCCGTACCGGGCTCACGATTGACGGCGTTGATCTGACACCGGAAATGCTGGTGCTGTCCTCAAGACGCGGGATCTACCGCCAACTCAGCGAGGCAGATCTGACGGGCCCGCTCAACCAGTTCGCGGAAGACACTTATGACGGGATCGTCAGCGCTGGCGTCTTCACCAGTGGCCATGTCGGTCCGGCAGGGCTGGACAACCTGATCCGGATCGCAAAACCGGGTGCTCCAATCGTCATCACGGTGCGCGACAGTGCCTGGGAAGCTGACGGCTTCAAGGACCACGTCGAGGCACTGGAGGCCGGGCGGTCCGTCTCCGTCCTGTCGATTACACTGAGCCCCTATCACACCAAGGAAGGCATCATGTGCCAGTTGGTGATCCTTCAGGTCACCTGAGTTTGTGAAATCACATGGGCAAACGAGCCCATCACAGACCCGCACCGCAGCCCCATTTCCGGCAACTGATTGCCCTCGGCATCCCGCGCTGCGAATAAACGCTCTCCCGGTCCCTCGGAAACGATGGTAGCGTAATGAAACTCGTGAGCCGACAAACGGCCTTGCCATGGCATGGCGGCCAGCGGTGTCACTGACCGGTATCCGAGCTGCCGCTTCCGGGTCGCGAAGCTTGTCGCATGGGGCAACAGTCCGATCATGCCGTGCCGGGTGCCGTCCGCATCGATCAAGCCCTCGCCGAGGGCCATGTAACCGCCGCATTCGCCGTAGACCAGCGCGCCCCGTGACGCGGCCGTCCTCACCCCCGATTTGAACCGGTCTGCACGCGCCAGAATACCGGCGTGGAGTTCCGGATAGCCGCCCGGCAGGTATACGGCGTCAGCGTGGCTGTCAGGCGCTTCGTCGGCCAGAGGTGAGAAGAAGCTGATTTCGGCCCCCTCTTTCTTCCAGCCCTCCAAGAGATGCGGATAGGCAAAGGCGAAGGCGATATCGCTTGCAACGGCAATGTGCTGACCGGGCGGCGGCAACACGGAACCCGCTTTGTGACCAGCAGGTCCCAGCGGTTCGGACAGTGCTTCCAGAGCCCCAAGGTCGAGATGACCGGCACAGATTTCCGCAGCCAGATCCAGAAAGGCCGGGAGATCCGGATGTTCGCCAGCCTGAACCAGTCCCAAATGGCGTTCCGGCAGACGTAACGCCTCACTGCGCGGGATTGCCCCAACCACTGTCACATCCAGCGGATCAAGCGCATTACGGAGCATGCTTTCATGACGCACGCTCCCAACCCGGTTCAAAATGACCCCAGCCACCGCCACACCGGTCCGGAAATTCCGGAAACCGGCCACAAGCGCGGCGACAGACTGGGCCTGCTTGGCACAATCAACCACCAAAACGACGGGAAGCCCCAAATGCACGCTCAAGTCCGCGGCAGATCCGCTTCCATTTGCAGCCCCGTCAAACAACCCCATGGCCCCTTCGACGAGCAACAGATCATCTCCACGCGCATGATCCCATGCCAGTTGACGCAAGACCTCTGGCGCCATCGCCCAGGCATCGAGATTGATACATGTGCAGCCGGATGCTGCTTCGTGGAATTTCGGATCGATATAGTCCGGCCCGGATTTTGCCGAGGCCACCGATCTGCCTGCGTTTTTCAGCGCACGCAAAAGCGCAAGCGTCAGCGTGGTCTTGCCAGCCCCGGACTGCGGTGCCGCGATCAAAAACCCTCTTGCAGGATGGCTCATCCGGAACGGACGGCCGAACCGGCCGTCTCATGAAGGTTCAGGGGATCGGACATCAGAACCTTCCCGGACATTGCCCCCAGCCAGTCAAGCCCCGCGCGCAACCGGACCACCTCGCCGACACAGACAATCGCTGGCGGCTCCAGATCCGCAGCAGCAGCATCCTTGGCACATGTCCCGAGCGTTGTTTCCAGAACCCGCTGTCCATTCAAAGACGCATTGCACACGATACCCACAGGCTCATCCACAGACCGCCCACCGGCTATCAGTTTGCCGGCAATCGTATCCAGATGCTTCATCGCCATATACATCACGATCACGGGAGAGCCCTTGGCGATTCCCTCCCAGTTGATTGCATCAGGAGTGAGACCGGTCTGGTCATGTCCGGTTAGAAAGGTGACAGCCTGATTGGTATCGCGATGGGTTGCCGGAATGCCGGCATAAGCCATGCCCCCGATCCCGGCGGTAATGCCGGGAATGATGCGGAACGGCACACCGGCACCAACAAGTCCCAATGCCTCTTCGCCGCCTCGCCCGAAGACAAAGGGATCGCCGCCCTTGAGGCGCAAGACGCGCTTGCCAGCCTTTGCATAGTCGATCAGTTTCAGTGTGATATCACGCTGCTTCGGGCTCGGCTTGCCCCCGCGCTTGCCCGCATAATCCACAAGCGCGCCCGGCTTGACCCATTCAAGAATGCTCTTGTCGACCAATGCGTCATAGACAACGACATCGGCTTGCCGCAAACCGTTGAGCGCATGAAGCGTCAAAAGACCGGGGTCACCCGGACCAGCACCAGCAAGCCAAACCCACCCCTGTTCGAATTCCGGCAGGTTTCCAATACTTTGGGGAAGATGCAATGCGTCGCTCATGCCCTTTTGTACTCCCGTCAGAGACCTACGCCAAGCACGGTTCCGGTCAAATTCGACCTGTCTGCGACATGGAAGGGAAATGCAAAGGTGCACGGCACGAAAAACCGGCTATAAGTCCGGCATGACACGGGAAAAACCGACGGAACTAAGGCGCGGCTGGACGACGGGTGCCTGCGCAACAGCGGCCACAAAAGCCGCCTTGACCGCACTCGTTTCCGGCCGCTTTCCGGACCCGGTAAAGATTACCTTGCCCAAAGGGGCCGAAGCAGACTTTGTCCTGTGCCGCCACAGCCTTTCGGAGGGCACGGCGAACGCAACCATCATCAAGGATGCCGGAGATGATCCGGATGTGACCCATGGCGCGGAAATTACATCCACGGTCCGCATTGCCCCGGATAGTGGCGGGGTGCGCTTTCTGGCCGGCAGGGGGGTCGGCGTGGTCACCCGGCCGGGCCTTCCGATCCCGCCCGGAGAACCTGCCATCAATCCGGTTCCACGCAAAATGATGGAAACCGCGGTCGAGGAAGTGCGTCAAGAGTTGCCGTTTTCCGGAATGGTCGAGATCGAGATCTCGATCAAGGGAGGCGAGGACCTTGCCCTCAAGACACTCAATCCCCGTCTCGGCATCGTCGGAGGATTGAGCGTGCTCGGCACGACCGGCATCGTGCGTCCGTTTTCCTGCGCGGCCTGGATTGCCTCGATCCATCGCGGCATCGATGTTGCCCGCGCCACCGGGCTGGACCATGTGGTCGGCGCAACCGGATCAACGTCCGAAGATGCCGTACGTGCCCGCTATGAGCTTGAAGAAGCGGCCTATCTCGACATGGGCGACTTCGCCGGGGGAATGCTGAAATACCTGAGGGCCCATCCGGTTCCAAAACTCACCATGGCTGGCGGTTTTGCCAAGTTCACCAAACTCGCCCAAGGCGCCATGGATCTGCATTCAGCCCGCAGCCAGGTCGATTTCGAATTCCTCGCCGACCTGCTGCAAGAGACCGGTGCACCGGAGCCCCTGATTGAACGGACATTGACTGCAAACACCGCCAAGGAGGTCCTTGATCTCGCAACTGCGGCCGGTGCCGACATCAGTTCCGCTCTTGCAGTCAGGACCAAATCAGCCGTACGCGGCATCCTTCGCAAGGCACCGGTAGACATTGAGGTCCTGATTGTCGACCGCAAGGGACATGTAACGGGCAGATCCGGTTTTGACGGTTAACCATCCTCATATCCTGTTGCTCGCCGGGACGTTCGAAGCCCGTCAGCTGGCGCGTCAACTCTCAGACCGGCTTCCCCACGCACGGATTACGGCGAGTTTTGCAGGGGCCGTTCAGGACCTGCCGGACCTGCCGGTTCCGGCAAGGGTTGGCGGTTTCGGCGGACCGGAAGGACTGGCCCGTTACATGGCCGACAGTGGCGTCTCCTTGCTGATCGACGCGACCCATCCATTTGCCGCACGCATGAGCCAGCATGCCGCAATTGCTGCCCAATCACTGTCCTGCCCCCTCATCCGGCTGGAACGGCCGGGCTGGGTCCCAAAGCGGGGTGACAACTGGATACCGGCGGCATCATTTAATGAAGCAAGGCACCTGCTTCCGGATCACGCGCGCGCATTCCTGGCCGTCGGGCGCAAGGAGATCGGGCAATTTGCCGATCGTACCGATGTCTTTGCTCTAGCGCGCATGATCGAAGCTCCGCCCGTTGTGCTGCCGGATCACTGCAAGCTGATCCTGAGCCGCCCTGCTCAGACCGTGGACGAGGAAGTAGCCCTCTTTCAAGCGCATGGCATCGATCACATCGTTTGCAAAAACAGTGGAGGCATGCGCTCATATGCAAAAATCGAGGCCGCAAACCGGTTGCAGCTGCCGGTGATCATGATCGAGCGCCCCCGCCTTCCCGAGGTTCCGGCGGCGCAATCCGTGCAAGGTCTGTGCGACTGGGTCACCGAAGCACTAAAGCCGACAAGCTGAGGGAACATTTGAGGACAGCCCAATGCTTCATTCAACGCCAAGGCACTGCAACCGAATTGTGCCGGTCAGCAGATTGCCGGATGTCTACGACAAGACATCAAACAAGCACTTGGCCATTAGTACCTTTGGAAGGACCGGATCCCGAGCAATGTTGTCCTCCACACCAAATGACAGCAGCTGAACCGCAGCACCTCAAGCGGACACCAGCAGCCGTCCCAAGGAAAGGCCAAGCGCCCCTGGACCGGTCATCTTTGGCTTTGACGCTCGATCCAAAAAGCAACAGCAGCTCTGGAGTGTGTGGTACCCATGATACGAAGTCGCTTGACCACGCAGGCATTCTTGGCAACCGCGTCCACCCTTGCCGCTTTGGGGGGTACAATGACAACTGTCTCTCCGGTTCAGGCTGAAACGTGCCTTTACGGCGCAAATGTCTCCGGCGGCGAATTCGGCAAAGCGGAGGACAAGCCAGGCACGTACGGCGTGACACATCAGTTTCCGTCCGCCGCAACCTATGAATACCTTGCGTCGAAGGGAATGAACGCGGTGCGTTTGCCGTTCCAGTGGGAGCGCATCCAGCCGGAATTGTTCGGTCCGTTCGAACCCGAAGAACTGGGACACTTGACCAAAAGCATTGCCGAAGCGCGTGCGAACGGTCTGACAGTGATCCTCAATCCGCACAATTACGGCAAGTATTACGGTAGAGCGATCGGGAGCAGAGATGTCCCCGTTGACGCGCTTGCGGATTTCTGGGGTCGGCTCGCCAGCCTTTATCCGGGAAAAACGGACATTGTCTTCGGTTTGATGAACGAGCCGGTGGATTTGACCGCCAGGACTTGGCTGGACGCATCAAACCGCGCAATACGTGCGATCAGAGACACGGGAGCAGACAATCTCGTTCTTGTTCCGGGAACAATCTGGACCGGTTCCAGCCATTGGTTTGATCAACAGGACGGTGGCTCAAACGCGGAAGTAATGCTTGCCGTTACCGATCCAGCCGAAAATTTTGCAATCGAAGTCCATCAATACCTGGACGCTGACTTTTCAGGCACCGGCACCTCCTGTTCGAGAACCGCAGATGCACTGGCGGCACTAAAGCGGTTCTCCGGCTGGCTCGAGACGTTCGGCTACAAGGGGTTCCTTGGAGAGTTCGGTGGTTCGCAAAACAGGTCCTGCCTCGACGGGGTCAAGGAAATTGCCACCTTTATCAATCGTCGGCCGGATATCTGGATCGGCTGGACAATTTGGGCTGCCGGTGAATGGTGGGGCGCCTATCCCTATTCGATCCAGCCGGAAGACGGGATTGATAGGCCGCAAATGGCCACACTCATCCCATTCCTTGAATCTGACCATAGTTCGCGCCGGGATTGCCAGTATCCTGAAAGGTAAGGCTCAGGCCGGAAACGCTGCCAGATCAATATGTCCGACGCCCATTTGCAGTTGGCCAGTTGCGATCTGGCACGCACGCGTGCTGTGCCATTCTTCAAGGCGTGACTTGTCCAAAGCCACTTGCACGCCGACATCCACCCAGCCACTACACAACATTTCCAAAAACTCGCTGGCATCATCACCGGCATTCCAATCCGATGTGCCGGTTACAACCTCGTAGCCCGCCTCCCGAAACAGCCTGGCCGCAACATGCGCGGCATCCGGGCCGAGAGCTGTCCCAAATCCCTTGTCCGTTTTTTGGTGCGCGTTCATCGCTGCCGTAAGTTCAAAGTCAAGCGGATCCTCCGGCGTGCACCAAGCCCTTCCGTCATATGTCAGGCTGGCCAGAAACGGCCGCTTTGAACGTGTCACCTTATCGACCAATCCTTCAAGAAACTCCCCTGTAACAAGGTCGAGGAAGGCAGAAGTCGTCACACCGGACACATCATTAAACGGAAGGCGGTCGAGCCCGGCCGCGAGATCCACTTGCATGAACCCAGCCCGGGAGTTGCCGTCAAACCGGGATTTCGCCGTTTCAATCAAGGCGGGATCATGATCCGTCAGTATCCATGACTGTTCGGCTGGCAGCCGGTCCCGCAAGGCCATGACGGTCGAGCCCGCGCCGCTCGCGAGATCCAGCAAGGGACCCGACCCCAGAAGAGCTTGCAAAAAAGCAGCTTCAACGGAAGCATTCCGGGCAGCCAAATCAATCGGCTCTCGCAACAAGAGCCAGTCCGCTGAAAAACTGCTCATGGCTGCCCTCCTTGCTCGAACTGCCCGAGAACTTCCGCAAATTTCAATGCAGCCTGTTCCCAGGTTGGAAGCGTTGCAGCCGAATGCCTGGCCTCGACGGACAATGCCTCTCGTTTTTTCCTGTCGCTCAGCAACTCTTGCATGGCCTGCGCAAGCGACGCCACATCTTCCACCCCGCAATAAACCGTGCCGCCACGGTCGAGCGTGTCGCGCACGGCTCCGCCTCCACTGCCAACCACCGGCAGTCCGTGTGCCAGCGCCTCCATATAGGCCATGCCATATCCTTCATACCGGCTGGCAAGGACAAAGATGTCGGCCGCTGCATAGTATTGCGTAAGGTCCGTTTCGGCGACCGCGCCATGAAAAGCCACGCGGTTGGCAAGTCCCAACGCGTCGAGAAGATCGGTGAGATCGGTGAAGCAGTCCGGATCACGTGTTGTGTCACCCACAATGTCCAAATGCCAATCCAGGTGCGCGCTTTCGCTCAAGGCCGAAAACAACAAATCGTAGCCTTTGCGGGGCACGATTGTTCCAACGCTCAACAATCGAACCATATCGGATGGTTTCCGGCGCTCCACCCGGACGCGGACCGTGCCCGGTTCAATCACAGTGATCTTTTCTGCCGGGATAGCGAAAAGGGCCCGCACCTGATGCGCGGTCGCCGGACTGGTGACGACAACATGCGCCACATGTTTCAGGGCACTTTCTTCCGAGATCTTGAGAGCCTGCGCAGTCTCTGATCCCAATCCATTTTCCTGACACAGCGGATGATGAACCAGAGCAATCACATCGCGGTCAGATGCGACTTTGGCAGCGGCATCAGGCAAGACCCCGAAGGCAAGTCCATCGACCAAAAGAGGGGCATTCTTCGGTGCTGCCAGCAAAGCCGCTTCCGCTATTGAACAAGTCTCTTCGGCAGGAAACGGAAATCCGTCGCCAAGCGGTAAAAGATCAGCCATCCAGCCAAGTGCTGTCAGCCCCTCCAGAATACGGCGATCATAGCCATACCCCCCGGTTGGTGTCGTAATGTCACCCGGATAGGCAAAAACCAGATGTTTCATGGCCTAGGCGACCGGCGCTTCATACCAAGCACGGGCGACGTGTGATTCAGATATCAAAACCCTGATGGACGACAGCTCGTTGCCTGGGCGCCCCAACCGCCCCTCACGTGCTGCCGCAGCCAGATGCTCATGGATATGCTGAGTGAGAAACTCTGTCGTGGTGTTCTTGCCTGCAAATTCGGGAAGCTCGTCAAGGTTCTTGTATTTGAGCGGTTCCAGCACCTGCTTTAGCGCTTCATGGGCCCGTCCGATGTCGATCACGACACCGTTGGCATCCAGTTGTGCGGCAAAAAAGGCGGCGTCAATCACAAATGTCGCTCCGTGGAGCGCCTGCGCCGGGCCGAACAACGCCCCCTTGAACGAGTGCGCAATCATGATGTGGTCTCTGACTTCAACGGCAAACATGGACAGTCCTTTTTGATTTATCCAAGTGTGTTGTCGGTTACGTCTGAATAGTTCACCACCGCCGCAATTACATCCGCAGCCGGGTCAAAAAGTCCCGAAAGACGTGCAGGTAGCTCGGTAAAATCAATGTGATGCGTAATCAGGCAATCAAGGCTTTTGGCATTGAGAAGAGACATGGCGGTTTCAATCCGGCGCCGGAATGTCCAGCGCGACTGCCGGTCGGGGCGAATCGTTCCGACCTGAGAGGATATGAGGCGCAAGCGCCGGCTGTGAAATTCCGCCCCCAATTGAACAGGCACACTGGCGTCTCCATACCAGCTTAGCTCAACAATGCCGGTGTCGTTTCCGGCCACCTGAAGAGCCGTCGCCAATCCGTCGGCTGTTGCACTGGCGTGGAACACAAGGTCCTGATTCCCGGGAACATCACCCGGCAACGCGAACTGCGCACCGAGCCGGTCCGCTATACCCCGCCTGGCCGGGTTCACATCTACCAGTGTAACCCTTGTGCCGGGAATTTGACAACAAAGATAAGCAGTAAGCAAACCAACCAAGCCACCGCCGACCACACATATGTGATCCCCCGGTGATGGATTTCCATCCCATAAAGCATTCAGGGCGGTTTCCATATTGGCAGCCAGAACCGCTCTGTCATCGGAGACCCCATCGGGGATCGGCACCAGACTATCACTCGAAACAACAAAGGCGGATTGATGAGGATACAGACAAAAAACCCGTACCCCGACCAGCGGCTCCGGCCCTGCATCGACAACGCCGACATTGGCGTATCCGTATTTCACGGGAAACGGAAAGTCCCCACCCTGAAACGGCGCTTTCATGCGCGCCCACTCACCCGCGGGGACCTTTCCGTTGAACACAAGCCGTTCCGTACCCCTGCTGATTGCGCTTGCTCGAGTACGAACCAGGGCTTTCTCACCACAATCCGGCCGGGCTATTGCCTCGTTTCGGATCTCAGCCTGCCGCACTCCGGTATACCAAAGGGCTTTGGCCGTTATCGAGAGCATTCCCGTATCCATCTGCCTGCTCATGAATTGACCCGAAAAATGAACCGTTTCCAACAAAATGCCGTAGTATTGGAAAGCACTGGACAAAACCTTTCGTAACGGCCATTTGGTTTATCACCATATGTATCAAGTTCTCCCCGGGAAGTTTCCCCGTTTACTCACATACCCACCGCGTAGTTAAAATTGTTTGGATGAGCCCATGCTTGTGCGTCGCGTTTCTTTCGCCGGTCTCGTTACTGTTAGTTTCCTGCTGATGGCGGCATTGATGGCAATCACCTTGTCGCCCGGAGGCTTCGGGCTTTTGGATATCATCATTTTCGTCAGTTTTCTCGTTACCTTGCCCTGGACAATCATTGGCTTCTGGAACGCAACGATCGGACTGCTGATCATGCGCTTTTCAAGGGATCCGGCAAACTATGTCTGCCCGATAAACCACGGCGATGACACAGCAGGGACCACAAGCCGAACAGCCATTTTGTCCTGCATCAGAAACGAAGAGGTCAACCGGCTGGAAAAAAACCTCTCCGTCATGCTCGAGGACCTCACAACGAGCGCACAGGCCAACAACTTTACGCTCTACGTTCTCAGTGACAGCTCCGATAACGTCATCGCCGCTTCAGAGCGCCGCATGGCGGACAGGCTGCGCAAGATATGGGGGAACCAAATCCCGGTCATCTACCGGCGCCGGGAAAACAATCCCGGTTTCAAGGCCGGCAACATTCGAGACTTTTGCGAACGGTGGGGCGGCGAGCATGATTTTGCACTCGTCCTTGATGCTGACAGTTTCATGACGGCAGACGCCATTCTCACTTTGGTGCGCCGTATGGAAGCAAACCCAAAGCTGGGAATTCTGCAAAGCCTTGCAGTCGGGCTTCCGTCGGCAAGTGCCTTCGCACGTGTTTTTCAGTTCGGCATGCGTCTCGGAATGCGCTCTTACACAATCGGAAGCGCATGGTGGCAAGGCGAGTGCGGACCCTACTGGGGCCACAACGCCGTCTTGCGCCTTGAACCGTTCAAGCAGCACTGCGTGCTGCCCGACTTGCCGGGCAAAGGGCCGCTGGCCGGCCCGATCCTGTCACATGATCAGGTAGAAGCCGTGCTGATGCGCCGCGCGGGCTATGAAGTCAGGGTTCTGCCCCAGGAAGGCGGCAGCTATGAAGAAAACCCGCCGCACCTGCTCGAATTCATCCGGCGCGACCTTCGCTGGTGCCAGGGCAATCTGCAATACCGCCGCCTGCTGACCATGAAGGGTTTGAAGCCCATCAGCCGTATCCAGCTGGCATTGGCGATGTTGATGTTCCTGTCATCGCCTGCCTGGCTCAGTTTCATGATATCGGCAGCTATCCTCGGTTTAACCGCAACCGACTTCGCCCCCTTCCGGCCCGACACCGGATTGCTGATCTTCGTTGCCATCATGACGATGGTCTTTGCGCCCAAGATCGCAACGGTGTTGGACATCCTCGTGCGCCCCTCACTTCGACGCCAGTTCGGCGGAGGCATTCGCGTGGTCATCAGCACGGTTTGTGAAGTCGTTTATGCCGCAATGATGGCCCCGATGATGGCTGTTGCCCATACTCTGTTCATGGCAGGTTTGGCCTTCGGCAAGACCATCGGCTGGGGCGCGCAGGCGCGTGGCGTTGCACGCTTGCCGGTTGGACTGGCAATGCGCAAGCTCTGGCCTCAGACACTGTTTGGTGTAATGGGAACAGCGTGGGTCATGACACAACCACTTTCGTTGGTTTGGCCGGTGCTGCCGATCACAGTTGGACCGCTTCTGGCCGTGCCATTCGCTATTCTCCTGTCCACGCGCTTCGCAGGCCTTCTTGGCACGAAGTCGACCTTGTGGCGGATACCGGAAGAATCCGACCCGCCCGAGCCCTTGTTTATGCTGGATCTGCCTGCTTTCGCAGATGCTGGAAACAGTCGGCCCGAACCGGTTGTTGCGGCTACCGCATCAGCAGCCGAAGCACCTACTTGAGCCGTGCCTCATATACATCCCTTGGGCCTCAGGCAGATTTATCTGCCTGAGACTTGCATGAGCAGGTGGTTCCGAAAACATCGTTCCCAAGAAAACTGCACCCAATCCATACGAAGCTACGCGGCATTCGACGAGGTCAGGGGTTTTGTCAAAAGCTGGTAAATTGTTTCTGAATCGGCTCCGTTTCGAAGACCTGATGTAACAGACGGGTCACGGAGCTGACGAGCAATTCGGGCGAGAGCCTTGAGGTGATCTGCTCCAGCCCCCTCCGGGGCCAGAAGCAGGAAAACCAGATCAACCGGTTCATCGTCAAGGGAATCGAAGTCTACCGGATGTTCGAGCTTTGCGAACAGGCCGACGAGGCGGTCGAGGCGGGTCAATTTTCCATGGGGGATCGCAACCCCGTGCCCAACTCCTGTCGATCCGAGGCGTTCACGTTGCAACAACGTGTCGAATATTTCCCGTTCGGACAGGCCTGTCACTTCTGCGGCCTTCGCTGCGAGTTCCTGGATTGCCTGCTTCTTGCTCTTGACCTTCAGGTTGGCAAATACTGCGTCGCCTTTGATAAGATCGCCTAGATCCATTTTCTTGCCTACAAACACCTAGTTGGTCAGCCTGATAATCAGGCCGACCATTTTTATTTTGTTAATTGACAGCACTACCTGCCGCCAATGTCGGGTCAATCCAACCGATATTTCCGTCAGGCCGCCGATAGACGACATTGACGCTGCCGTTTGCCGCATTCTTGAACATGACGACCGGAGCCTCGGTCAAGTCCAATTCCATCACGGCCATCCCAACGGTCAAGGTCCTCACCTTGGCAGATGTTTCCGCAATAACCAACGGGTTGAAGTCCTCAGGCAATTCCTCGTCGTCTTCCGTCGACGCAAGAACATATGATGCGGCGTCATAAACATCCTTGCCTGCACCATTGTGGGCGTGGTGGTCCTTCAGTTTGCGCTTGTAACGCCGGAGCCGCTTGTCAATCTTTTCTGCGGCCAGATCAAAGCTGGCCCGCGGGTCATGGTCTTGCGCAGAAACCTGCAATACGACGCCCGTATCGAGGTGCAACATACACTCGGATTTGAAACCCGTGCCTTCCCGACTTAACGTCACGTGGCCGTTAAAGCCACCCGTAAAGTACTTGGACAGAGCGTCTTCAATCCGGTCGGTGACGTGGATCCGAAGCGCGTCACCGACGTCCACGTTCTTTCCCGAAACTCGCAATGCCATGGGGACCTCTTCTTGTTGTGTAGACTACAGTCCGCCGGCGTTGGTTAGCCGACACACAGAATATAGGTATATTCTGGGCTCACAGAATGGACCACTCTGCGCTTTCGCGCCATCCCCTTCATCCAAGTGGCCTTGCGGGCGGTCGTATACGGCCAGGTTACGTTTAAGTCAATTGGCCGAAGGGGATTTAAATCGATTTAGCCGAAGAGTTCCAAAGTCCACCTGAGCAGCTAAAATCTACAACCGCGTCTTCTTTTCCCTCCGCCGCTGGACAGAGGACCCGATTTTCATGGCTTCGCGATATTTTGCAACGGTCCGGCGGGCGATATCAATACCGTCCTGCTTCAAGACCTTTACGATTGTGTCATCCGACAACACAGCCTTTGGATCTTCAGCGTCGATCATTTGCTTGATGCGATAGCGCACAGACTCGGCTGAGTGGGCATCTTCGCCTTCGGTCGCCGAGATTGCGGAAGAGAAAAAATACTTCAGCTCAAAGACCCCTCTTGGGGTCGCCATGTACTTGTTCGATGTCACCCGGCTTATGGTGGATTCATGCATACCAACCGCTTCGGCAATCGTTTTCAAGTTCATTGGCCGCAGGTATTCGATGCCATATGTCAAAAACGCATCCTGCTGACGCACGATTTCCGCCGAGACTTTCAGGATGGTCTTGGCACGCTGATCAAGGCTCTTGACCAGCCAGTTTGCCGTCTGCAGACAATCGGTCAGATACTCCTTTTCGGTCTCGTTCTTCGCGTTCTTCGAGATCGTCGCGTAATAGGTCTGATTAACGAGAACCTTCGGAAGGGTTTCGGAGTTGAGCTCGACAGACCAGGTCCCGTCATTGGCCTTGCGCACGAACACATCGGCGACAAGCGGCTGAAGATGGGCTGCCCCGTAAATGCTACCCGGTTTGGGATCGAGTGCCCGCACTTCGCCAATCATCTCGCGGAGATCTTCATCATCCACCCGGCAAATCCGGCGCAGAGTTGTCAGGTCGCGCTTTGCCAGGAGCTCGAGGTTGTCGAGAAGTGCCTTCATCGCAGGGTCGAAGCGGTTCTTTTCAATCAACTGCAACTTCAGACACTCCGACAGGTTTCTTGCGAAGACTCCAGCCGGCTCAAATGTTTGCAAGACCGCCAAAACCGTTTCAATTCTCTCAAGGCTGACGCCTAGCGTTTCAGACGCCTCGGCAAGATCGCCATGCAGGTAACCGTTTTCATCAAGAGAGTTGATCAGATGCCCTGCAATCAACCGGTCCACGGGATCCTTGAGCGAGAGGTTCATCTGATCCTCAAGCGTTTGCAGAAGTGTTTCCTCTTCGCTCACAAACGCCTCAAGGTTGTAGTCTTCACTCGCCGTCCCGCTGGAGAGATTCTTGTAGCTGTCGCCGCCCTTCAGGGCCGCAGGGTCCGGTGACGCCGGAACACCGGGTTCGTCGGGAAACACATTGCCAAGATCCGTGTCAAGACGGGCAGCAATTGCCTCGGAGCCGGTTTCGAGCTGGCTTTCCATCCAGTCGCCGGCATTGGGCTCCTCCCTGCTGGATTGCGTCTCTTCTGGCGCTTCGTAGCCATCCGTCTGGTTTGCAGGCGTGTTGTCTCCGTTTGCCGGGACCTCGGTCGACTCAAGAAGCGGATTGCGCTCAAGTTCGGTTTCGACATAGGCAAGCAGATCGAGATTCGACAGTTGCAGGAGCTTGATTGCCTGCATCAGTTGTGGCGTCATCACCAGGGATTGGCTTTGACGCATTTCAAGCTTTGTCGACAGTGCCATCGAAACCCGATGAACCCTTCTTTGACTAGGTTTGGTCCGCTTCTTGCTTATACTACACGCGGCCACCTTCCATCAAAGCGTAAATTGTTCACCCAGGTAAAGGCGGCGCACGTCCGGGTTTGTGACGATGTCAGCCGGCAGGCCTTCGGTCAGAACTTCCCCTGATGCAATGATATACGCACGGTCAATCAGTCCAAGGGTCTCGCGGACATTGTGGTCGGTTATCAGCACACCGATGCCGCGCTGCGTCAGATGACGCACAAGCTGCTGAATGTCGCCAACAGCAATCGGATCAATGCCGGCAAAAGGTTCATCGAGCAACATGAATGACGGGCGGCTTGCCAGGGCCCGTGCGATTTCAACACGCCTGCGCTCGCCGCCGGAGAGTGCGATCGCAGGTGACTTGCGCAAATGGGTCAGCCCGAATTCGGCAAGCAACTCGTCAAGTTCAGCTGCCCGCTTTTTCCGCTTCGGTTCAATAACCTCAAGAACCGCCCGAATATTCTCTTCGACAGTCAGGCCACGAAAAATCGATGCTTCCTGAGGAAGATAACCGATGCCCAACCTCGCGCGGCGATACATCGGCAACCTGGTCATATCGAAACCGTCAAGCAGGATCTTGCCCTGATCCGGCCTGATCAAACCGGTGATCATGTAAAATGTCGTGGTCTTGCCCGCACCATTTGGTCCAAGAAGACCGACCGATTCTCCAGGACGGACTTCCAGGCTGACATGTTTCACCACCTGACGCCGGGCATACGTCTTGCCGATCCCCTGAACAACAAGCGCTCCGGCAGCCGGATCGCTGTCCTGAGAGCTTTCAACGGGGGACGGCTTTGTGCCGTTTTGTCCAAATGGAATAAACTTCACGATGTGACCAATTCCGGTTTGCGTTCGGGACGGACATAAGCCGTCCCCAAGCGCCTGTCGAGTTGCCTATTGTAACAAAGTGTTATTGATTTTGAACGCTACCGGGCTGGATGAGCACCTTGACGCGCCCGGAAGACGGCGCCTGCAGGTCAGCCTTGCCGGTTTTCAGGTTGACTGTCAGCTTATTGCCAACCACCACATTCGGGCCCTGGCTCAGCACAACTTCCTTGCCGGTCATGACCATGATCTGCTTGTTCATGTCAAAGCTTGCGTCATCCCCGGTTGCCGTCTGATCCTTTGCAGAGATCCTGACCTTGCCAAATGCCTCCAGTTTGGAGATTCGTTGCTGAACCGCCCCGTCGGCCTTGCCATCGTAAAAGACCTTTAAGCGCTGCGTTTGCAGCCGGGCATCGCCCTGGGTCACCACGACATCCCCTTCGAAGGTAGCCGTACTGCTCTTGTCCTGGACCTGTAGTTCCTTTGCCTCGATCGAAATCGGCTCCTTGTCGTTGGAGCCGAATCCGGCAAATGCGTCGGAGAAGGTTTGCGCTTGGGCGCTTGTTGCAACTGAAAGCAATATAGCTGCCCCAATGAGCCCCCGGATCGCTGATGTCATCATGGTTCGGTTCCCTCGTTCGCGGGCTTCAATTTCAACTTTACACCATCATAGAAACGAGCGGTGCCGTTATCCTGATCATACGACAACCGTCCCGCCTGAATACTACCGCGATCCGAGCGTATAATGACCGGGTCATCTGTCTTAAGCGCGCCGTTCTTCAGATTGATCGACGCTTCCTGTAAGTCAACCGTATACCCTTCACTCCATTCAAGTTGTATGCCGTCATAGAGGCGCAGGGTCTCCGCCGCATTGTTATATGTTCCATACAGAGAGGTCACATGCGCGGTTTGGCCCTGCCCGAGGACAATATCTCCACGTATGGTTTCCAGATCTATAACGCCCGGATCGCTAAGCCTCTGGATCGCACGAACCGCGGAAATCTTATAGGAACGATCACCATCATGCCCGGACAATTCAGGCCGGTTCATCACCAGGCCCTCGCTGGTCAACGTAACGCTGGCGCCACCTAGTCCCGCAAGTATGTTGAAAAGAACCACCAAGGCGATCATGCCGGCCAAAACCAACAGCCCAAGCCCCGGCAGGAGATACCGCAGAATCCGCACCAGAATGCTGTGCCGCCGCGCAGACTTCTGCGCACGGGTTTCAGCAGCCTTCGAATATCGTGCTGCGCCATGATTTTGCGATATGGCCAAGACCGTAATCCGCCCTTTTCCAGCAAGCTACGAATGGGCAAAGATATCCGTTTCGTCCCAGCCCTTCAGATCCAGTTCCGCCCGTGTCGGCAGGAACTCAAAACACGCCTGAGCGATCACGAGGCGCTCTTCACGGTTCAGCATTGCCGTGAGCTTTTCCCGCAAATCATGAAGGTGCAGGACATCCGATGCAGCATAGGCAAGCTGGGCATCACTCAGCGTTTCGGCAGCCCAATCGGAGCTTTGCTGCTGCTTCGACAAATCAACTCCCAGCAATTCGCGGCAGAGATCTTTCAGACCGTGGCGGTCCGTGTAAGTCCGCACAAGCTTCGAAGCGATCTTGGTACACCATACCGGTGTGATATGGATGCCCAGATAGTGCCGGATGACTGCAACGTCAAATCGGGCAAAATGAAAGATTTTCGGTTTTGCTGGATCGCTCAGAAGACTCGCGAGATTGGGAGCATCGGTTTGCCCCCGGGCAATCTGAACCACGTCCGCAGAGCCGTCGCCTGGAGACAACTGGACAACACACAGCCGGTCACGATGAGGATTCAGCCCGAGTGTTTCAGAATCGACCGCCACCGCCTCCGCCGTTGCGTATTTGGAAAGATCCGGAAGGTCATGCTTGTGATAGCGGATCGTCATGGGACGTCATGGCTCCTGGCGGCGTCTTGGGGCAGTTGGTGCTGCGAATTGCGTCTGTAAAGTGACGTTTAAGTCACTCGAACAATCCCCGTCAGGTAATTCATACCGAAGCGAATGACAAGTTTATCCGCGCGCAAGAGATGCGGAATTCAGACCCGCCCTCTCTCATTGGCGACAACTTCAAACCGACAACCCCTTGAAATGTGTTCTGCGGCTGAACCCCGGTCAATTGTGTTTCGCCCGGAATTGCTCATGGCAGGACTTGCAGCTGGCCGCCAGTTTCCCGAATCGCGGTCTCGCAATGTCCGGCCCCTGTTCAGCCTCGATTTCCAAGCTGGAAGCCTGTTTCTGGAGATCCTTTGCATATTCTTCAAACGTTGCCCAATCGGTCCAGATCTCCGGCCTTGCTTCCGTTGGCGGCTCCAAACTGCCTTCCGGGAACAACGCTGTCATGTTCTGCCCCGCGTGTGCCTGAATAATGCGGGCTGATTCTTCGACCGAAACAGCATCATAGCCAGTCGGGTTTTTGAGCATCTGACCGACCTGCCTTGTCGCGGCTGCAATGGCCTCCATTCCCTGCATGCGTTCTTTGACAAGACCGGTGGCGCCGGTATGTGCATAGGCTTGCAAGCCGAGTGCCACGAAGACCCCTCCCCCCAAGATCGTTCCGAGCTTTGATACTCTCATCGATTACCTACTTCCCTAGTCTTCATGATCCGGCATCTTCCGCAAGAAACCCGCCGGTAGACAGGCGGCGGGTTGACTTATCCAATCGCAGATGAATGGGGCACGGTCATGATCCGGACAAGGCCTTGGCGTCAACTCCGCACCCTAACCAGCAAGACCCTCGATGATCGAGCAGTCCGGCCGGTTGTCACCCTGGCAGTGAGACGCGAGGGACGAGAGTGTTTTCCGCAATACCTGCAGTTCAGCTATCTTGCGATCAACCTCTGCCAGCTTTGCAAGAGCCAGCGCCTTGACATCGGCGCTAGCCCTGTTGTTGTCGTCGTAAAGCGAAACCAGAAGGCGGCATTCCTCAATGCTGAACCCCAGTCCTCTGGCACGTTGTATGAACCTCAGATGATGAACATCGGATTCCGAATAATCCCTGTACCCGTTTTTTGCCCGGTTTGGACGCACGAGGCCGATTTCCTCGTAATACCGGATCGTTTTTGCAGGCAGTCCGGACTCTTGGGATGCAGTACCGATGTTCATCATCTCTCCCTCTAGAGTTTGATCCGGCGCAAACGCAGAGCGTTTGAAACAACCGAAACCGACGAGAAGCTCATGGCGAGTGCTGCGAGCATGGGCGACAGCAGGACGCCGAAGATGGGGAAGAATACACCTGCAGCAATCGGCACGCCAACCGTGTTGTAGATGAAGGCAAAGAACATGTTTTGCTTGATGTTGCGAACGGTCGCCCTTGCCAGATGCCGAGCCCGCGAAATCCCGGCAAGATCCCCTTTCAGCAGGGTCAAGCCGGCGCTTTCAACGGCAACATCAGCGCCGGTTCCCATGGCAATACCGACATGAGCGGCCGCAAGAGCTGGTGCGTCATTGACGCCGTCTCCGGCCATGGCAACGCTCCGGCCCTGCGCTTGCAGGCTCTCAACAAGGTTCTTCTTGTCTTCCGGTTTCACACCTGCCTTGACATCATCGATGCCGAGTTTGGATGCAACGGCCTTTGCGGTCCGCTCCGTGTCGCCGGTCGCCATGACAATCATCATGCCTGCCCGATGCAATTCCTCGACAGCTTCTGCCGCGTTCTGCTTAATCGGATCCTCGACGCCGATCACGCCGATTGCCGTGCCGCCTGCGCTGATATAGACGGCGGTCTTGCCATCGTCCTGCAATCCTCCGGCACCTTCGTGCAGATCTTCAACGCTGACGCCTTCGCCCTTGAGGAAGTTCGCACTGCCAAGCAGCACTGTCTTGCCATCGATCAGACCACGCACGCCGTGACCGACGATTGCCTCGAAGTCTTCGGCCTTGTGAAGTTCAAGACCACGGCTTTCAGCACCACGAACAATTGCCTCGGCCAAGGGATGTTCGGAGGCCCGCTCAAGGCTGGCGCCCCAGAGAAGAACATCGTTCTCGTGATACCCTTTGGCGGCAATCACATCGCTGACTTGCGGACGGCCTTCGGTCAGGGTCCCGGTCTTGTCCACCACGATCGTGTCAACCTTGGCAAACCGCTCGAGTGATTCCGCGTCCTTGACCAGAACTCCGGCCTGAGCCCCGCGACCGGTCGCGGTCATGATGGACATTGGGGTGGCAAGTCCAAGGGCGCAGGGGCAGGCAATGATCAGGACAGAGACCGCAGACACGATCCCGTAGATCAGGGCAGGTGTCGGCCCAAATACCAACCACACAAAGAAGGTGATGACTGCAATCGCAACAACGGTTGGCACGAAATAGGACGCAACGCGGTCGGCCAGCCCTTGAATAGGAGCCCGTGACCGTTGTGCGGAAGAGACCATTTCAACGATCTTGGACAGCATCGTTTCAGAGCCGACGTGGGTCGCCTCCATGATGAAACTGCCGGTCTTGTTCAAAGTGCCGCCGGTCACCGTGTCGCCATCGGTCTTTTCCACCGGAACCGGCTCACCGGTGATCAGGCTTTCGTCGACCGAAGACGCGCCTTCCAGCACTGTGCCATCCACCGGCACCTTGTCGCCCGGGCGGACCCGCAGACGGTCGCCGCCGAGAATATTGTCAAGCGGCGCATCGTATTCGTCGCCATCCGGTGTCACGCGCCGGGCCGTTTTCGGTGCCAGATCCATCAGCGCCCGGATCGCGTCTCCAGTTTTTTCACGGGCTCTGAGCTCCAGAACCTGCCCGACAAACACAAGCGCGATGATAACCGCCGCCGCTTCGAAATAGACGGGCATGTGACCGGCATCTGTTTTCATATTGTCCGGAAACAGGAACGGCAGGAATGTCGCGATCATGGAGTAGATATATGCAGCCCCAACCCCTAGAGAGATCAACGTCCACATGTTGTAGTTTCGGGTCTTGATCGAGTCCCAACCACGCTTGAAGAATGGAGCGGCCGCCCAAAGGACGACAGGCGTTCCAAGTATCACTTCGATGTATAGAGAGAGTTGTTCGCCTATCCAGCTTCGAATCGGAAACCCGACGTAAGGGGCCATCGCCAGAATAACCAGCGGGATGCCCAGTCCGACACTGATCCACAAGCGGCGGGTGAAATCGGTCAGCTCCTCATTCGGTTCATCCGACACCCCTGACATCGGCTCCAGGGCCATTCCGCATTTCGGGCAAGTACCCGGACCTTCCTGAACGACCTCCGGGTGCATCGGGCACGTAAAAAGGTTGCCGTCTGCCGCTTTCTCGGCGTCCTTCTGCTTCTTGATAACGGCATTGCCGGAGACGTAGAAATAGGGATCGGCCTCGAACTTGTCGTGGCACTTGCTGCTGCAGAAATGATAGTCCGTTCCCTTGTGGGACAAGGTCGGCTTGCCCTTGCCCAAGGGAACGTTCATTCCGCAGACCGGATCTTTTACAGTTGTAACGTTTTCCCCCTCATGAGCATCAACCGCATCATGATGGTGGTGATGGTGACCGCCAGAGCAACCTTCATGTGAATGATGCTTGTGGGCCGGTTCCAATTCAGTGTCGTGCGCCATGTGACCTACCTCATCATGTTCAAATCTTACCGGAGATAGAGATTCCAGTAACTGGAAGGTCAAGGCTGAATCAGGTGCTCAGAGGGACACAAACCAGCATTAAAACACGGTATCACAATACGTCAGAAATGATGAACTTAAATCAAGCACGTCCAAGCCATTAAACCAATTTAACTTTGTCGACATGTTACAGCAGCTGCTCCAAGATAATAAAATCACGCAAAATAATTAAAAATTATTTTCAAAATTGTGAGGTTTTACAACCTATATTCTACCAACCAAGTCTGTTGATCTGCATGAAATACTATTTTTAGTTGAATTTTCGCAGTAGCAACACCTAACGCGCATCCAGCTCCTGCCCTTTGCGCCAATAGGTAAAAGCGTATTGCGCCCCTTTTCCAAGGCCAAAGGAACGTTTGAAGAGCTTCCGGAGGTCCTGTGCGTTCCGGTACTCACCGGCAAACCAGGCAAATGTCGGTGTCCCTTCCCTCGCCAGTTCGTCCGCGCGCCCGACGACCTGTTCTGCAAAAGCACTTTCCGGGATCGCGTGGAGCGTCAATGCGGTTTCCGGTAAATACGCCACAAGCTCATTCAGGCCGTCTGCGGCCCCGATCACATGACCGGTAACGCTTGCCGGCAGGTCTTCAAGCATGCGGTAGATTGCCGGTAGTGCGGTCTGATCTCCGATGATCATGACATGAGCATTTTGGTCGGGCGTTTCCCCGCCTGCCGGACCCATCAGCCCGATCTCCGCCCCCGGAGACACTGTTTGGGCCCAGTCAGAAACAGCCCCGCCGGGATGACTGACCACATCCACCTCGATTTCCCGCAGCCCCGGAAACACTCTGCGAATTGTGTAGTAGCGTACATGCAAAGCGTCCTCGCCCTGCGGCCAGACAGTCGTGCCATTGGCCGCAATCGATGGCCAAACCGGCGTACGTCCCGGTGTCTTGGGCAACATCAACTTGACGTGAATGCCACCGTCCCAGAGGGCCTCGAACTGATCGCCACATTTCAACCGAAGTCGGATCATGCCGTCCGAGAGGTCCGTTCGGCTGACAAACTGTACCAGTTGGAAATTCACGGGCCGTGCGTCGTTCCTGTCAAAAGCCGCTCCTTCGCCGAACCATCTCATGGTCTCTGCCGCAGAGCCATCAAGCTCGGCCAGATGCAGGACCGCAGCTTCTTTCAAGAAATGCAGACTGCTTGGGGATGTTGCAGCGACACGCAGATCCAGGTTTTGATCCTGAACGGCAACTTCGATCCGGTTGTCGCCGGTATGGATGGTGAATGCGTGATCAGCATTCTGCTCCAGAACAACCTCGTGTTCGCGCATATGGGACAGAAGCGCTTCGAACACACAATGAGCATTTTCCAGGGCGATCGAAGATGAGGCGGTGAACATTATAGCTGTCTCCATCAGAAGGGATCGCCCGGCACCATGTGCGCGCAGCAAGAATTATTGAAATGAGATCGGGATAACGACGGGAAGTCTTTCTTCTCGGATATTCCCGGGAATTTTCGGCATAGGTGCAGCTCGTTTCACCGCCCTGATGACCGCTGCGTCAGCCCGCGAATCTCCCGAGGAAACCACGATCCTGACGTTTTGTACGCCACCCGACCGCAAGATCGTGAACCCCACTCTGGCGACATTGGGAGGTGTGCGGCGTTGGGATTTCAGTTTGCGCCGGACCTTCCCGACCACCTTGCCATAATAGTTCGATTTTGCAGCCCGCCCGCCATCATTGGAGGTTGAATCAGCTCGACCGTTGACGTTGGATTTTGCGACCTTGCTTGTGACCCGCTCACCACCCTTGGCAGAGTTTTGCTCGGCATTGCCGCGCTTCACTTTCTGGGCGACCTGCTGTTTTTCGCGTTTCGGCGCAGGTGGCTTTGCCATTGGGGCCGGGACAGTGCCAGCTTCCGTGACAGGCAATTCCGTGTCCTGTGTTTCCACTACGTCCGGAACAACTTCGCTGACCGGAGCGGGCTCGGGTGTCACTTCAGCCGCAACATCAGCTACAGACGCAGCTGCGATCTCGACGGGTTTTGAAGGCTCAGCCTCAACAATCGTCTCTCGTGATTCAACGGCTGCAGAGGTGTTTTGTGTCTTGACAATTTCGACCGGTTTTTGCGGTTCAACCACCGGCAATTCCTGAGAGGGCAAAACCGGCTGGGTGCCTGTCACTCCCTGAACCTGCGCGACCTCACTGACGGGTGCGAGGTCCGGCGTAACAGCAGAAACTTCGGTTGGAAGCGGTTCGACCGGGACCGCATCCGCCACCGGCGTTTGAACCACGGGCGACGCTTCAATCATAGCGGCAGGCGTGATCTCCTGCGGTGTCTCAACCGGTGTCACAGCCTCCGCTGCCTCGACAGGTTCAACCAGCTCCTCCGGCGTTTCGACCGCCTCCAGCGGCACACTGGTGCCCTGAACCAGATCTTCAAGCGATCCGATGACGGAGACGGCACCGCCCCTGGAGGCCCCGACCTGGACTTCATTCGGGTCGGATGCAAAATGCGCCGAGCCGATCCCGTGAGCGACAGCCGAAAGCACCGCACCTGCGGCAAGGAAGCGTCCAAACCTCATGGTGCGCCTTTCCGCGTGATCAGGACCACATTGCCCGCGCCCGCCTGTTTCAAATCCTTCAGGACGATTTCGAGCAGATCGGCCTTGAGATCGGCATCGGCTGCAACCCGGACCGGCTCGTCCGGCGTGTTTTGCTGCTTCGCGCCGAACCAGTCCGGCACGCCCACTTGCCGACCTTCAAAATAGGTCTTGCCGTCCCGGGACAGAATCAGCGCACCGGTCGAGCGGATCGCCTCGTCCTCGACGATGTCGAACGGCGGCTCCAGATCCCGGGCGTCGTCACGCTGGATCGTTCCCGCAAACAGGAAGAAGATCAGCATCAAAAAAACCACGTTGATCAACGGAATGGTGTTTTCAACCGGCTGGCGTTTGGTGTGTTTGCGCAATCCCATCGCGACGCCGCTACCTCCCGGTCACCAGTACGGTTTTCAGACCGGCACTGCGGGCAGCCGACATGACATCGACCACATCCTGCACCAGCGCCTCCGGCCCGGACCAGATCGCAAGCACTCTGTCATCCCCGGTTGCCAATTCGGAAAACCGTCCGGCAAGCTCGGCCTTGGACACGGACATGCCATTGAGATCAATGTGCTCAGACGCATGAACCCGCAAATAGGCAGGCTTGACCGGCGCACCGCCGCCTTCACCGCCTGTTGCCACAGGCATGGCCTGATAGCGCGTAAAGCTTGATGCCAGCATGAAAAACAATAAGAGCAAAAAGATCACGTCAATCAATGACGTCAGGCCGACAGCCTTTCGCCGCGGCCGCGGCTTAAACCGCATGACGCCGGTCTCCGGCCTGCATTGCCACCACGCGGGGCACCCCGCGGTCGGCAATTGCACCGGTGAAGAAGGCTGTCACAAGCGCTTCCATTTCCGCCTGTTCCGCTTCGATCCGGCCGTCAAACCAGCCAACGATCGCCGAAACCGGGATCGCCACCGCAAGCCCGACCGCGGTTGTCATCAGCGCGACCCAGATCCCGCCCGCGAGAACCGACGGATCGACGGCAGCTCCGGCCCCCTGCATGGCCTGAAAAGCCTCGATCATGCCCAGAACCGTGCCGAGCAGCCCGATCAAGGGGGCAGTTTGTGCAATCATGTCGAGCGGGCGCAAGTAGGCGCGCAGCTTGTTGATCTCCACATTGCAGACCCGTTCAATGTCTTCACGAAGAGCCTTGGTCTCGGACGCATCGATGCTTTCGGCGCGGACCAGCTTGCCCATCACGCCCGACATGACCGATCTGGAACCGTCGACCGCCGCCTGAGCGCCTGAAAGATCCCCGCGCTGCCACAGGTCGAGCGCCTTTTGCGCCTGCCCGTGTCTTCCGACACCAGCGGCGGCAAATTGCAGCCCCTTGGCAATGATCAGGGCAACCGCCACAAGGGACAGCCCCAGGAGAATTGCCACGATCGGACCGCCCTGGTCCACCAGACCGGCAATCGGATGAAGAAAAGCTGGAAATGCGGTCATGGGGCCTATGCCTTAAAAAATCAGATCGATTTCAATTGCGGACTGGAGTGTGAGGGCCTCGGCGCATTTCGGGCTCTGGGCGCCGCTGATTTCGCAGGCCCTGACATCGTTGACGAGGACACGGGAGACATTGCCGCAGCCGTCCTTGGCAACATCGTATTGGCGCACCCGCGTCTTGCCTGCCGGGAGGGCTCCGATATCGACCGCTGCATAACTGGACACCGTCTGCGACTGGTCGAACAACACCAGATCGAGCCCAAGGGCTTCCACCGGTGCACCAATGCCGTTCTGCACGACCAACGTCACCCGGCAGGCATCACCGACCGTTTCGGCCTTGTTCAGCTGAATGGACAGTCCGTCTGACTGCCCGGCCGCAACCTCCTGTGCAAGCAGCGCTGCAAGGATCGCCCCGGCGATGGACCGTTTCTTCATGCGTCAAGGCTCCTGGCTGATCGGCGGTAATCGCTTCAAGAAATTCCCGATGCGGTTTGCGATTGGCGGATTGTTGAGACTTACACTCCAAATTTCATCGCTGTTTTCACCAATTCGCTATCGGTTTTCAACCCCCGATATTTCAGAGTTCACGTTCTCTCGAATGGGAAGGGCCAAAATCTTGCCCGTCAGCAGAACCGCCAGGCCGGACAAGACAGCGGCAATCACGAACAACATGTCATAGCCGACCCGGTCCGCGATCATGCCCGAAAGGCTTGACCCGATCAGATAGACGATCAGCTGGGCGCAGGCGAGGATGGTAAAATCGGTTCCGGGCTGGTCCCTGGAGGCCACCGACATGAACAGGGAATAAAGAACCACGATTTCCATGTAGCGGATAAAGGTCTGGAAACCCGCAGCCGACATGACCGGCGCAATGCCATCGACCCAACCGAGCGCATGAAACGCGAACAGGCCGAAACACAGTGTTCTGAGCGTGCCGAGGGTCAGGAGCGCCTTTTCCGTGCCCTGCCATTTGATCAGGGCAACCGCAAGCACCGAGCCGATGATCCCGGCAGTGGCGGCGGATGCTCCGGACAGATAACCGATCCAGGAGAGCGGCAGGCCCGCATCCACCAGATACGGCCCTTCCATCGCCTTGACCAGGCCCTCGCTTGCCCGAAACACCAGCGCAACAATCAGGATCCGCACCGCTTCCGGCCGCCTGAAAAAGGCCCGCAAGGACGGCCTGGAGGGGATCTGGCGTGTTTGCAGCATCAAGCCATCTTCTTCAGCCGCTCCGGCCTCCCGCATGAGAGGGGTCACAAAGAGCGGCAAAAGGCTCAATCCGGCCACGAAGAGAAGCGTCGCGGTCCAGCCGAAGGTTTCAAACAGAACCAGCGACAGGGTTCCGCCGATCACCACACCGAAGGCAACCGCCCCTCCCTGGCAGGCATTGCCGATGCCTCGGGTCCTTTCTGTCAGCTTCTGCGTGGCATAACCGTCAGTCGCGATGTCCTGCGTTGACATGGCGACTGCCAGAACGGTGCAGATTGCAAACAGGCCCATGACGTCGGTCGGCTCGACAAACGCCATTGCGGCGATGCCGGTGGCCGTCACCAGCTGCATCGGAACAATCCAGCCGCGCCGGTGTCCGATGGGCAACAGCCGGAACCGGTCAATCAGTGGAGCCCAGAGAAATTTCAGGACCAGCGGCAACATCAAGAGCGAGAAGAAACCGATGGCGCTGCGCGACACACCATATTCCCGCAGGACCGGCGGGAGGGCCGCCGCAATCAGATAGGTCGGAATGCCTTGCGCCAGATAGAGCCCCGAGAGGGTCACGAACAACGGGATCTGCCCGCGAATTCCGTCTCCAGCCGCTTGGGGCGCGGTTGGTGCGGTAGGCTCGTTTGCGGCAGTCGCTTGGCGCTCGGTCATTTGGCAGGCCTCAACAGGAAAACGCCACGGTCTCCAAAGAAACCGTGGCGCTTGGGATCAAGGGATCAGAAACGGATGGTATGGGTCAACGCGATGGTCCGGCCCTGCCCCGCGACATCATAACCGCGCAAAGCCGTTGCCGTCGGATTGATGTAGTCTGTGTCAAACACGTTGCGGACCGACAAGGCAAACGCCCCCGCCTTGCCGAAATCCCGGGTCAGGCCGACGTTGACGAGCGTCGCACCCTTCAGCTCTTTCTCTTCGTCCGTATTGGCGTTTCGCCCGGAGAAGTGTTCAATTTCACCACGCGCAACGAAGTCATGTGGCAACTGCCATTCACCATACAGATTGGTCTTGAATGTACTTGGAACGCGGCCGTACGGAATGCGGGAGTTCAATCCTCCTGTGCCGTCACCATCATAAAGTCCATCCGTGTAGGAAAAGACGCCTCCGATTGTGAGCGTATCGATTACATCATACTCGGCAGTGACTTCGGCACCCCAGATCTGCTCTTCCTGTTGCGAGACCTGATTATCGCTTGGATCAAATACAGTGCCGTCTTCGGAAGTTGAGATGTAGCCGGTTACCATTCCGCGGAATTGCCCCCAATCTCCACGCAAGCCAATCTCGTAGTTGTTGACGATCTGTGGGTCTGGCGCGATGTCGCTGTAGTCTATCGATCTTAATCCGTATTCGATCACGGCAAATGCTTCTTTACCCGTGTTCGTACCTGCACGCCGTGTGTAGGCTCCGATATCGGTCAAGGAATAACCTTGAGAAAAATTGGCAAAGGCCTGCATATATTCGGTTAAATCGACCACGACACCAGCATTGAAAGTCGGCGAATTATAAGTGAAGAAGCCACCTGTTACATCAACAGCAGGGACGACACCCACAAAACCCTGCTCTTTATACGCTGAAGTGTAATAAGTAGGGCGTGTAAAATCATCTACGGTCAAAAAGAACTGATCGAACCTTGCGCCACCTTGAACCCGGACACGTTCGTGCAAAGGCACTTCCAATTGAGCAAATGCCGCGATCTGGTTTTGGGTCATCGGCGCGATTGCATCGACACCATCTACAAACTCTTGCCGGGTGTGATCGAAAACGTATTCCGCCCCCCAAGTAACCCCAGCACCTTCGAATATTTTATCCAGCTCCGAATTGACTGTTGTGGTGACACCGGCACGATCAGAAACCAGTTTTGTTTGGTTGAAGTCGGTGGAACCGCCGACAGTGTACACTGTATGGTTCGCAATCGGATCGTATTGTGAAAACGGAGACGTCTTTTCCATATGATTGAAGAACGTCTTGATCTCCAATGCACCCAGCGGGAAAGCCGCTTCGCTGAAGGTCGCCGTGAAATATTGAGAGTTCTCTTCTGCCGGATCGCCGTAGTAATCCGTGCCGTAGTCGGGTGAGACCGGACTTGTCGAATAATCGGTCAGATAGTCCGGATCTTGCCGAAAGTACGTCCAGTCGGCGGTCACATCGAACCGGCGTGATCCGTTTTCATAGCCAACGCCGCCGAAGAGATTGAACTGTTTTGCGTGGTCACTGCTGCCTTGGCCGAGCAAGGCATCGGATGGCATTTCATTTCCGTACCCATCATAGGCATTTTGACTGAGCTGGCCGGAAACACTGAGGAAATAGTCGAACTTGTCTTTTCGCCCCTCAATATTGAGATTGGCGCTCGGTGACAACGATTCACCCGGATTTTCCGTAAACGCGCTCAGCTCGGTCCGCAGGGATACAACCGGCTTTTCGCTCGTTCCGCGTTTGGTGATAATGTTGATCGTTCCACCGGTCGCGCCTGCGCCATAAAGGCTTGACGCACCATTCACGACTTCAATGCGCTCGATCGTGTCAATGTCGATCAATGAAAGAACACGGGAGTTGTCGCGAAGCGGCGTGTTCCTGGGAACACCGTCAACCATGATCAGGACACTTCGGCCCCGAAAAGTTTCAGCAGCCCCGGAAATGGTCTGGTTCGACGGCTGATAGCCGGGAACAAGGGACGAGATGATGTCTGCCAGATCATTCGATCCATAGCGGACTTCCTCGATCTGCTGCTCATCGATAACGATCACCGACTGCGCAACAGTTGCAATGTCGCTGGTTGTACGGTTTGCCGTGACGATGATCGTGTCCAGAAGATAGCTGCCGTCCTCGACCTGCTGCGCTGCGGCCGGTTCGGCTTCCTGCGCCTGTGCCGGCATGACCACAAATCCCGCCATCAGCGACAGCGCGAGCTTTCTCGACACCATATCGAGCCCCCAATTCCAATATATTTGAATAAGTTACGGTGGCTCGACTGCACTCTGCCTGGCTACCGCTTTGGCGCGCAAACCATCATGCATGACTTTAATATTCAAGTTTTATTACGGTTGCACCGCACACATCCGGGCGCCGTTGCAATATGGTCACAATTGCGTAGGGTCATGATTCCGTAGGGGCAGACCTGTCCCTGTTCCGGAACCCTGACAGTATTCCAGTCAGGCTTTCCTTGAAGCCAGCAACTCCTTGATCCGAGCAAGATCTTCCGTTGCAGCGCCCCCTTTTTCTGCTGACAACTCCAGCGCAAGCGCGCCCATGACCCGATACAACTCTGGAACGGGAGGCGCTACCGATTGCAGCGCTGCAAGATGCTTTTCAATCGTGCCGTGGTCACCGCGTGCGATCGGACCTGATAGAGCCTGTGCCGGCCCAAGGTCGAGTGCATTGTCCACCGTCGCGTGAAGGATCGGCCTGACAACTTCCGCAGCCAGCTTCCGGTCCAAACCGGCAGCCTCATAGCAGCGGAAACTGGCCTCGATCAAAGCAAACAGGTAGTTCGACGCAATCACCGCCGCTGCGTGATAGAGGCCCTTGCCTTCACTTGAGACGTCAAAGCAGCGTGCGCCGGCCCGCTCGAACACCGGCCTCAAGACGGCACGAGCGGCCTCATCCCCCTCGATTCCACACCACGTACCCGCGAAACGGGAGGCATCGGCTTTCGGGCTGGAAAAGGTCTGAACCGGGTGGATGCTCGCAACAGCTGCCCCACGACCGGACAGAGGTGCCAGAACCGCAGAGGAGACGGCTCCCGAGACATGAAAAACGACTGACCGGTCACCCTGAAACGGTGCGCTCTCGGCGAGGCTGGACGCAACCGCAGCCAGGGCATCGTCGCCGGTTGCGATCATCGTCAGATTGGCAGGTTCCAGATCTGCGATCTCGTCCACCACATGCCCCTGCCCCAACAGACCGGCGAGGCGTTCGGACGACGCGGACGAACGGCTCAGGATCGACCGGACCTGCACCCCGGAGCCAGCCAGTACGAGACCAAGTGCGGATCCGGCCTTCCCGGCTCCGATTATGTTAAGTGTCTGCATTCTTGATCACCCTACCCTGCAAACCTGCGCTCCGTCATGATCGCCCCATGCTCCAGCCACGGCAAGTTGGGTCCGGAAAATGCTGGCTCGCCAGTTGGGTGAGTGAAGAGATTACAGGCAATAGTGCCCTCACTCTGCCAATGAAAGGCAGCAGTGATCAATCAGCGATGTGTGACACGAATTCAAACGCTCCAAGCCGGACGTCAGCAACGAGAACGGCGACCTCGACCTGGTACGCTGGCCATGATCCCGGATCCGCTTCCGCCAACGTCCAAAACAAAAAAACCGGCCAATGGCCGGTTTCTTTATTTTCTCAGACATTTGCCTGAGGGGAATTGGTGCCCAGGAGAGGACTCGAACCTCCACGCCCGTAAGGGCACTAGCACCTGAAGCTAGCGCGTCTACCAGTTCCGCCACCTGGGCTGTGAGAGGGGCTTCTAAGGGGCAGTCACAGACTTGTCAATCACCTAATGGCAGAGTTTTCCATTCTTCAACAGGCAGCCCTTCACAGGCCGACATCAACCGGCTAAGAGACGAGCTGACGACGGCGGGAGAGCCGCGACTTTTTTGACGCGACAGAGGGCACAGATATGGCCAGGGGATATAACGGTAAACTTGTCACCGTGTTTGGCGGATCCGGATTCGTTGGCCGCTATGTGGTCCAGGCCCTTGCCCAGCGGGGATACCGCGTGCGTGCGGCAGTGCGGCGGCCAGACCTTGCCGAGCATCTCCAGCCTTTGGGATTGCCCGGCCAGATCATGCCGGTTCAGGCAAATCTGCGCTATCGCTGGTCTGTGGAGCGCGCCGTTCTGGGGGCTGATGCCGTTGTGAACTGCGTCGGCATCCTGGCTCCGAGCGGCAAACAATCCTTCGATGCCATCCAGTCTTTCGGACCAAGGGCAATCGCAGAAGCCACCCGCGCAGCGGGCCTCTCCTCCGTGGTGCATGTCTCGGCCATCGGCGCCGATGCCAACTCGAAATCCGCCTATGCCCGGTCCAAGGCAGAAGGCGAAGCCGGCATTCTCGAAACGCTACCCGGCAGCGTTATCCACCGGCCTTCCATCGTCTTCGGCCCGGAAGACGACTTTTTCAACAAGTTTGCCAGCATGGCGCGGCTGGCCCCTGCCCTGCCGCTCATCGGTGGCGGACAAACCAAATTCCAGCCGGTCTATGTCGTCGATGTTGCGGAAGCCATTGCCAAGTCGGTTGATGGCGAGCTGAAATCCGGTGCCACCTACGAACTTGGCGGACCGGAAATCAAGACATTCAAGGACTGCCTTGAACTGATGATGGAGATCACCCAACGCCGCCGTCTGCTGGCGCCTTTGCCGTTCCCGGTCGCAAGCGTCATGGGACGGATCTTGCAGATGGTGCCGGGCGCACCGCTGACCGCGGATCAGGTCGCGCTTTTGAGGTCCGACAATATCGTTTCCGAAACAGCGAAAGCCGACAACCGGACGCTTGAAGGCATGGGGCTTGAGCCGACAACGCTTGCCGCCATCCTGCCAAGCTATCTGGAGCGCTACCGGACACACGGACAGTACGACGCGCATCCGGTCCCGTGACGCATTATACCAACAGCCCGAATGATTAACCCTCTTGACCCGGTTTTCAGCCGGTTCGGCCAAGCAAGTTTCGAAGGACGATGCGGGGCATCGTTCGAGAAGCTG